>JAZNCN010000001.1:0-87284 GCA_045587545.1 Candidatus Caccoplasma sp.
AACCATATTATATACAGCCTGACGAGATAACCCTAATAGTTTCCCTGCTTGGGCAAATGATAGATACTCTTTGTCCTTTACATTTTCGATTGGCTTTTCCAATTTGATTGAGAGCGTTTCTGCCTCCGCCTGCTTTACTCTCTTGTCTCGCACTGCTTGTTTGTAGGCGAGATTGGCACAACGATGCGAGCAATACTTTGTAGATACTTTTTGAGCCACGAACTCAACTCCGCACTATTGGCAAATTTTCGTAATTCTAATACTGCTTGTAGCCATTTTTACATTGTTTTTAATCTTTATTTCTCCCGCTTTCTGTCAACTATCGTAAACTATTGTAAACCATTGTCAACTTTGTCCATCACCTCGCCAACGCAAAATCGCATTTCAAGCGGCGAGGTACACAGGAGGTACAAAAACAGGCGTAAAAAGGCTTAGCAACGATTAACAACGATGCTTGCACAAATAAAAATAGCACCCGTAAAGAGTGCTATATTAATCATTTATGATTGATTTAACTATTTGATAATCAACTACTTATTTCCCGATGCAAAACTTTGAGAAGATGGTTTGTAGTAGGTCGGTGGTGCTGATTTGCCCTGTTATTTCGCCTATATAGTGCATTGCTTCGCGTATGTCTTGTGCCAGCAAATCGCCGGGGATATTCATCTCTAAGCCTTCAATGGTGCGTTGCATTGCTGAGCCTGCTTTGGTAAGGGCTTCGTAATGGCGCGCATTGGTTACTATGGTATCGCTTAGTGAGTATTGGGCTGTTGTGTAGGCGGTTAGTTGTTGTTGCAACTCCTCTATTCCTTCGTTGTTTTTTGCAGATATTGCTAATATGGGTAACTCCTCTCCTACCTCTTTTTGTGCTTGTTCAATTCGCTGTTGCTGTTCTTGTGGGGTTAGTTTATCGCTCTTGTTTAGTAACAATATCAGTTTTTTGCCTTGTGAGCGTTGTTTTATCTCTTGGGCATTTTGTGGTAGTGTGCCTGTTATGTCTGTTAGCCACAATACTATTTCTGATTGCTCTATTTTTTGATAACTGCGCTCTATTCCTATCTGCTCTATGGTGTCGGTTGTGGTACGTAGTCCTGCTGTGTCTATTAAACGATAGAGGGTGCCTTGTATTACGATGGTCTCTTCAATGGTATCGCGTGTGGTGCCGTGTATGGGCGACACGATGGCTCTCTCCTCGCCTGTTAATTGATTAAGGAGTGTTGATTTGCCTGCATTGGTTTCGCCTATTATGGCTACAGGTACTCCATTTTTTATGGCATTGCCTGTTGCAAAACTATTGCTTAATCGCTCTATTTCAGTGTTTATTGTTTGCGCAAGGTTATGGAGTTGTGTGCGGTCTGCAAATTCTACCTCTTCTTCCGAGAAGTCTAACTCCAACTCTATGAGCGATGCAAAGTTTATCATTTGTGTGCGTAGCTCTTCGAGTTTGGTGCTGAATGTACCTCGCATCTGATTCATTGCCACGCGGTGCGCTGTGGCTGTGGTTGAGGCTATTACATCGGCTACGCCTTCGGCTTCGGCAAGGTCCATTTTGCCATTTATGAAGGCTCGGCGTGTGTATTCGCCGGGCATTGCCATACGACACCCCTCATTTATTAGCAGGTTTAGCAGGGTTTGTTGTATGTATTGAGAACCATGGCACGATATCTCTATTGTGTCGTCGCCTGTAAACGAGTGTGGTGCTTTGAATAGTGTTAGCACTACATCGTCAACTATCTCTCCGTTTGGTGCATATATTGTTCCGTATTTTGCTGTGTGCGTGGGTTGTTGCTGTAGCGATGTTCGTTTTTTGTTTTTGAATATTTTATCGGTTATGGCTATTGCTTGTGGCCCGCTTATGCGTATTATGGCTATGCCTCCTACTCCGGGGGCTGTTGATATGGCACATATTGTATCGGTTGTATCGGCTCTCATGGTTCTAATTCCAAAGGGTATAATTGCTTGTTTGTTCTATTTTTTCTTCTACTTCATCGGGTAGTTCTGATAGGAAATCCATTCCTGTCAGTTTCTCCACACTGTCAATTGTTACTACGTAATTATCAAGTTTTTTTGTTGTTTTGCTGTTTGGAAATATGAACGCTATGGCGCGTTCTTCCTGTGCGTAGGGCGCGCATATTACTTTAAAGAATGCATCGGGTATCGCCACTTTTGTTTGTGGTATATAGTTGATTTTTTCTTGTGTAAACAGGGGACCGCATATTATTACTATTGCACTGTCGCGTATTGCCCATTGTCGTGTTTCTTCTTCAAGGTCCTTCCATGCCCCTCGGTTAAGACCCGGAGCTTGAGGGCAGATGTTTGTGAAATAGAACGATTGTTCCATTACGGTTTGATTCCATTTCATATCGGCTGCCGGTGCCATATGTCCTTTGTCGTATCCGCTCCCTTTATAATCGGAGTTTTGTGCGCTTCGTCCTTTTACTTGTGGGTCGGGGGCAAATTTATTGGTGCGTTTTACTTTGTCGCTTGCTGCTTCTGATCGTGTCAGCTCGTATGCCACCCAATTTGGCATTCCTATTGTTGTGTTATATGAGCTTGTGTAGCCCATATTTTTTATCTGTTGTTGCGTTGTGGTAGTTTGCCACTTGGGTATCTCTAAGTTAGTATATTTTACTCTTTCTCTTTTTTGTGATGCAGATTTTTCTTTTGCTACTACCTCTTCAACTTTTACTTCTTTGGGTTGTGCTATTACAAGTTGCTCGGTTTTATGTGCAACTTGTTCTACTGTCTGTTTTACTTGTGGACGACAAGTGTAGTATAAGACAACGGCTATTAAGGCTACTATAAAGAGTATTACCAACATACGCCATGTCCAATCGGTTGGCTCCGATGTTTTTTTACGTTTCTTGGGTTGTGGGCGCATTTTTGGCTTTGATCCTGTTTTTTTTGTTGCACTCTTTTTTGCCATTATTATTTAATTTGTTAAAGCAGGTTCTTTGTTATTTATACTCCTTACTTTATATTGTTTTGTTTTGATACGCAAATTTACAGATTTTTTCGTTACTTTTGCAATTGGTTATCAAACATTGTGGTTTGATATGTTATATTGTTTTTATTTTTTAGCTTCTATATTTTACTATGAATGTTATTGACAGATTTTTAGGCTATGTTAAGATTGATACTCAATCTGATGAGTTAACTAATTTAACTCCGAGTACTCCGGGGCAAATGGCTTTTGCCAAAGAGCTTGTTGTGGAGTTAAAGGGTATTGGTCTTGTTGATGTTGAGCTTGATGAGAATGGTTATGTTATGGCTACTCTGCCTGCCAACACCGATAAGGAGGTTCCTACTTTGGGTTTTATTGCTCACATGGACACATCGCCTGATATGTCGGGTCATAATGTTCAACCTCGTATTGTTGAGAAGTATGATGGTGAGGATATTATTTTGAATGCTGAAGAGAATATTATTCTTAAGACTGAGGATTTTCCTGAAATCAAAGGTTATGTTGGTGACGATATTATTGTTACTAATGGCAAAACTCTTTTGGGTGCTGACGATAAAGCCGGTGTTGCAGAGATTATTACTGCCATGGAGTATTTGATTGCCAACCCCAACATCAAGCATGGTAAAATTAGAATTGCTTTTACGCCCGACGAGGAGATTGGTCAAGGTGCCGACCACTTTGATGTTGAAAAGTTTGGTGCCGATTTTGCTTACACCATGGACGGTAGCGACCAAGGCATTATTGAGTTTGAAAATTTTAATGCTGCTATGGCTAAGGTTACTTTCAAAGGTCGTAATGTTCACCCCGGTTACGCTAAGCATAAAATGGTAAACTCTTTGCGTGTTGCTAACCAATATGCTATTATGTTGCCGCGTTGGGAGACTCCCGAGCACACTGAGGGTTATGAGGGATTTTATCACTTGGTTGGTTGCGAGGGTTCTGTAGAGAGTACTACTCTTACTTATATTATCCGCGACCACGATCGCGACCGTTTTGAGCGTCGTAAAAAGGAGTTTGCTCATTTGGTTAATAAAATTAATAAAGAGTTCCCAAATTGTGCTACTCTTGAGATTAAAGACCAGTACTACAATATGCGCGAAATGATTGAGCCTGTTATGCACATTATTGACCTTGCTAAAGAGGCTATCTCAAATTGTGGTATGGAGCCTAAGGTTGAGCCTATCAGAGGTGGTACTGATGGAGCAAGACTTTCGTTTATGGGTCTTCCCTGTCCTAACCTATCGGCAGGTGGCATGAACTTCCACGGACGTTTTGAATACGTTTCGGTTCAAGCTATGCAAAAGGCTGTTAAGGTTATTGTTGAGATTGCCCGATTAACTGCTGAAAAATAGTTGATGAAGAACCTAATAGTCATATTAGGGCCTACAGCCGTTGGCAAAACCGATTTGAGTATTAAAACTGCTCTCAGATTTGGGTCTCCGATTATTTCGTGCGACAGCCGTCAAATGTACCGCGGTATGAAAATTGGTACGGCTGCCCCTTCTGATGAGCTTCTTAATAGTGTTAAACACTACTTTATTGGCAACTTGGAGTTGTCTGATTATTATAGTGCAGCAATGTTTGAGGAGGAGTTTATGGCTCTCTCCTCTTCTCTTTTTAAGGAGCATGATACTTTGGTTATGTGCGGAGGTTCAATGATGTACATCGATGCTGTTTGTAATGGAATTGATGAAATTCCCACTATTACCGATGATATCAGAGCTGAGGCTGTCAATGATTTGAAGTGTAAAGGTTTGGATTTTCTCTGTCAAGAGCTAAAAGAGCGCGATCCTGCTCTGTATAATACTATTGACCTTAAAAACCACAAAAGGGTTGTTCATGCCATTGAGGTTTGCCGACAGACAGGTCGCCCGTTTTCTGAGTTGAGAACCAATTCAAAGAAGGAGCGCCCGTTTAATATTATAAAGATAGGGCTTAATATTCCGAGAGAGCTTCTGTTTGAGCGTATTGCTAAAAGAACTGATGCTATGATTACCGAAGGCTTGATTGAAGAGAGTCGCAGATTATTACCATACCGAAATTTAAACTCATTGAACACTGTTGGTTACAAAGAGATTTTTGCATATTTTGATGGCATTTTCACCTTAGAAGAGGCAATTGAAAAGATTAAACGCAATACTCGTGTTTATGCAAAAAAACAACTTACTTGGTTTAAGCGCGACGAAGAAATTACTTGGTTTGATCCCTCTGATACTGATGCTGTTTTTAAGCATATTGACTCTTCTCTTAACTCCGTCGCTATCTCCACTTATTTATAATATAAATACCTGTTGCTGCCAATATGGTTGCTATAACATATGTTATATAAAATGGCTCGCTAAGGCACAAGCAAGAGGTAATAACTCCAACTACGGGGATAAGCGAATTAAAAATTGCAACTCTTCCAACCGGATTGCAACTCAAAAGTTTATTATATAGGGTAAATCCGAGCGAAGAGATAATAATCAACAGCAACAAAATAACCAACCCCATAGGTGTTATACAAGGCAAAGAGGCTCCCATGAAAAGAGCAGGGAGAATAAGCAACATGCCTCCTAAGGCAAGGCTATAACCTGTACCAACAAATATATCCACTCTCCTACCCAATCCTCTAGTCATTAATCCTGCTGTTGCCGAACACAAAGCATTAAGTATTATCATACCATCGCCAAGCATAGTAAACTCTCCGCTATCATTTCCTCCTATATTAAGAACTACAATACCGGCAAAACCAACAACACAACCAATAACTTTAGGCAATGTAAGTTTGTCGCTCTTAAAAAAGATACATGCAAGCAATACAAGCATAAAAACGCCCAAGGAGTTTAATATTGAAGCTCTTGAGCCTTCGCTATATGATAATCCTATATAAAAGAATGCATAATGAATTGTAGTATTCATTAACGAAAATAATAGGATATATAGCCAATCTTTTGAGCGAGAGACTTTAAAATCTCTTTTAGCCCCCAAAGCTATTGCAAGTACTATAAAACCCGACAAAGCAAATCTAATGCCTGCAAAAAGCATTTTACTGCCTGTCATTGATTGAGTTATTCCCCACTCCTCAAAACCGAGTTTAATAAGCGGATATGCCCAACCCCAAGCAATAGCTGCTGTTAATGCAAACAACACCACCCATGCAGGTTTTTGAAATATACTGATGTTTGAATTTTTCATAATAGTTAAAATTGAACTGCAAAATTAATAATAAAGCGCAAACTGATTAAACCAAAACATGATATAATCGATTATTATTCTATAGAATAAATTTTTTTAGTAAGTTTTATTATCTTCGCTACATAAAACTGATAAAAAACAAAGTTATGAGTTATCTATGGATTATATTAGCCGTTTCGCTTGCTGTTTCTGCCATAGGGTGGATATATTTTATATATTTCTTCAGTATAGGATATGGACTTGCAATATCAGCATTAGCTGTTACTACCACCATTATATTTAAAGATAGCCTGACAATACCTTCACTCCTACTATGTGGGGTTTTGTTCATATATGGTATAAGATTAGCTGGATATCTGCTAATAAGAGAGAAAAAATCTGAGTCTTACAAAAAGATATTATACCAACCGGCAAACACCACAAAGAAACCTCTCTTTGTCATGTTTATGATATGGATTTCGTGCGCATTGCTATATGTAGGACAAGTAAGCCCCGTAACGTTCTATCTTTATAATGCCGAGAGCGGAATTGCAGTAAACGAAGTATTGGCATGGATAGGTTTTGCAACTGCAACATTAGGCGTATTAATTGAATCGGTTGCAGATGCACAAAAGAACAGAGCAAAGAGATTAAATGCCAACCGTTTTGTTGATATAGGTTTATATAAAATTGTACGTTGTCCTAACTATTTTGGCGAAATTTTAGTATGGACAGGCTGTTTTATATTCTGTTTTGGCTCATCATGCAGTGTATGGCAATGGATTATTGCTATATTAGGATATGCAGGTATTGTATATGTAATGTTTAGTGGTGCTCGCCGCATTGAAATACGTCAAAAAGAAGCATACGGTAATAACCCTGAATTTAAGGCATACATTAAACGTACACCCTTGCTAATTCCTTTAATTCCAATTTATAGTGTGGCAAAACAGACTTGGCTTAAAGCCTAATAATGACAAGGGAAATAAGACTAATACTCTACAAATTAAAGATATGCCTAATTAATGCAAACGGTGCGTAAATAATCATACGAGGACCTGACCAACGCCGCCTTGAATGGCTTAAGAATAACTAATATAAATATTATTATGTAATAATAAACAAAAGAGTGGTCTTATGATCACTCTTTTATTATAACTATTCCCTATATTGACAATCATAGAGTAGGGAGAACCAAATCTTATATAATAATTACTTCTCAAATACTTCGAATGTATTATCGGTATAAAATACCATTATTTTCTCAATACGTTTTTCTGAAATATTCTCTTTTTTTGATTCTAAAAGAATATTTTTTAGCTCATTTTCTGAGATAAACATTTTATTATCAATAGTTTCAGCACTATTTACCCCATTATTTAAGCCTGTTTCCTTGCGATTTTCAGGAACAGCTTCTGTATCTGTATTAGAATACGGCAAAGAATTAAACAAATCCGCTTTATTATCAAATTTTGAATTTATTCCTGATTCTCCTTCGCCAAACATAAGCCAATTAATTGATATATAAGGGTATGCGTTATGTATTTTTGTAATTATATCTTTACTTACATCGTTTCTACCACTTAAACAGTGAGAAAGAGTAGATCTCTTAATTCCCACATAATCAGCAAATTCGCCATCACTTAAATGTTCTGCCGAGATTATCTCTTTAATTCTGTTATTCATATCAAAATAGAATAATGTTTTTACATATATTTATTTGTTACAAATGTAATAATAATTTTACAATATACATATATATGATGATAATATTTACATATATATTTGTGTATGTTTTTTACATTTGTAGTATATATAATAAATCAAAACAACACAAATACACTCAAATCAATTAAAGCAATAATCAATATGCTATATCGTATCTTATTGATTACGTGCATATTACGCGAATTATATTACATATATTTTACACATAAACAACACTATTAATAATAATACTTACCTTATAGTTTATATAGATAGTATTATATTGCTGGTTTTCTGTTATTTACACATTACAAACAATATGAACCAAACAGCAAAATAACCCTATTTACATATATATTTGAAATAATAAATAGATACCTTCTTAAGAATTATATATGTAATATTGTTTTACAACAAAGCTGTATTTATAGATGTAAATCATGTTATTTTATACAAATGTAAATTTATAATTGTAATTTTATAAAGAGTACTTATGTGAAAGAAAATTTCAGTCTTAATTCTGATTGTAAGTGGATACTTTTGACAAGATATTCCGAAAAGCAGATAAAGTAAGAAAAATGACAACAACCTATTTTCATAACAATAATCATTAACTATTTACTCTAATAGTTAATTCTCCCCTATTTTTATATTATATCTCTATTAAAAAGTATATCTATTTACCCCAAAAGCGATATTTTAAGAGATATTTTCTATTTTATACAGACGGAGGATAATGCATAAAAACAAATAAGTAACTAATTATCAAATAATTAGTTACTTATTTTAGATATTTTGAGCTTATTTCCTTACGATATTTATTAGTTTCCCTATATATTTAAGGATATTTTACCTCTATTTTAATGCTAATTTTATTAATGCATAATTTTATAAACAAGTTCTCGAAGCAATGCTGCATCTGTGATAGATGTAGGAACTCCTACCCCTTTTGATTTAGCATCGTACTCTCTTAGCATTGCAATTATATCAACACATTTAAAGACATTATAATTTGTCATTGCCTTTTTGTAATCCTTAAGTTGATATTGATTTCTTAAATTCAAATCTTTTATCAAACCCATATCGCTCTTGTCTTTTGCATAGTATGCAAGTAACAAATTTGAGAACAAATTAAATAAAATACTTATGGTGGGAATTATTGAATTGTTTTTAGGATTACTCTCAAAATAATTTATTATCCTATTAGCTTTATATGAATCTTTGTTTATTATAGCAGCCTGTAGTTCAAAATTATTATAATCCTTACTTATTCCAATATGCTCTTCAACAAGTAATGCCGATATTTCTTTCTTACTCTGAGATACAATAAAGAGTTTATTCAATTCTCCTGTAATTCTATTAAGATCGTTACCTATAAAATCAGCCAACATTGATACTGCTTTAGGCTCTATCTCAAAAGAGTGTTCACTTGCATAATTAGTTATAAATACAGGTAATTGATTATCATATAATTTCTTTGATTCATATACCTCTCCAACCTTTTCAATAGCGGATATCAGTTTCTTATTCTTAAGAAGACCTCCTTTATAACATATTACAAACACAGTTGTAGGCTGAACCTCTTCGGCATAATATATAAGCTCTTCAATCCCATCTAACATTTGAGCCTCTTTTACTACAATAAGTTGACGCTGAGCCATCATAGGATATCTTTTTGCTGCATTTATAAGAGACGAAACTTCAACATCAATTCCATACAGTATTGTCTGATTAAAATCTCTTTCTGAATCATCAAGAGCATTAGCAACAATGGCATCTGTAATAACATCGATATAATATGGCTCATCGCCCATTAATAGATATATTGGCTTAAATATTCCTTTAGTTACAGACGAAAGTATCTGACTATATTTATCTTGTACCGCTGCCATTTTATACAAAAGAAGATTGTGATTTTGCTTATTTTTAGTTAAGGTTATTCCGTAAATTAAACCAACTCTATTTTTATTTTATTTAGTTATCTATTTTTTTGTAATTTATAGAACTTGCCTTAATTTTGATGTAAAATTAATCAATATATTTGTGTATCGCAAACAATAAAGATAGATATATAATGGAGTTAAATTTACCCTCATTTAATTTTACCATCAAAGAGGAAAATGGGAAATTATATATACTTGACAATATAAGAAAACGTTTTGTAAAACTTACCCCCGAAGAGGAGGTAAGACAACGTTTTGTTGCCATGTTAATATCTGCAAAAGGATATCCTGCCGGCAGAATAGGGAATGAAATATCATTGTCACTTAATGGCACAAAACGAAGATGCGACACACTAATATATGACAATTCAGGTAATCCTTGCGCTATAATTGAATATAAGGCTCCGGATATTATAATCACCCAAGAGGTATTTAATCAAATAACTCGTTACAACTATGTATTTAAGGTAAAATATATAATTGTAAGTAATGGGTTACAACATTTCTGTTGTAAGATAGATTACATCAACAACAGTTATACATTTCTTAAAGATATTCCTGAGTATAGCTCCATTATTAACAATTAGAATAATACTCAAATAGTAATTAAACTATTAATACAACAATGGCCGTACTTTAAAAAGCACAGCCATTATTTGATATTAAATCATAAATATATACTACTCTACTCCTGCCAATTCAGGGTCAATCATAATTCTTCCACAATACTCACAAACAATTATTTTCTTGCGAAGTTTAATATCCATTTGTCTTTGTGGTGGAATTTTATTAAAGCAACCGCCACATGCATCGCGTTGGATATATACAATACCAAGACCATTACGAGCATTTTTACGGATTCTCTTGAATGATGCCAATAATCTTGGCTCTATCTCTTGCTCTAATACTTTAACTTGTTCTCTAACTTTTTCCTCTTCTTGACGAGTTTCAGATATAATTTCATCTAACTCATTACGTTTTTCTTGGAAATCTGCTTTACGGTCAGCAAGAAGTTGTTGCAACTCTTCAATTTCTGATTTTCTATCGTTAATCAATTTTGTTAAATCGCGAACTTTCTTCTCTAAAACCTCTATCTCCAAACCTTGATATTCTATCTCATGAGTAAGGTGATCAAACTCTTTGTTGTTACGAACATTATTTTGTTGCTCTTTATACTTTTCAATAAGGGCTTGAGCCTCTTGAATTCCAACTTTGTGCGATGCAACTGAAGTGTTAAACTCCTTAATATCATTTTTATAGTTTTCCAAACGGGTTTCAAGACCTATAATACTGTCTTCCAAGTCTTTCACCTCTAATGGTAACTCACCTCTTAGAGTTTTGATTCTATCAATCTCTGAAAGTAAAGTTTGCAAATCGTATAGAGCTTTTAAACGCTCTTCTACTGTGTACTCTTTCTCCTTAGCCATATATCAATTATAAATAATTTATCGGGTTTGTTTCCACATTTGTATATTGAACTGCAAAATTAGGAAATTTTTTTGTAATAATATCACAAAAAATGTCTTTTGTGTACTGTTCGGTCTCATAATGTCCTGCTTCTACCATAAGAATCTGTCCATCTGCCATAAAATAGTTATGATAACCTATCTCTCCTGTTATAAAAGCATCGGCTTTCACCCTTAACGCTTCATCAAAAAGAAATGCTCCGGAACCTCCGCAAAGAGCCACTCTCTTAACTTTTTTACCTGTTAACGACGAATATTTTAATGCCCCCACATGAAAAACATTTTTTACCATAGCAAGAAAATCTTCTTCATTCATAGGCGCTATTAACTCTCCCACTACCCCACTTCCTGCATAATTATTGCTATTTGCAAGGGGTATTATATCGTATGCAGGTTCTTCGTAAGGGTGCGATTGCAACATTGATTTCAATACCCTATTTTTATTATAATCAGGTAATATAACTTCGATACGCACCTCTTTTTCCTTATGAATTGAACCTATCTCTCCACAATAAGGATTAGCTCCCTCTTTTGCCCTGAATGTTCCGTAACCTTCCATATTATAGCTACACATATCATAGCTTCCTATCTCTCCTGCTCCGGAACTTAAAATAGAGTTACGAACCTCATCTGCTGATTCTGTGGGAACAAAAACTGTTAGTTTGAGCATACGCCCGAAGATAGGCGATAATACTTTAACATCAGACAACCCAAGTTTTTCTGCAATTTTAAAGTTTACTCCTCCAAATGCATTATCAAGATTTGTATGAGCCGAATAGATAGCAATATCATTCTTTATAGCCTTTATTATAGCACGCTCAATATAATTTTTTCCTGTAATACTCTTGATACTCTTAAATATCAATGGGTGGTGAGATATAACAAGATTTAAACCATTTTCTATTGCCTCATCAATAATATCTTCCGTTACATCAATACACAATAAAGCCCCTGTAGCCTCATTGTTTTTATTACCCACCTGCAAGCCGGCATTGTCATAACTCTCCTGCAACGGCAGTGGAGCAACCTCTTCAATTACAGATATTATCTCTGATATTTTCATTATATGGTTTTATGCCTGTAAATCAAGTTTAATTTGTAGCTCTTTTAACTGAGCATCATCAATAATAGATGGAGCTCCACTCATAGTATCGCGTCCTGAATTATTTTTGGGGAATGCTATACAATCTCTGATTGAATCAAGACCTGCAAGAAGAGAGACAAAACGGTCAAGACCAAAAGCCAAACCTCCATGAGGAGGAGCACCATACTTAAAGGCGTCCATTAAGAAGCCAAACTGATAGTGTGCTTGTTCTTGTGTAAAGCCCAATATCTCAAACATTTTATCTTGTAGAGCACTATCGTGAATACGTATCGAACCACCACCTAACTCAACTCCATTAAATACCATATCATAAGCATTTGCTCGAACTGCACCGGGATTACTATCCAAAAGAGCAATATCCTCCGGTTTGGGCGAAGTAAATGGGTGATGCATTGCATAATAGCGTTGTGTTTCATCGTCCCACTCCAATAATGGGAAATCAATTATCCATAATGGAGCAAATACATTTTTATCGCGCAATCCAAGGCGATTACCCATTTCAAGGCGTAACTCACAAAGAGCCTTACGAGTTTTTGATGTCTCACCTGCCAATATCAACAATAAATCTCCCGGTTGTGCATCAAAACGTTCTGCCCAAAGTTTAAGATCTTCTTGCGAATAGAACTTATCAACTGATGATTTATAAGTTCCTCCCTCTTCGCATTTGACATAAACCAAACCTTTTGCTCCTACTTGAGGACGTTTTACAAACTCCGTCAATTCATCAATTTGCTTACGGGTATAAGCTGCGCAACCTTTAGCGCAAATACCGCCTACATATGGAACTGAATCAAATACAACAAAGTTCTTGCCTTCAGTCAAATCTTTAAGTTCCACAAACTTCATCTCAAAACGGATATCAGGTTTATCACTTCCGTAATATTTCATGGCATCATGCCAAGTCATACGAGGGAAGTTTCCTGCAAACTCAATACCCTTAATTGCCTTGAATACATGTTTTGTCATATTCTCAAATATGTTAAGCACATCTTCTTGCTCAACAAAAGACATTTCGCAGTCAATTTGAGTAAACTCAGGCTGGCGGTCGGCACGCAAATCCTCATCACGGAAACATTTTGCAATTTGGAAGTAGCGGTCAAATCCCGAAACCATAAGCAATTGCTTAAATGTTTGTGGCGATTGCGGTAGAGCATAAAACTCTCCCGGATTCATTCTTGAAGGGACAACAAAGTCTCTTGCTCCTTCAGGAGTTGATTTTATAAGAATTGGAGTTTCAATCTCCAAAAAGTTTTCAGAATCTAAGAAACGGCGTACCTCAAATGCCAACTTATGACGTAATTCAAGATTTTTACGCACGCAATCGCGACGTAAATCCAAGAAACGGTATTGCATACGCAAATCATCACCACCATCGCTCTCATCTTCAATAGTAAAAGGTGGCGTATCAGATGTACTCAAGATAGTTAGTCCTGATACTATAATTTCAATATCACCGGTAGGTATATTAGCATTTTTACTATAGCGCTCCTTTACAACACCTTTAACCTGTATTACATACTCACGACCAATATGATTTGCTGTTTCACAAAGAGCAGCATCAACCTCTTGATTAAATACCAACTGAGTAATACCGTAACGGTCGCGAAGGTCAATAAATGTCATTCCACCCATTTTTCTGACTCTCTGTACCCAACCCGATAATACAACTTCTCTATCAATATCGGTCATACGCAACTGACCGCAAGTATCTGTCCTAAACATTGTTTTATATTGAATTCAATTATTACACAAATAAATTATAATTTATCAATTTACAAAGTTATGAAAATTTAGGGGTTTAATCAATAGAGAAGAGTAATAAATTCACATAAAAATACGGCATAACAATTCAAATTGCTATGCCGTAAGTGGTCGGGGTGACAGGATTCGAACCTGCGACCACCTGGTCCCAAACCAGGTGCGCTACCGGACTGCGCTACGCCCCGTCCTTTGTTTTGCGATGCAAAGATAATACTTATTTATTAAATAACAAAATCTATATTGAAATTAAAAATAAAAAAACGTAAAAAAAACGGAGATTTTTCAATCTCCGTTAAATATACTTTTTTTTGATTTATTATTTCTTAGTTCCGTTCACAAAAATATTTACAGGGATATATAGTAAATTTTCGTCTCCTAATACAAAAAATGTCAATTGCAAATTGTCTCCATCTACTGAACCAACAAGAGAGATAAGGTATGCTTTATTGCCATTTATACCTATTGCTACATCGGTTGTCATTTCCTCTTCGTTTATAGCAGGATTGTACGACACATTATATTCTCCTTCTGTTTCTGTATAAGGAACGTTTTGTAACTCTATATCAAAAGGGGCTTGTAATCCTGATGGTATATTTTCAAGTTCTCCAAGGTTTATTCCTTTTATGCTTAATCCTATTGTTGATTGAGCTTCATTTATTTCAATTTTAACATTTTCTGTAATTGTTCCTAAATCCTCTGTTTCTTCTTCTCCAATATAACCTGTTACTACGTTAAGAGAACTTGTATATTCTGCTGTTGGATATTTTGGAGGTTGAGGCAATATATTACCATTATCATCATCACCACCACATGAAGTAGTAAAAACTGCAAGCGATAGTGCAGCAACCATACTTAATGAAAACAAAAATTTCTTCATAATTTAATTTTTTAGTTATTAATTTATTTCTTATTCTTCATTAAAACAATTTGATAATCTTTACATAAAAAGACTTTTGCAAAGGTACAAATATTTTTCGGAACAGCAATATTTACTATAGTAAAATAAACAAAAGAGATTATAATATAGCCAAAAGGTCATATTATAATCTCTTAATTTATAAATGTTTAATTGAAATTATTTCTCTTCGCCTGCCTCTTGTAATATAGCCATTGCCATATCAAGAATTTGAGTGTCATCTAATACTACTATACCTCCGTCGGGACCCGGCTCAATATGCAAACCGCAATTCTCGCCTGTTTTGTAATCGCTTCCCCCAAAATAGTTACGAACTGTCTGAACATCAATATTCAACTCATCTGCTATTCTGTGAGAAGAACCTTCCGGCAAACTGTTTTTAATTTTTCGCAACTCATTAAATGTTATCATCTTTGTCATGGCTACAAATATTTATTAGTTAGTAATTTTATTTGTTAATGTAAAACCAACTGTTGTTGATTTATGCAATAAAATTAAATAATAATATTTTCAATTACAAAAAAATAAGAGATTATTTTCAAAAATAATCTCTTATTAATTATTTAATATTTTATCTATTTGATTTTAAAGTTTATAAGAGGTGCTAATATCAATATTGCAATATATGTTATATATAAAACATACATTGATATTTTTACATTTTTATCTCCTTTATATGGAATAGGTATATCTTTAAATATCTTTGCGTGTAATTTCTCATATATAACATAACATATATAACCACTCAATGCTCCTGCTATTGCTCCAAAAAGAATGTCTCCGGGATAGTGAACTCCTAAATACATTCGCGAATAGCACGATAACAATGCCCACACAATAACTGAAAAACTAAAAAATTTATTACGGAATAACATTATTGAAAATATTGCTATTCCAAAAGCATTGGCTGCATGCCCCGAAATAAATCCGTATCGTCCTCCTCTGTAACCATTTACAACGGTTACATATTGCGAAAATTCAGGATCTTGCGTTGGACGCCATCTCTCAAACAAAGGCTTACAAATTCCTGATGATATTTGGTCGCATAACACAACTGTAACGGCAACCATAATTACTGCAAGTAATCCCTCTCTCCAACCTTGTTTAAAAAAAAGATAGACAAAAGAGAGGATAAGTGGTATCCATATTATCTTTCCGGTTACCACCCACATCACTTGATCAGCATACAAAGAGTGATACCCGTTAAAAAAGAGCAATAACTCTTTGTCCCATTCTATTAATATTTGTAGCATTTGTATTTGCGTTTATATTATTTCCATTTTTGATGATGGTATCCAGCCACTATTTCCATCATCAATCTTTATCTCACTCCAATCGCCCACTTTATCTGTTACTTTTACTTTTGTTCCTTCGTGAAGAATAAAAAGATCTGTACCACTATCAGCCGGAGAACTCTTTACAGTAATACTTGGAACCATTATTATTGCATGGTTTCTATTTTCAATTTTATCTTTTTGCTTATATGCTGCAATATTTGCAAATAGTGATAAAACCAACATTAATACTGCACCAAAGAAACCAACTTTCCTAATATTTATATTTTTAGTGAATATATATGTAAAAATACCTATCAAAAATATCAAAAATGTAATAATGGCAAATAGCGCCCACGCGTTAGATGATGCAATATTTCTGACACTTTCAAACCACACAGATATAAAAGATTTATCTAAAGTATCAATTTTATCAGTTATGTTTGCTCGTGCCATTTCTAAATTTGTTCGTATATCTTCATCTCCGGGCGACATAAGCAAAGCTCGCTCATAGTTTAGAATTGCTTTTGGATAATCTTTTAACTTATAATATGAATTACCTAAATTATAATATAGTTCGGGCGATACTCCTACGCTATCAGCAAGTGTTTGATATATTAATGCCGCTTTTTTATAATCTTCCTTTGTATAGGCATCTGCAGCCTCTTGCAACGACTGAGCCGATGCGAAAGAGATTGTAAACAATGCAATTATAAATATATATATCTTTTTCATAATATGATTATCTGTTTTTTACTACCGACTCCATCTCTCCTATTGCTTCAACAGCCTCTGAATATAGTTTATCCATTGCATCATCTGATTGTGATGGTGCATACTGTGCAAACTCACATGAATCAATAATATTTATAAATTTTGAAATCAAAGTATTATCTGCTCCAAATCTCATCAATTCTTGCGACACATTATCACGCGATAACTCAGATACGGGAATTGTCAATTTATCGCTTATATATCCCCAAAGCGCCTTTAATACTTCAGCATAGAACATCTCTTTATTGCGTGCTTTCAAATACTTACCTGCAGATTTTAAACGTTTTGAAGCTACTTTGTTTGCCTTCCTGTTTCTTGAAAGGTCAATATTGGCATTTGCTTTGGCTTGCTTAATGTTTATTATAATGTATATAATAAAGATAAGTGTTGGTATTATATAATATAACCAATATGTTATTGAACCGAAAAGAGGTTTTATCTCTTTACTTAACTCAAAATCACCAGATTTAATAAATCTTATATCTGTTCCTAAAACTTTTAAATCTTCTTTATCGGTAAATTTTGCAATGGTAGTACCCTCTCCTCCTTCGCCTTTTGCAACAGTTATATTATAACTATCTGTTGATATTGTTTTATATGTTCCTGTTGATAAATCGAAATATGAAAATTTTGCTGCAGGTATTGAAAAATCTCCTGCACTACGCGGAATAACTGTATATTCAATGGTACGAGTACCGCTTACTCCTGATGTTGTTGTTTTTATATCAACATCGGTTTTGGGGTCATATACCTCAAAATCTCCGGGGAATGAAATTTCAGGGTCTTTAATATATTTAAGGTTACCCTTACCACTTATCAATAATTTATATGTTAAAGCCTCATTTGCTTTGGGAGTTTTGTTGCTAAGAGACGATTTAATTGTAAAACTTCCGACAGCATTTGCAAATGAAGCCGGTTTACCCGATGGTAATGGTTTTACATTTACATTAACCGATTGTGTTGTTATCGATTTTTCTACATCTTCATAACCTTGCATCATTCCAAAGAAGCCTCTCATTGGACGCACTACTTGAACCGTTACAGTAAATTCACCCTTCGCAATCTCTATTTTTCCTGACCTCTGAGGATATAATAACGCTCTCTTTATGGCAACTACCTGATAGTTTGTTCCATTATAATGTTCTAACTCCAATTGAGGATTTTGGATTGGAATATCTTGTACTACAAAACCATCAAACGACGGAAATACAGCATTATCTAAACTACTGATAGCAGCTGCTTTAGTATAAATTTTTATTGTTGCCAAAATAGGCTCTTGCTCATACACCGATGTTTTAGATAAAATCAATCTGGCAAACGTTTTATCATCACTGCTTGCTACTTGTTGCGTTGTTGCTTGAGATGAAGAACCTTGCGACGAAGATGATACATTTTCATCAGGAGGTAAAACCGTAATTGACAATTGGTTTGAAGTGTATTGCTTCCCATCAGATGTTATTGTTGCTGACGGTATAGTGTATTTCCCCTCTTTTGAAGCAACTACTGTATATGTATAACTTTCCTCTTTAGTTGATGTGGTTTTACCATTTATAATAGAGAATTGCGAACTTTGAGAACGAGCAGGGCCATACAAGACATCTAATCCTGTAAATTCAGGCACATTTATATTCTCTCCATCTCCATTAGTAAGGGTAAATACAATCCTAAATCTCTGTCCTGCAATAACCTGAGCAGGACCTTCTGCCGTAAACTTTGTTTGGGCATACAGGGTTATTGTTGAAAATAATAAGAAAATTACTATTGATATATATCTTTTCATTTCTGACTTATATTTATATCTAAGATGTTACCACTCTTTATCAGTTCTACGGCGTTCTCTCTGCTCCATTAATGCTTTACGTACTTTCTCCTGGGTATCACGCTCGTCCTGTTGCATAGCATCAAGAATTTGTTGAGCATTCTCTTGCGACATATTTGTTTGTTGTTGCTGTTGTTGCTCATCTTTTTTATCCTCTTTGTTTTGAGGATTATTTTGTTGCTGCTGTTGCTGTTGTTGTTGCTGTTGTTCTTTTTTATCTTCTTTCTGTTCTTGTTGTTGTTGCTGTTGTTGTTGCAACATCAATTGAGCCATTCTTAAATTGTATCGGGCATCTTCGTCTTTGGGATTTTGTCTCAATGCGTTTTTATATGCCTCAATACTTTCTGCCACCTTTTTATCCATTAAATATGAATTACCAAGATTATACCATGCCTCTGATGCTTTTTTGGGGTCGGTTTCAGATATAGCTGCTTTTTTAAACTCCTCTGCCGCATCGGCATATTTGCCTTGTTTATAGAGTGCATCGCCCAAATTATAGTTGGCTGTTACAGATGAAGGTGCAGCCTCAAGTGCCTTGCGATAATCAATTTCGGCTGATACATAATTTTTAGATTCATACTCTTTATTGCCTTTACGAATAGAGGTACGTTCACTCTTATTTCCAGAGTTAGACGAATTGTCATTTTCTGAAAAAGCGATGCAAGGTATTGCCAATAATAGAGTTGTTATTATAAATGTTTTCATTATTTATCAGTAAAAAAGTTTATTCTCTTAGTTAATTTACTCTTTCCGTTAAGTATCCATGCATCAACTAATAGAAGAATAAATGCCAATATTGCTAAAATTTGATATTGCTCTTCATAGTCAGAATATACTTTCGACTCTATATCTGAACCTTTCATCTTTCGTACTTCTGAAACAATTGTTCTTAAAGCACTATTTGAGTTGTCAGCCGAAACATACACTCCGTTTCCTGCCTTAGCCACCTCCTGTCCTAGTTGCTCATTCAATTTGGTAATAACGACATTACCTTCTCTATCTTTAATAAAATTATTTGAAGAGTTTCCTATTGGAATGGGTGAGCCTTTTGTTGAACCAACACCGACTACATCAACTCTTATTCCGCGTTTGGCAGCTTCTGTTGCCGCTCCAACGGCATCATCTTCATGGTTTTCAGCATCAGTTATAACAATTATGGCTTTATCGGCACTCTCATCTTGAGTAAATGAGTTTGCTGCCAAATTAATTGCTCTACCTATAGAGGTTCCCTGTGTTGGTACCATATTGGTATTTATGGTTGATAAAAACATCTTTGCCGAAACAAAATCAGATGTAATTGGCAACTGTGTATATGCATCTCCCGCAAATACTACAAGTCCTATCTTGTCATTATCCAATTCATCAACAAGTTTTGACAATATCATTTTAGCCCTATCCAAACGTGATGGTGTAATATCTTTTGCCATCATTGAGTTTGAAACATCAAGTACAATCTCTATCTCTACTCCCTCTTTTTTTACCGTCTCTAATTTTGAGCCCATTTGCGGACGTGCTATAACAAAAATAAGAAGAATTAAAGCAAGTTGCTGCAAAAAGAATTTTAGTCCGGGACGATATTTTGAAACCTCAGGCATAAGAGGTTCAATAACCGAACTGAGCCCAAACTTATTTAAATTTTTACGGCGTTTGTACTCTCCATATAAAAAGACTCCCCATATTACTACAACAATGAAGAGTAGATATAAATATTGCGGATTTGCAAATCTGAACATAGTTGTCAAGTATTAAGGAATATTTTTTAATATGGTATTTTTCAATAAGATATCGACACACAAAAGCAACATTGCCAATATTGCCCATGGCATAAATCTCTCTTCGCGTTTGCTATACTCTGTAACAGATAGTTTTGTTTTTTCTAATTTATCTATCTCAGAGAATATATTTTTCAAAGCACTCTTATCTGTTGCCCTGAAATATTCTCCATCTGTTTTAGCTGCAATCTCTTTAAGAGTATTTTCATCAATCTCTACAGGATAATTCTGGTATTGAATACCATATGGTGTTTGAACAGGGTATGGTGCCATTCCCTGAGTTCCTACTCCAATGGTATATACCCTAATACCAAATGTCTTTGCAATATCGGCAGCAGTTACAGGGGCAATATCGCCTGCATTGTTTGTTCCATCGGTAAGTAAAATAATGGTTTTTGACTTTGCCGGTCCCTCTTTTATTCGGTTTATTGCAGTCGCAAGACCATCGCCTATTGCTGTTCGGTCCTCAATCATTCCGCATTCAACATCTTTTAAAAGATTTAATAACGCCGAGTGATCTGTTGTCATAGGACACATTGTAAAGCTTTCACCTGCAAATATTACAAGTCCTATATTATCATATGTCCTGCCTGAAATAAATTGGGCTGCTACATCTTTTGCCGCATCAACACGATTGGGTTTAAAGTCACGTGCAAGCATTGAGGTTGAAATATCAAGTGCAACCACAATATCAATACCCTCTGTTGAACGGTTTGACCAACTATTTGTTGATTGTGGGCGTGCTAAAGCTATAATAAGAGCTGTTAATGCACACACTCGTAATGCAAAACGCACATGACGAAGATAATATTTATAACTTCGCGGCATTTTATCAAAAGGCATTGTTGTTGACACCTCAATTGAGGCATCGCTCTTATGCTGTTTTAATATGTACCACACTACAAGAGGTATAATCAACAATAACAACCACAAGTATGCGGGATTTGCAAATATCATCATAATAATTACTCTTTACTGTTTTGGGGTTCCTCTTGTTCTACATCTGGTTGAGGTTTTGTCTCCTCTACAAAATTTATGGCATTACGCATCGAAGCCTCATTATCATCGGGTAAAGGACGCATCTTTGCAAATTTTACAAAATCGGCAACTTCCAAAATACTCTTCATATTTTTTTCAACCAGCTTTGTCTCACTATTTGCTCTTAATGATGAGAGTATTTGGGTTGATGTCATCTCCATTGCATTTATACCAAAACGTAAATCGAGGTATTCACGCAAAATATCAATTAGGCGGGTATAATACAATTTGTCTTGTCCGGCTTGCCACAACTTCTCCTCTTTTAATTTTAAGAGTTTATCCATTGCCTTTTCGTACGGTGGAATTTGTGGAGCCTCTTGCGCCTTTGCCAATGCCTCTTTTTTAAAGAATCTTAGATATGCATATACTGCTACGGCTATTAAGAGTAAGACTAAAAGTATAATCCACACATATCCGGGAATAAAATCAAATAATACAAAACGAGGAGACCATACATCTTTTATATCTTTTAAATCAAGGTTTGTTTGGTCCACTTCAACCGGAACTACCTTCAAACTTAATGGCTCTGTTGCGAATGTATCTTTATCTAATAGGCACTTTATGGGAGGTATATAATAAAAACCCGAATCAAAAGATGTTATAATTATCTCGCTGTTTATCTGTATCCTATTATTTTTTATATCGGTAGTATCTCCCTTAGTTACCGACAACACCTCTACTCCTTTAGTAAGAGTATCGGAAGGAATAAGCATTAATAATTGTGCATCTTTATCTTGAACAACCTCTAACTTAATAGATGTTTGCTCTCCCATCCATATCGCAGATGAGTCCATTTTAGCCGATACTACTACACTCTGAGCCATAGCTGAGGTGGTAAATATCAACGCAAATGCAAAAAGAACTCTTTTTATATTAAAATGCATATAGTTATCAATCTTTATAAACATTATCTCTTTTCAAAGAGAGTCATCAATGAGCGAACATAATCTTCATCGGTAGCAATTGATGTAATATCAACTCCACTTTTGCGAGCTGCATCTTGCATGGCATTTTGTCGTGCATTCCACCAATTGTTATATTGTTCGCGAACTTTCCTTGATGAGGTATCAACCCACACGTCTCCGCCTCTCTCGGCATCTTTAAGTTTTACCAACCCCACATCAGGCAATTCCGCTTCTCGCTTATCGTATATCTGCAAAGCAACCATATCATGACGGTTATTTGCAATAGTGAGTGCTTTCTGATAATTTTTGGTATCAATAAAATCACTCATCATAAATATGGTACAACGTTTTTTAATAGCATTTGTTACATATTCCAAAGCGAGTGCTATGTCGGTTTTGCTATTCTGAGGCGTAAATTCTATTAACTCTCTAATTATATACAAAACATGGCGTCGTCCTTTCTTAGGTGGTATGAATTTTTCTACTTTGTCAGAAAAGAATATGACACCTATTTTATCGTTATTCTGAATTGTTGAGAAGGCAAGGGTTGCTGCAATCTGCGTCATCATCTCCTTTTTAGAGTCTCCTACTGCTCCAAAATTACGACTTGCAGATACGTCAATAAGCAACATTACCGTAAGTTCTCGCTCCTCCTCAAACACCTTTATAAAAGGTTTGTTATGTCGTGCCGTAACATTCCAATCAATATCGCGAACGTCATCTCCGAACTGATACTCCCTCACTTCAGAAAATGCCATTCCCCTTCCCTTAAAGGCAGAGTGATATTGTCCCGCAAAGATATTGCGAGACAATCCGCGACTCTTAATCTCAATCTTACGGACCTTTTTTAACAATTCGGAAGTCTCCATCTGTTGATGAACTGTTTTTGATTAGGGAACTTCAACCTTATTAAGAATTTCGCTTATTACCTCTTCTGTGGTAATATTGTTTGCTTCGGCTTCATAGCTCAATCCTATACGATGACGTAAAACATCGTGACAAACTGCTCGTATATCCTCAGGAATAACATAACCGCGTTGTTTCAAGAATGCATATGAACGTGCAGCAAGAGCCAAGTTTATTGATGCACGAGGCGAAGCTCCAAATGATATCATATTTTTCAAATCGTTCAACTCATAATCTTGAGGGAAACGAGTTGCAAATACAATATCAACAATGTATCTCTCTATTTTTTCATCAATATATACTTTACGAACCACATCTCGTGCTTCAACAATCTCAGATGGTTTAATTACAGGTTTCAAATCAAACGATTCACCAGATATGTTTTGACGTATAATCTGTTTCTCCTCCTCTTTTTTAGGATAACCTATAATTACTTTCAACATAAAACGGTCAACTTGCGCCTCGGGCAATGGATATGTACCCTCTTGCTCAATGGGGTTTTGTGTTGCCATTACAAGGAAAGGATCATCAAGTTTATATGTATTTTCTCCAATGGTTACCTGACGCTCTTGCATTGCCTCTAATAATGCACTCTGAACTTTTGCCGGAGCACGGTTAATCTCATCTGCCAATACAAAGTTTGCAAATATAGGACCTTTCTTTGACAAGAATTGCTCTTTTGAAGGGCTGTAAATCATAGTACCTACAACATCGGCAGGCAAAAGGTCGGGTGTAAACTGAATTCGATTATACTTAGCATCAATCAACGATGCCAACGATTTAATAGCCAATGTTTTTGCCAAACCCGGAACTCCTTCCAAAAGAATATGTCCGTTTGACAACAAACCTATCAATAACGAATCAACAAGGTGTTTTTGTCCTACTATAACCTTGTCCATTCCCATAGTAATTGTATTCACAAAAGAACTTTTACTTGCTATAAGTTCGTTAAGTTCACGAATATCAACCATTTGATTCATATCTTATATCTATTTTATAATTAATTTTTCAAAATTGTTACAAAGTTAGGACTATATGCTTAATTTTAACAATTGCGACTGTTAAAAATAACAAATCGCAATTATTAAATGTTATATTTACTCTATTTCATATAATATTTGTCGTTCAAGTTCCTTAGCTCGTTTTATTGACTCAGGATCTGAGGCATCTATATCATATTTTGATGCATCTGGCACAACAACTTTAAATCCGGCAGGTAAATCTCGGGGATTCCATATACGACTCTGATTTTCGCGATATATATATACCCAGAATATCTTGTTACCATAATACTCATTTGCAATGGTTGTTAAAAATCTGCCACGTCGTATAGTTGTTGTTACAGGCTCTTTTACCTGTATTGGAGCTTTTGACTCTTCAACAGAAACAACCAAACTATCAACTTTGTTCTCAACACTATCTACAACTTGTTGTCCATCTTCTCCCATAATAACTTGTTCGTTACCCGCAACAAGTTTAAATGATGCAAATGATATTGAGAAATCAGAACCTCTTCTATTAAATAGCCACCACAAGAACAAGAGCAACAACAAGAATATAACTATAGCAGTGATAAAACCTCCTATATAACCATTACGTGTTCTGCGACGATACTCCTCTTCAAGTTCCCATTCATTATATTGTGGAGTTTGTGCGTTTGCTACAATAACAACATTTTCCTCTTGTTTAGGCTGTTCAACAGGCTGAATAGTTTGTCCAACAACATCTTCCTCTTCAATAGTCTCTTCTGTTTTTGATTGTTGTTCAGATTTAATCTCAACAAGCGGAATATCAGATGCGGATTCAGAAATTTCTTCTTCAACTACCGTTTTAACTTCTATCTCTTGCTCAATATCAACAATTTCAGTAGTAAAGGCTGCGAAAGGAGCATTTACTGCATCTTTCATTGATTTGTCAGGTGTAAACGATAATTTATAGTGTCCCGGTATCTCAATACTCTCCTTTGTATTAACATCAACACTTGTACGTGCATCAACCCAAACGGGAGCAAATGTTCCAACTCCCTTTATAGTTAAAGTCTCTCCTTTAGAGATAACTTCCGAAGCCAATAAGAAAAACTCCTTAACAAATTGCTCGGTCTCTTTCTTAGTCAATCCGCTCTTCTCAGCAACAGAATCAACTATATCCAATATTGTTAGTTTACTATTCATTTGGCTTTATTCCTTTTAATTGGTTCTTAACTGATGTTGATGGCTTGAATGTTAAAACAATTTTAGGGGGCACAAGCATCTTACTCCCTGTTGCAGGATTATATATCTCCCTCTCTAATTTCTTTTTAGGCTCAAAATTTCCAAAACCTTTTATAGAGACAGTATTCATATCTGCACATTGTTCTTTCAAGGTCTTTACCACATAAGACGAGAGGCGCTCGGTACTCTTTTTGTCCCTACCTACCCTCTTTTGAAGAAGTTCTAAAAATTCTTTATATTCCATTATCTCTAATAAATAATCAACAACATAATTGCTAATTTACAAAGATAGATAAAATATATAAAAGATAAAATATGTAAGTGAAAAAGTTATTGCGACTATTGTTCGCTATAAGATAAGAGAGCGCATCAAAATTTGAATTTTAAATGCACTCTCTATAATATATTTAGTAAAACAATCTTAATCGTTCATTGATATTAACAACTCTTCGTTTGAATAGGTTTTTTGCATACGATCTTTTATAAACTCCATAGCTTCTACCGAGTTCATATCCGAGAGATAGTTGCGAAGTACCCACATTCTTCGTAATGTTTCATCATCTAACAATAAATCGTCACGACGAGTTGATGATGCAATAATATCAACAGCAGGGAATATTCGTTTATTTGAAAGTTTGCGATCAAGTTGAAGCTCCATATTACCTGTTCCCTTGAACTCCTCAAAGATTACATCGTCCATCTTTGAGCCTGTCTCGGTCAAAGCTGTTGCTATTATTGTAAGACTTCCTCCGTTTTCAATGTTACGTGCAGCTCCGAAGAAACGTTTTGGTTTGTGTAGTGCGTTGGCATCTACTCCTCCTGATAATACTTTACCTGATGCAGGAGATACGGTATTGTATGCACGTGCCAAACGGGTTATTGAGTCAAGAAGAATTACAACATCGTGTCCACACTCAACCATTCGTTTTGCTTTTTCCAATACTATGCTGGCTACTTTCACATGGCGTTCTGCAGGCTCATCAAAGGTTGATGATACTACTTCTGCTTTAACGCTTCGTGCCATATCGGTAACCTCCTCAGGACGCTCATCAATAAGCAGTATTATCATATATACTTCGGGGTGGTTTGCCGATATTGCATTTGCTATATCTTTTAATAGCATAGTTTTTCCCGTTTTTGGCTGAGCGACAATTAATCCGCGTTGTCCTTTTCCTATTGGTGAGAACATATCTACTACTCGTACAGATAAATCATTTCCGTTATTCAGTGTAAGGTTGAACTTTTCATCAGGGAAAAGGGGTGTCAAATGGTCAAATGAGATACGATCGCGTACATATTCGGGCGTACGTCCGTTTATCATATCAACCTTTACCAATGGGAAGTATTTTTCTCCCTCTTTTGGTGGGCGTATAGGGCCTTCAACTACATCTCCTGTCTTTAATCCAAAAAGTTTTATCTGCGATTGTGATACATATATATCGTCGGGTGATGAGAGATAGTTATAGTCTGATGAGCGTAAAAAGCCGTAACCATCGGGCATTATCTCCAATACTCCTGAGCCTACTATTATATTATCAAATTCGTACTGTTTTTCTTGTTGTTTGGGTTGCTCAACAGGTTGTTGAGTAGTAGCTTGCTCTGAAGTTTCAACTTGCTCCACCACTCTGCGTTTTATGGGTGCTGATGCTTGTTGTGCCTGTTTATTACGGGGAACAAAGCGTTGACGTTCGCTATGAGGAAAAAATGATTGAAGATTGCTTGATTCGTTGGGAGTTTCTGCCTCTTTTGCAACTTCTTGAACCGATGTTGGCGCTTGAGAAATTTCCGAGTTTTGCGACTTTGACTCTTTTGCTTGCGATTTTCTTCCTCGTTTTGCAGGTTGTTTTGGTTCTGCAACAGGTATTTCAACTTCTCCTTGTATAGATGGGTGAGTTATTTTTACGGTTTTGGGTGCCTCAACTGTATTGACAACTGATTGCAAAGGTTCAACTTCTTTATTCTCTATTGATTCTTCTTTCTTTATTTTTGATTTGCGGCTTACCATTCTTTTGGGTTGTGCATGCAATGTCGGTTTTTTCTCCTCTATTATGGTTTCCGCTCCTTTTTTATCAGACTTATCTTTATCTGCTTTTACTTTACGATTAGGTTTCTCTGTTGCTGCTGTTTCGGCTTGATGGTCTAATATCTTATACACTAACTCATCTTTTGCAAACGACGCAACTTTGCTTATGCCCATAGTTTTGGCAATAGTCTGCAAATCCTCTATTGATTTGTCAGTCAATTCTGAAATGTTATACATGAAATTTTATTGTGTTTTCAAGAAATACTCATGTTCAATATTTGATGAACATTTACTTTCTTTGATTAATGTTGTTGGATTTTTTACGTTGATTTTACGTATGTGCTGTATGTAAAGACAGGTTATATCTTATTCTGTTTTACTTTGCAAAAATAATATTTTTTTCTCAATTATACAATTATAAATATAGTTTTGTTCGTATAAATCTTTTATTATATGGTCAATTTTAATTGGTCATACGAGAAATATACATTTTCAGGCAAATGTTTTGACTCTTCTTGATGCAAGCCCATTTGATGGCTCATATGTATTAGATATGCTTGCTTTGGGGCTACTTTTTTTATTAATGCTAATGCATCAGACAGTGTTTGATGTGATATATGCGGAGTATGACGCAATGCATTAACTATAAGCAAATCAAGATTCTTTAGTTTTTCGCACTCCTCTTCATCTATAGTAAGCATATCGGTAATATACGCCATATTTGCCATTTTGTATCCAAATACAGGCAAATTGTAGTGCATTGCCCTTATTGGTGTAACCTCTATATCCGAAGCTATTTTAAAGGGTCTATTTTCAATTATTTTCAAATCAAAAGATGCAACTCCCGGATATCTGTTGGGAGAGAAACAATATGGCAACATTCTGCGAACTGTATTTTCAACCGATGACTCAAGATATAGGGGCATATCTTTTGTGTAACAGAAAGAACGCAACTCATCTAAGCCTGCTATATGGTCGTAATGGTGATGGGTGAGCAACACCGCATCTAATTGTTTAATATTTGAACGCAACATCTGTTGTCTGAAGTCGGGTCCGCAATCTATTAATATATTTTTATTGTTATGGGTAATCAATATTGACGAACGGAGACGTTTATCGCGAAAATCGACAGAACGACATACTTCACATTCACACCCTATTTGAGGTATGCCTGTTGATGTTCCCGTTCCTAAAAAAAGTATCTCCATTTTCTCTACTTTCTATAACACTTATATGTAATTTACTTCTGGAGTTATGATTACTCCATATTTCTCATAAACAGAGTTTTTTATTTGTAATGCCAACTCTATTACATCTTGTGGCGTAGCATTATTATCATTTACCAATACCAAACATTGTTTGGGATAAACAGCAGCTCCCCCTACTCTCTTACCATGCCAACCGGCTTTATCAATAAGCCATGCGGCTGAAAGCTTAACCTTTCCGTCCGATGCAGGATATGAAGGCATTTCGGGATATTGTTTTTTTAAATCCTGATATTTTTCTGTTTCAACTACAGGATTTATAAAGAAACTTCCTGCACTTCCTTTTTCTGAAGGCTCAGGTAATTTCTGCTTACGTACAGATATTACCGCATTGCGAACAGAGATTAATGTTGGCTCTTCTCCTACGACTGCCTGTAAATTTCCATATGTAAGTTTGAATATCGGATTTTTATGAAGTTTGAACTCAACATGAGTAACTATGTATTGTCCACGAAGTTCTTTTTTGAATATGCTTGTTCTGTATCCGTAATTACACTCTTTGTTTGTAAATATTCTCTCTTCGCCTGTCTCTACAGAGATAGTATATACTCGCTCTATTAAATCTTTGGCCTCGACACCATATGCTCCTACATTTTGTACTGCTGAGGCTCCCACTTCCCCCGGTATGTATGAGAGATTTTCTGCTCCACCCCAGCCATTTTGCACGGTATATGCGACAAAATCGTCCCACACTACTCCTGCTCCGACTTTTAGATATACAAAATCCAAATCTTCTGTTTTTGCATATGTTTTTATACATGAATGTATTATAATTCCTGTATAATCTTTTGTAAACAAGAGATTGCTTCCTCCTCCTATATGAAGATTGTTATTATTCTTTATTAAGGGAGATATTAGTAATGAGCGTAAATCTTCAACCGTTTCATATTCGGCAAAGTATCTTGTATTTACATTCATACCAAATGTATGATATGGCTTTAATGATATGTTTTCTTCTATTCTTATCATTTTTGTATTTTTACATTTGTCTGAAATTTACCAATAATCCGTCTTTAAACTCCAAATATGTTCCTGTATTGTAATACCATCTCTCTCTTAATCCTGAATATTCCGGCAATTGATTTACTTTATTGGGTAAGCCTATTGATATTTTACACTCATCTTTTGTCATTCCCAATGTTACTTTTGATTGCGTTATATATTGCCAAATTTCATCTTTTATTTGCGGATACTTGTTTTTGGGATTGGCAAATGTAAATATTTTATCGAATGTGGAGTATTGCGATGTTGTCAATGGTTTGTACATTGTGGTATATACTGAATATTCTTCTCCTCCTATTGTTTTAAATTTAACAGATAGTGGAAATATTTTATTTCCTGCAGAAACCTCAACTATTGTTATAGGTACATATTTTTGACCCTTTGTTTCAACGCCATCTTTATTGTACCAATTTGGTGTTTTTATATATAATTCTTTACCCTTTAATAAAGAGTCTGCTCTTTGTATGTAATCTAATGATACCAATTCGGGTAATAGAGGTTTAAATTCAGAGTTTAATATATCTGATAAAGGTTTTGATACTTTATATTTATATTCTTGGTTTGCATACTCATATAATATAAATGTTTGTACCCCACTCCATGTTTGCTCTTCTTTTAAACCTTTATACTTAAATATTTCTCCTTTTATCCCTTTGTTTTCAGGATCTGAAATATTTTGTACATTTTCTTCTAACAACGACGGGAACTCTTCTGTAACACATATAAACATTTTACCACTCTCCCAATCTTTTAATGGTTCTTCTTTAAAGTTTGCCATATATGAATGTTCAAGTGATATGATCTCCTCGTTTTTTCCCATCTTTGTAGCTGTACATGATATTAAAATGAGAAATATAAGACTCAATATGTTATGATAATATAACATCATTATATTTTATCGTCAATATGGTTACGTAATATTACTTTTATTTTATTAATTGTGTCTCGAATATATGATACTCTATCTTCTTCCTCTTTTGTTAGTTTTTTTTCATAATCTAAATATGCTATTATCTCTTCTGCCCTGCTAATGTTTTTATGCATATTCTCAACATCGTGCATTTCGGAATACGCATATATGATTTTAAAATATATCTCTAAATCATATTTATCAACTTCACATACCTTTTTATAATACCATATTGCCTCTTCCTGCATTCCACTCTTTATAAGAATATCTCCATATAGTGTAAACATTTTCAAGTTATCCCAATTTGATTCTTCCAAATCAAGATTTTTTATGGTTTCATGAGCATTATAATAATCTTCAATTTCGTAATATACTTTTGCTAAAAAATATATTGTTTCACTATCATACGGCTCTTCTTCAAGTGATTTTTTCAATAAATCTATAACATTATCATTATCGTGATACAAATTATAGATATTATGTGCCATCAAATATAACGAACGAGAATTATGCGAATATGTTTTTAACATATCTTCCAAAATATCAATACTTTTAGCATATTCATTCATATTTGCATAACAGGTTGCCAAAAGCATATATATATTTTCGTCCTTTTTTATATTATTATCTTCAAGCAGTGAAATTGCCTCTTTTTCATTCCCTTGATTTGCAATACAATATGCTTTATAAAAAAGCACTTCTGAGTTTGTGGCATCTATAACCAATGCATACTCTATTGCATCTAATGCTTTAGGAAGATCTGACAACAATATGTAAGTCTCTATTGCTTTAATCCAATCAGGTAGGGAATATGGCTCTTTATCAAGTATCTTTTCTATTATCTGAGCCTGCATCTCTGTTTCAGAAAGTTCTTCCAATATAGATATAAAATCACGCAATATGGGTAACTGCTGCTGAGATTCAATGTTATTTATTGCAGAAATTATTGATAAAAACAGATCAGAGAATAACTTATAATCTGCACATATATCAATTATATTGAGGATAAAATCTGATGTTATATTGGGAGCATTTAATAAATGCTTTACTATATCTACAGCTGTATCAATATTACCATCAATAAGTAATAATTCAACTCTAATGCATTGAGCATCATCGTCAAGAGTTGTTACCTCCGACATTACATCGCGAGCCTCCTCAACTTTTCCCAGTACCAACAGGTAATAAGCTTTACGTGTTTTTAGTTCTTGTGATGATGGGTGATACTTCAATCCTGTCTCAATGGACAAAAGTGCATCTTCAAGTTTTGACGACATCTCATATTCTAATGCGATGTCGTCAAACTCATCTGCGTCAAACCAACTGCTGCCCTCACCGCGCAACATTTTTTCATACCTTAATAATAAGTCTGATTTGTTGCTCATATATTATTGCTGTATAGCAGTTAATTTTGACTATATTATTGTGCTTTATATCCGTCTTTTAATGATACAGTACGGTTAAATACTAATTTACCGGGACAAGAATCTTTATCAACACAGAAATATCCTATACGTTGGAATTGATAACGGTTTCCTACTTCTGCTGTTTCGGCAAGGTATTGCTCGGCATAACCTTTTACTGTTACTAAAGAATCGGGATTTAATAGTTCTCTAAAATCTTTTTCTTTCTCTTCTGCTGGGTTTTCAACAATAAATAGACGGTCATATAGCCTGATCTCTATCTCTTGATTATATTGTGCCGAAACCCAATGAAGCGTACCTTTTACTTTACGCGCACTCTCGGGCATTCCGCTTCTTGTAAGTGGATCGTATTCACAATATACCTCTTCAAGTTTTCCTTCCGAATCGTATTTACAACCTGTACATTTTACTATATATGCTCCTTTTAGACGAACCTCTTTACCGGGTGTCATACGGAAGAATTTTTTAGGCGCATCTTCCATAAAGTCCTCACGTTCAATATAAAGCTCGCGTGTAAATGGCATTTTATGTGTTCCTGCATTCTCTTGTTCGGGATTATTATCCATATCAACATACTCAACTTCTCCCTCGGGATAGTTGGTAATAATTAGTTTTACAGGATTTATAACTGCTGAAACTCTTGTTGCATTTTTATTAAGGTCCTCACGAATGCTATGTTCAAGAAGTCCTACACTTATAAGTCCGTCATATTTTGTATAACCAATCTTATCAACAAAAGCACGTATTGACTCAGGAGTATATCCTCGACGACGTAATCCACAAATGGTTGGCATTCGAGGATCGTCCCAACCACACACTAATCCTTCTTGTACCAATTGTAAAAGTTTACGTTTACTCATTACGGTATAGGTAAGATTTAAACGATTAAACTCCATTTGACGAGGACGGTATGTTTCGTCTGCAATAAGATCAATAAACCAATTATATAATGGACGATGTACCTCAAACTCTAATGTACATATTGAGTGTGTTACTCCTTCAAAATAGTCAGATTGTCCATGAGCATAATCGTACATGGGATATACATTCCATGTTGTTCCTGTTCTGTGATGAGGATATTTGATTATACGATACATTATAGGATCGCGGAAGTGCATATTTGGCGATGCCATATCTATTTTAGCTCTCAATACCATACTACCCTCCTCAAACTCACCTTTATTCATTCTTTCAAACAAATCAAGTGTCTCCTCTATAGGTCGATCACGGTATGGCGAGGGAGTTCCCGGTTGTGTCGGTGTTCCTTTTTGGGCTGCTATTTGCTCTGATGTTTGTTCATCGACATACGCATATCCCTCTTTTATTAAACGTATGGCTAAATCCCACAATTTTTGGAAATAGTCTGATGCATAATACAAGCGGTCGCCCCAATCAAAACCTAACCACTTTATATCCTCTTTAATTGCCTCAACATACTCTGTTCCCTCTTTTGCCGGGTTGGTATCATCAAAACGGAGGTTGCATGTTCCTCCAAATTTCTCCGCAATACCAAAATCCATACATATTGCTTTGGCATGTCCTATATGTAGATAGCCATTAGGTTCGGGCGGGAAACGGGTATTTAAACGTCCTCCGTTTTTACCTGCAGCCAAATCATCAGACACGGCTTGCTCTATAAAATTCAAGCTCTTTACTTTTTCCTCCTCTATGGGTTCAATATTTGTTGTCATATTCAATTATATTCTTAAACTGCAAAATTAGATATTTTTTCGCAAATAGAGTGATTTTAAGTATAAAATATATTATCGATTTTTTCTTTTACTTTAATTGATAGCTGTTATTTCAATAATTAAGCTAAAGCAATTTTATGATAAAAATAAATTAATTATCTTCGCATTTTATTACAAACGCTATTAGTAGCCAACTTATATTCTGAAAATTAAGCAATTATATTTATAATCATTTTATTATAATGATATACCCAAATAATTTTGAGCAAAAAATAGGCTTTGATAAAATAAGAAATAAAATTAAAGATTGCTGTCTTTCTGTATTAGGGAAAGAGGCTGCCGATGAAATTGAATTTTCCAATCATTACAAAACGATAGTCAGAAAAGTTGAAGAATGTAATGAATTTTTATCTATAATAGAGAGCGAGAAGGATTTTCCGTGCGACCATTTTTATGATGTCCGTACTGCCCTAAAACGTCTTAAAGTTGAAGGGACATATATTGATGCAAATGAACTTTTTGATTTAAGACGTTCTCTTGCTTCAATCATAAATATTATAGCCTTTTTACGAAGTGGCGAAGAGGAAGAAAAAGTTATATATCCCCGATTAAAAGCCCTTACTGAAAATATTGCTACATTTCCGGAAATTCTTAAGAAAGCTGATTTAATAATTGATAAATTTGGACAGGTAAAAGATAATGCTTCGCCTGCCTTGTACGATATAAGGCGTGAAATAAGCAGCAAAGTAAACTCTATATCTCGTAGTTTATCATCAATTCTTAAAAAGGCTCGCGAGGAAGGAATTGTTGAAAAAGATGTTACGCCAACCATGAGAGATGGACGTTTGGTAATACCTGTAATGCCTGCCCATAAACGTAAAATAAAGGGTATAGTTCACGATGAATCGGCAAGCGGAAAAACTGTTTTTATTGAACCGGCAGAAGTTGTAGAAGCAAATAACAGAATTAGAGAATTAGAGGGAGAAGAGAGACGTGAGATTATTAAAATATTAACAGAATTCTCAGATATTATTCGTCCGCATATTGACGATATGGTTTACTCATATTTGTTCATGGGCGAAATTGATTTAATCAGAGCCAAAGCTGTTTTTGCAAAAAACATTGAGGCACGAATGCCCAAGATTGATAACTATTGTCAAATTGATTGGTATGGTGCGGTTCACCCATTATTATATTTGTCTTTAAAACGGCAAAACAAGAAGGTTGTTCCATTGGAGATATGCTTAGACAAAACAAATAGAATATTGATTATTTCAGGTCCTAATGCAGGAGGTAAATCTGTTTGTTTAAAGAGCGTAGGTCTTTTACAATACATGTTGCAGTGCGGACTTCTTGTTCCAATGAATGACAATTCACGAGTAGGTATTTTTGAAGACATTTTTATTGATATTGGCGACGAACAATCAATTGAAGATGATTTGAGCACATATAGTTCTCACTTAATGAACATGAAGCATTTTGTAAAGAACTGCGGAGAAAAATCTCTTCTTCTAATTGATGAGTTTGGAGGAGGAACCGAACCTCGCATTGGAGGGGCTATAGCCGAAGCTCTACTTGACCGCTTTAATAAACGAAAATCTTTTGGAGTAATTACTACTCATTACCAAAATCTCAAACAATTTGCTGAAGATAATAAAGGTATCATAAATGGTGCTATGCTATATGACAGGCACCTTATGCAACCCTTGTTCAAACTCTCTATTGGCAATCCTGGCAGCTCATTTGCTATTGAAATTGCCCGTAAAATAGGATTACCGGAAGATGTCATTGAAGAGGCTTCTGAAATTGTCGGAAAAGAGTATGTCTCAATGGATAAATATCTTCAGGATATTGTACGAGACAAAAGATATTGGGAGCAAAAACGACAAAATGTAAGATTAATGGAAAAACGTCTTGAAGAGACCATAATCCGTTATGAAAAAGATGTTTTGAAATTAGACAAAGAACGCAAAGAGATTATCAAAGATGCTAAAAATGAGGCGCAAAATATATTAAGTGGTGCTAATGCAAAAATTGAAAACACCATCAGGGGCATAAAAGAGGCTCAAGCAGAGAAGGAACGCACCAAAGCTCTTAGAGAAGAGATGCTCAAATTTAAAGAGAAAATTAGCGATAAAGAGGAAAAAAGCAAAAAATTAACCGAAAAGATTGAAAGAATAAACAAAAATAAAAAGAGACATAAGAATAATAGAGAGACATCAACAAATAAAATATTAATTGATTCTCCTCTTGCAATTGGCGATGCTGTTAAATTAAAAGAGAATGGAAATGTTGTTGGTGAAATTATTGAAATTAACGGAAAAAATGCATTAGTAGCTTTTGGTATGATTAAAAGTTCTGTTAAGATTGACAAACTTGAACGTACAAGTAAATCATTAATAAAAAAACAAAATACTAAAACCGTATTTCTAAGTTCATCGACAACTGATGATATTAGAAAAAAACAACTATCATTTAGTAGTGAACTTGACGTAAGAGGTATGCGTGGCGACGAGGCTATTGAGAGTGTTGCAGCCTTTATTGATACTGCTGTTTTATCAGGATATTCAAATTTAAGAATTTTACACGGTACAGGAAACGGAATTCTTCAACAACTGGTCAGAAATTATCTTCGTAAAATAGATGCTGTAAAAAATTATAGAGAAGAAGATATACAATTAGGAGGAGCAGGTATTACAGTTGTTGAGTTATATTAGTTATTATGAGAAAAAGAAAACTTACCCCTTTTAATGTTATATGTATTGCCGCCATATGGCTGATATTATGCTTTTTTGTAATTAAAGGGCATGGAGGAATAAATGGTCAAAGTGCATTTGCGATAATTGCATCGGGAATTATTGTTTTTGTTCCCATATACAAAATGTTTAGAAAAAAGAAAGAATAGCACTTTAATTTGAATCAAAAAATTTTTATTTTTGATAAAATGAGGTAATTTTGCAAAATGCATTATTGTGTTTGTTCTTAATTTATTATGAATAACAATAAAAAGGGAAATATTTTATCTACAATATACTCGCCCAAAGATTTGAAAAATGTGGGTATTGATTCTCTTCCTCAATTATGTGAAGAGATTAGGGAGTTTATGTTGGAGGTTTTAGCAAAAAACCCGGGGCATTTAGCCTCAAGTTTGGGTTCTGTTGAACTTACCGTTGCTCTTCACTATGTATTCAATACACCATACGACAGGATTGTTTGGGACGTAGGTCATCAGGCATATGCTCATAAAATTTTGACCGAAAGACGCGAAAGATTTGAAACGTTAAGACACTTAGGTGGACTATGCGGATTTCCATCACCTTCCGAAAGTGAATATGATACATTTACTGCAGGTCACGCTTCAAACTCTATTTCGGCAGCATTAGGAATGTCGGTAGCTGCAAATTTAAATAACGAGGACAGAAAAGTTATAGCTGTTATTGGTGATGCAGCAATCGGAGGGGGATTGGCTTTTGAAGGCTTAAACAACGCGTCTTCAAGCCCTAACGACTTACTTATAATACTAAATGACAACGATATGGCCATTGACCGTAATGTCGGAGCATTAAACAAGTATTTAGTTAAGATTACAACATCTCCACGATACAATAGAATCAGATACCGAATATACTCTTTCTTACGCAGAAGAAATATTATTGGAGACAATAACAAAGGTACTATAACCCGTTTCACAAATAGTATAAAATCGCTGATAAGCCGACACCAGAATATTTTTGAAGGCTTAAACATAAGATATTTTGGACCTATTGATGGACACGACACTAAAAGCATTATAAGAATACTTAATGACATAAAAGATTTAAAAGGTCCCAAACTATTACACCTTAAGACTATTAAAGGAAAAGGTTATAAGCCTGCTGAAAATAATGTAACAATATGGCACGCTCCCGGTAAATTCAATAAGGAGACTGGCGAAAGAATTATTTCAGCAAATAAAGATAACATTGTTCGTTTCCAAGATGTCTTTGGGGAAACTTTAGTTGAATTAGCAGAACAAAACGATAAAATCGTAGGCATAACTCCTGCTATGCCATCGGGGTGTTCAATGAATATAATGGGAGAACACTTTCCTCATAGATGTTTTGATGTTGGAATAGCTGAAGAACATGCTGTAACTTTCTCCGGGGGGCTTGCCAAAGAGGGATTAATTCCCTATTGTAATATATATTCAAGTTTCATGCAAAGAGCATTTGATGAGATAATTCATGATATTGCCATACAAAATCTACACGTTGTTTTGTGTCTTGACCGTGCAGGCATTGTTGGTGAAGACGGAATGACTCATCATGGAAGTTTGGATTTGGCATATTTACGCTGTATCCCAAATATGACTATCTCTGCTCCTATGAACGAGCACTATTTAAGGCATCTTATGTTTACAGCCCAAAACGCAAATGGGCCATTTGCAATAAGATACCCAAGAGGGAATGGCAATATCTCGGATTGGAGATGCAAACCTCAAATTATTGAGATTGGCAAAGGACGAAAAATTATTGATGGAAAAGATATTGCTATACTAAGTATAGGAACTATTGGCAACATGGCACTTGAGGCTATAAACAGAGCAAAAGAAGAGAATGGCATTGAAGCAACTCTGTATGATATGATATTTATAAAACCAATTGACAAAGATATCCTATATGAAGTTGGTAAGAACTATAGTCGCATAATAACTGTTGAAGATGGCACTATAAACGGCGGCTTAGGAAGTGCGGTTACCGAATTTATGGCCGAAAACGGATTTAATTGCAAAATTAAACGTGTTGGTATTCCCGATGAATTTATTACACACGGAAAACCTTTGGAATTATACAAAATATGCAATATGGACAGCGATGGCATATATAATGCCATAACTGGTGAATGGTAAAGAAAGAGTATTATGAAAATAGTTATTGCAGGAGCTGGAGAGGTTGGTACTCATTTGGCAAAAATGCTGTCAAAAGAGAAACAAGATATTATATTGCTTGACACCAAAGTTGAAAAACTTCAATGGATTGATGCAAACTACAACTTAATGACTGTTGTTGGAGACCCCTCATCATTTGATGCCTTAAAAAGCGCAAATGCAGGCAAAGCTGATTTATTTATTGCAGTTACTCCATCTGACGACAAAAACATAACGGCTTGTATGTTAGCTTCAAAATTAGGAGCACAAAAGACTGTTGCCCGCATTGATAACTACGAATATATGCAGCCCGACAATAGAGCATTTTTTAAAGATATGGGAGTTGATGAACTCATATATCCTGAGATGCTTGCCGCAGAAGAGATTTTAAATGCTCTAAAAATTACATGGGCGCGAAAATGGTTCAGCCTATGCGATGGGCAATTGATACTTGTAAGCACCAAAATAAGAGAAAATGCAACAATTACTAATCGCAAATTATGGGATTTAACCAGAGAGCATAATTTTTATCATGTATCGGCAATTAAACGCAAAGACGATATTATTATTCCTCGCGGAAATGACGAGATAATGATTAATGATATCGTATATTTCACCACTACAGCCGAGCATCTTGCCGATATTAGAGATATTACAGGCAAACGCGATATTTCCGTAGATAGTATAATGATTTTAGGTGGCAGTAGAATTGCCATTCAACTTGCACGCATACTACCCGACTCTATCTCTATGAAAATTATAGAGCAAGATTACGAAAAGAGTTTAAGACTTGCCGAGAAATTACCTGACGCATTTATAGTTCATGGAGATGCAAGAGAGACTGAACTTTTGATTGACGAAGGTATTAAAGGAATTGATGCATTTATTGCTTTAAGCGACAATTCTGAAACAAATATATTATCATGCCTTACTGCAAAAAAACTTGGTGTTAAAACAAAGACTATTGCAGAAGTTGAAAATATTCAATTTATCTCAACAGCAGAAAGTTTGGATATAGGCTCAATTATAAATAAAAAAATAATTGCTGCGAGTAAAATCTATCAAATTCTTATTGATACAGATATCAGTGATGCTCGATGCCTTGCAACATCTGATGCAGAAGTTGTAGAGGTAACAGTTAAAGATGGTGCTAAAATAACAAAGGGCAAAGTTAAGGATTTGGATATCCCCAAAGGATTAACTTTAGGCGGCATGGTAAGAGACGGTGTAGGCTACATTATCAATGGAGACACAGAAATTAAAGCAAATGACCATGTTTTAATCATTTGTATTAATGATATTTTAAATAAAATTGAGAAATTATTCGGATAGGTTATTAAATTATGTGGGGAATTAATTTAAAAGCTATTACAAGGGTAATCGGTATACTATTGTGTATCGAAGCTCTTTTTATGCTTATTCCTCTGTTTACATCGGTATATTATGGAGAACGAGATACCATTCCTTTTGTATATAGCACATTAATTACAGCAATAACAGGAGGGGTATTACTACTTTTTTCACGAAATAATAACGAGAGATCCGGTAAGAAAGAGGGATTTATGTCTGTAACCTTAAGTTGGATTTCAATCTCATTAATGGGTGCTCTACCTTTTATTTTTAATGGAGATGTCAACAACTTTACCGATGCTTTTTTTGAATCAATGTCAGGTTTCTCAACTACCGGAATGAGTATTTTAGAAGATATTGATTCTTCTTGCCATGGCATCTTATTATGGAGAAGTTTAAGTCAATGGCTTGGAGGTATGGGTATCATATTATTCTCTTTAGCAATTATGCCCATGCTTAATTCGGGAACCGGACTATATCTGTTTAGTGCCGAAATGACAGGCGTAACTCATGAAAAATTAGGACCACGCATAAGCCAAACAGCAAAAAAGTTATGGGGTTTATACCTTCTCTTTACTGTTATATCTTTTATTTTGCTTGTCATAGGTCCGATGGATTGTTTTGATGCAATATGTACAGCAATGTCAACATATTCTGCAGGAGGTTTTTCAACCAAACAAGCAAGTATTGCATATTGGAATTCAGCTTATATCGATTACGTGGTTACATTTTTTATGCTCCTTTCGGGTATAAATTTTGCATTGGTATATAGATCTGTTTTTCGCAATCCCAAATACCTGTTTCAGAATGAAGAACTTAAATATTACATTATTTCTGTACTGATAGGTACATTAATAATTACTTTTTATTTAATTATCTCTTCGTCTGATTTCTTTGATATTGAATGGAGTTTTAGGACAGCTCTATTTACCGTTGTATCAGGGTTAAGTACTACAGGATATTCAGTCGTGGATTTTTGTGATTGGGGTTCTTTCTTTTTCTTTATCATCTGTGTTTGTATGTTTTGGGGAGCTTGTGCTGGTTCAACATCTGGTGGAGCAAAAATGATACGGTCTATTATTCTATTAAAAAACACCGCAAATGAATTTTTCAGACAAATACACCCTAATGCTATACGACCGATAAGAGTAAACAATAACACTATTTCTCACGAGATAGTTTCAAAAGCATTAGCATTCTTGGTATTTTATGTCATAATTATATTATTAAGTTGTTTCACATTATCTCTTTTAGGATTGACCGTTGAAGAGAGTATCGGATTGGCAATTTCAAGTATAAGTAATTGTGGTTTTGGTGTCGGAGGTGAAAATCCTGATGCAATATTCTCTATTTTACCACAAGCAGGCAAATGGGTGGTACTCTTTAATATGTTAGTTGGAAGGTTAGAGATTTTTACTGTACTAATACTTTTCTCTCCATATTTCTGGAAAAAATAGTTCAATTATTATCTTTACCGAACAAAGTAAAAAATCGGTTAATAACAGATAGTAATTGTATTTTATTTCAAAACAATTCAGTAAAATTCAAAACGGTTTCTAAGTCTTATTAATTTTTTTGAAAAATTTAAAGGAACTTCTTAAAAAAGTATTCTACTTTTTCATTATCTTTGGGGAATAACCCCGAAAATAGTTGCGCTTACCGGGAAATATTCAAGTAAACTTGATATTATTTCGCTCGCTTATTCGTATCTTTGGTGTAAAACTCCGAAAATACTTGCGCTCGCTGGGAAATATTCAAGTAAACTTGATATTATTTCGCTCGCTTATTCGTATTTTTGCAATAATATGTTTTAAAATTATGAGAGAGACATCTCTCTTTTTAGATTAATTTATATGTCAAGGAAGAAAACATTATCCGAAAATAAATCATTTTTTAAAAGAGTGATAGATTTTATGACAAAAGATAGCATTAAAGTATCTTTTGGAATAATATTAGGATTCTTTTCAATATATTTGTTTATTAGTCTTATCTCATTTTTAATATCTGGCAATGCCGATCAAAGTATTATTGATGCAACAAATTCAGACTTAGAAAGCATAAAAAATGAGGGGGGCTCTTTAGGTGTAAAATTATCAGACACTTTAATAAACAGATGGATTGGTATTTCTGTATTTTTATTTTGCCCCCTGCTATTACTCTGTAGCATAAAATGTATTGGAAAGGGAGATAAAAAAATCAATGTTAACCTTACAAAACTATTCATATATACTTGTTGTTGTGCTATTATCATCTCTTTAACTTTAGGATTTTTATTTATTGACGGATATAAAGACTCTTCGATATATTTAGGAGGAATGCACGGATATTATCTTTCTAACTTATTAGAAACAAATATAGGTTGGAGCGGTACGTTACTTTTAATTATAGCTCTTATTTTAATCCTCCTTGTATGTGCATTCAGTGCAACTTCTGATATTATTAGAAATATCTTTAGTTTTGATTTCCTTAAAAAGAAAACAACTACTGAGGAGAGTAATAAATCCTTCCCATTAACAAAAAATGAGAGCGACTCAAATGAAAGTAGTTTTACATTTGCCACTGAAAACGAGGAGGAGAATAACAACAATTACGATATTGACATTATAGAAACAGATATTGATATTAATGAAGACAATAATAACCAAACAGTAGAAAATACTATTGATAACAACATTGATGATGTTGAGTTTACTGTAAACGTTGGCAAACAAGAAGAATTAACCAAAAAGAATATAGCAGACTTAGGCGAATACGACCCAAAACTTGATTTAGCTCATTACAAAATGCCCTCATTTGATTTACTTAACAAATTAGATGAGAAAGATTTACCTATTGATAACAACGAACAAAATGCCAACAAACAACGCATTATTGAAACTCTTGGAAATTACGGCATTAAAATATCTTCAATAAGCGCAACAGTAGGGCCTACTGTTACTTTATATGAGATTGTTCCTGAAGCAGGTGTAAGAATTTCAAAAATAAGAAATCTTGAAGATGATATTGCATTAAGTTTATCGGCATTAGGTATAAGAATCATTGCCCCAATACCCGGAAAAGGAACTATTGGTATTGAAGTACCAAATAAAGATGCAAAGATTGTATCGATGCACTCTGTAATTGCTTCACGCAAATTTCAAGAGAGTAAATATGAACTGCCTGTCGCATTAGGAAAAACCATCTCAAACGAGGTATTCATGATTGACCTTGCAAAGATGCCACACGTATTGGTTGCAGGAGCAACAGGTCAAGGAAAATCAGTTGGACTAAATGCAATAATAACATCGTTATTATATAAAAAACACCCATCGCAATTAAAATTGGTTCTTATTGATCCAAAAAAGGTTGAGTTCAATATATATTCTGATATTGAGAAACACTTTCTCGCTAAAAATCCCGAATCAGAAGATGCCATTATCACAGATATCCCTAAAGTTGTAAATACTCTAAAATCTCTTACAAAAGAGATGGATAACAGGTATACGCTTCTACAAAAGGCTCATGCTCGCAACATTAAAGAGTATAATGCAAAATTCATATCACGTCAATTATCTCCACTGAACGGACACTACTATATGCCTTATATAGTTGTTATTGTTGATGAGTTTGGCGATTTAATTATGACAGCAGGAAAAGAGGTTGAACTTCCCATTGCACGTATTGCTCAATTAGCTCGTGCCGTAGGCATTCACATGATTATAGCAACCCAACGTCCATCAACAAATATTATAACAGGAGTAATTAAAGCAAACTTCCCTGCTCGTATAGCCTTTAAGGTATCGGCAATGGTTGACTCTCGTACAATTTTAGATTGTCCGGGTGCAAATCAACTAATTGGTAGAGGAGATATGCTATTCTCTCAAGGTAGCGAATTGGTTCGTGTTCAATGTGCCTTTGTTGATACTCCTGAAGTTGAGGATATTTGTAGTTTTATTGGAGATCAACAAGGGTATCCAGAAGCTTATGAGCTACCGGAATATAACGAAGAGAGCTCTGATAGTAGTGCAAATGATGTAAACCTTAAAGATAGAGATGAACTTTTTGAAGAGGCTGCTCGTCTTGTCGTTTCAGAACAACAAGGTTCAACCTCTCTAATTCAAAGAAAATTCTCATTAGGATATAACAGAGCCGGTAGAATTATGGATCAGCTTGAAGCTGCCGGTATCGTAGGTCCAAGTAAAGGCAGTAAACCTCGTGATGTCCTCATGATGGACCTTATGGCTCTTGATAATTTGCTTGACAATTTAAATTAAGATGAAACATATATTATTATTCATATCAATCATATTTTGGGGTATTACAATAGCTCCTACATTTGCACAAGATAGATGCAACTCCATTTTAAACAAAGTGGTAACAGAATATGATAAATCAAACGGTATATCTGCCAAATTTGTTATTAATTCAATAACAAATGGTTATGAAACATCTATTTCGGGTAATATTCTATCAAAAGGAAATATGTTCTCTTTTACGACTGATGTTATGGAGTGCGGATATGATGGAGAAACTTTATGGAGTTACATAAAATCTAATAATGAGATAAATCTCTCAAATCCCGATGAAGAGGAGATAATTAATATGAACCCCTATCTCATTTTTAAGAATTATAACAAACGCTTCAACTGTTCATATGAGGGGAAAAAAGGGGTATCGGAAACACTATTGCTTACACCTAAAAACTCAAAAGATAATATCAAAAGTGTAAAAGTTTCAATTAATAGTACAATGTTATTTCCATCTCGCATAGAGATTATAAATATTGATAAATCTCAAATTATAATAACCCTATCAGATTATAATAGTCAGATAAATATAAAAGGAGATGAATTTGTCTTTGACGAAAATAGATATAAAGGTATTGAAATAATTGACTTAAGATAATAGATTATGGAAAGAATTAAATGTTTAATTATAGGCTCAGGTCCAGCCGGATATACTGCAGCTATATATGCAGGAAGAGCAAATCTTGCCCCTGTCGTTATTGAAGGTATTCAACCAGGTGGGCAACTTACAACAACAACCGATATTGAAAACTTCCCAGGCTACCCCGAAGGAATTTCAGGAAATGAAATGATGGACGACTTAAGAAAACAAGCTGAAAGATTTGGGGCAAACATAAGAACAGGGATTGTTACTGCTACAGATTTCTCAAATGCACCATATAAAGTTACCATAGATGGCGAGAATGATATATTCGCAGATACTATAATTATTGCTACCGGAGCATCGGCCAAATATCTTGGTTTAGCAGATGAAATTAAATATAAGGGTCTTGGAGTATCAGCATGCGCTACTTGCGATGGTTTCTTTTATCGCAGAAAGATTGTTGCAGTTGTAGGAGGTGGAGATACAGCCTGCGAAGAGGCTACATACCTGTCTAAATTGGCAAGTAAAGTATATATGATTGTTCGTAAAGATTATCTAAGAGCATCAGTAATTATGCAAGAGAGAGTCAAGAATAATCCTAAAATAGAGATACTTTTCAATACAGAGACTGAAGGGCTGTTTGGTACCGATGCTGTTGAAGGGGCTCATCTAATAAGCAACAGAGGAAAAGAGAATGAAAACAGATTTGATATTGCTATTGATGGATTTTTCCTTGGCATAGGGCATAAACCAAATACCGATGTATTTAAACCTACATTAGAGACTAATGATGAAGGTTACATAATTACAAAGAACGGCACAAGCGAAACAAACATTCCCGGAGTCTTTGCCGCAGGCGATGTAGCAGACACTCGTTACAGACAAGCAATTGTTGCTGCAGCAGGTGGTTGTAAAGCTGCTATGGATGCCGAAAAATATATAACCGAAAACAATCTTTAATATATAGTAACCATGGTGCGACAGACTCTAATTAAAAATGTTATAAAAGGAGAAATGGCTGAAATCTGGAACCTCTTTACCCAAGAGGAGAAGGAAGAGATGCTTGCTCATTTTGAGGTAAAATCGTTCAAGAAAAACAGCACCATATACAACGAAGGAGAGACATCAAAGTACTTGATGTGTCTTATACGCGGTAAAATAAAAATCACCAAAGAGGGTGTTGGAGGAAGATACCAAATTATCAGATTAGTAAGACCTCTTCAATATTTTGGATTTCACGCATATTTTGCAAATATTCCACACACAGGCAATGCAATAACATTTGAATCGTCTGTTGTTGCTTTTCTTCCAATGAATATTCTTGAAAGATACATGTATAAGAATAGTAAGTTATCGCACTTCTTTGTAAAGCAAACAGCAAGTGAGTTACTGTATTCTGATAATATGATTGTTTCTCTGACTCAAAAACACATAAGAGGAAGATTGGCAGAAGCATTATTTACATTAAAAGATTTTTTTGGTATAAATGACGAGGGATATATTGATGCTAAATTTTCAAGAGAAGATCTTGCAAACTTATCAAATATGACAACTTCAAATGCCATACGTACACTTTCAGCATTTGCTAAAGAGAAGTTAATTGAGGTCAACGGCAGAAATATCAAAATTACAGACGAAGACAAATTATCGAAAATAAGTAAATTCGGGTGGTAACATATTATGAAAAGGATAGCAAAGATATACTCTCCAATAAAATTCTTAATAACAGTTATTATTAATATATTGACGGCATATGTTATATTTGGCATATGTCGTTTGGTATTTTATTTATCCAACATTGAATACTTCCCCAATATCGGATTTCAAGAAGTTCTTCAAATATTAAAAGGCGGATTAGTTTTTGACACTGCAGGTATTATATATGTAAATATCCTATATATAGCATTAATGCTTATACCTTTACCATGGAGAGATACTTTTAAATGGCAAAATATTTGCAAGTGGATTTTTGTTATCACAAATTCAATTGTAATAATTGTAAATTTTATTGATACCGTATATTTCAGATATACAAATCGCAGGAGTACAGCTTCAGTATTTTCGGAGTTTAAAGGAGAGGATAATCTATTAAAAGTTTTTGGTACTGAGATAGTTCAAAACTGGCTATTAGTTATTATTGCTATAGTATTAATATATGCAATATCTAAATTATATGTAAACCCTATTAAAGATAAGAGAAAGAAAAAAAAGAGACATTCAGTAAAATATATTATAGCATATTACACTTCATCGTTACTTATTTTTGTACTAACAATTCCTTTATGTATAGCAGGCATAAGAGGCGGATTTGCTCATTCAACACGTCCAATAACTATAGGTAATGCCAATCAATATGTAAACAGACCTATTGAAACAGCTATTGTTTTAAACACACCTTTCTCTATAATAAGAACCATAGGAAAGAAAGTGTATGAAAATCCTAATTACTTTAACAAGGACGAGTTAAATAAAATATATACACCCATACACTCTTCAACAGATAAAAAATTCAAAAAACTAAATGTTGTAGTTATAATTCTTGAAAGTTTTGGGCAAGAATACGTTGAATATGGATATGCTCCATTTCTAACATCATTACAAGAGAAGGGACTATATTTTAAAAATGCTTTCAGCAATGGAAGAAAATCAATTGACGGAATGCCCTCAGTTCTTAGTAGCATACCAATGTTTATTGAGCCATATTTTACAACCCACTATGCCAACAATAATATTTCAAGTATTGCAAACGAACTGAACAAACAAGGTTATCACTCTGCGTTTTTTCATGGAGCTCCTAATGGAAGCATGGGATTTCAAGCATTTGCCAAAGCTACCGGGTGGAAAGAGTATTACGGAATGGACGAATATGCAAACAACGCAGACTTTGATGGCATGTGGGCAATATGGGACGAACCTTTTATGCAATTTTTTGCCGATAAATTATCAACGTTTAAAGAACCTTTTGTAGCTTCAATATTTACAGCATCTTCGCATCACCCATATAAAATACCCAAAGAGTATGAAGCAATTTATACCGAAGAGGGCCACCCTATACACAAATGTATCAGATACACTGATAATGCATTAAAAAAATTCTTTGAAAAAGCACAAAAAGAGGAGTGGTTTAAAAATACTCTGTTTGTTATTACTGCCGATCACACAAATGCATCATCTCATAAAGAGTATATGACAGATGCAGGAGTTTTCAGAGTTCCAATAATATTCCTATTCCCCAATAACGAATATCATGAATGTAGCAGTAAAGTAGCTCAACAGATTGATATAATGCCAACAATTCTCAACTATTTAAACTACCCTACTCCTTATATAGCTTTTGGAAAGAATTTATTAGATAACAAACCAAACAGCAATTGGGTTATAAATTACAATAATGGATTTTATCAATACTTTGAAGGTGATTATCTTCTTCAATTTGATGGAGAAAAGCCTTTTGCACTATACAACTACAATAGCGACAATCTATTAAAGGAGAACGTGCTGAACGAAATATCGGAACAAGACAATATGCTCAATAGATGCAAAGCCATTATTCAAGAGTACATTGAAAGAATGACTAATGACAATCTGATTATAAACAAATAGATTAAACCCTTTATATTCTACGAAATAAGGCAGCTAAAACATAAGTTTTAACTGCCTTAATCTTTAAGTTTCTATTTATCTTAATTGTAATAATTTTTACGTAAATTGTTTACGATGGAAAATAAAGTTTCTTCCCAAATATTTTTCTCTTACAATAGGGTCTGCTGCCAACTCTTCAGATGTTCCTTGAAACAAAATCTTTCCTTCAAATAGCAGATATGCCCTATCTGTAATACTTAAAGTTTCAGGAGCATTGTGGTCGGTTATAAGAATACCTATATTTTTCTCCTTTAGTTTATATACTATATATTGTATATCCTCAACAGCAATAGGGTCAACTCCGGCAAAAGGCTCATCTAACATTATAAATTTAGGACCTATAGCCAAACAGCGTGCAATTTCGGTTCTGCGTCGTTCTCCTCCCGATAATTGGTCTCCAAGATTTTTTCTAACCTTCTCAAGACGGAATTCTGCAATCAACTCCTCCAATTTTTGATGTTGTTTTGCTTTATCCGGTTCAGCTATCTGCAATATAGAATAGATGTTATCTTCAACACTCATCTTGCGAAAAACAGATGCTTCTTGTGCCAAATAACCTATTCCATGTTGCGCACGCTTATAAACAGGGAACTTTGTGATTTCAAGGTCGTTCAAGAAAATTTTTCCTTCATTTGGTGTTACCAGGCCCGTAGTCATATAAAAAGTGGTTGTTTTACCGGCTCCGTTAGGCCCCAACAATCCTACAATCTCTCCTTGCTTTACATTTATTGACACATGATTGGCAACAATACGTTGTCCGTATTTTTTTACCAAACCTTCAGTTCGTAGCACCATTGTTTCTTCTTGAGGTGCCGTTTGTTGTATATTACTATCTGTTTGAGACATATTATTTATTTTATCTTTTGCGAAATTAAACAAAATATGAATTATACGAAACAGAATTAATAGATTTATTTAAAAAAGAGTCTCTAAAATACGAACAAAAACCTGCTTTTATCCTTTATGATTTATTAGTTTCAATATTTTTACTAATTTTGCTGTAGCTATTCTAACAAAAAATCTTAACATTGATAATATTATTGCATATATAATAGCATAATGAAACTTTTTAAAACTTTTATTTTTGATAATCTCGCCAAATTTGGCAGATATATTATGTTGTTGGGGAAAGTATTTACACGCCCTGACAAATGGAGTGTTTTTTTTAAAAGATATATAGATGAAGTTTATAAACTTGGTTTTGATTCAATTGCGATAGTATTCACCATATCAATATTTATAGGTGCTGTTATTGCTATTCAAACTCAAAAAAACATTACATCTCCTTTTATTCCTTCATATACCATTGGAATGTTAACAAGAGAGACCATATTATTGGAATTCTCATCAACCATTATGGCTCTTATATTAGCAGGTAAAGTAGGTTCAAGCATCTCTTCCGAAATAGGAACAATGAGAGTAACAGAACAAATTGATGCCTTAGAGATTATGGGAGTTAATTCGGCAAACTTCTTAATATTACCTAAAATAACTGCATTGGTTACATTTATCCCCGTTTTGGTTACCATTAGTATGGTTATGGGATTGTTGGGAGGATTTTTTGTTGGAGAGTTTACCGACATGTTCCCCTCATCTAAATATATATATGGATTGCAATCATATTTTCAAGAATTTTATGTTTGGTACTCAATTATAAAATCGTTATTCTTTGCTTTTGTAATATCAACAGTTGCTTCTTTTTATGGATATACGGTTAAAGGTGGAGCAACAGAAGTTGGCAAAGCCAGTACCGATGCTGTTGTAGTAAGCAGTGTTACTATCTTATTATTAGATGTTCTTCTAACAAAAATTTTATTATAATGATTGAGGCTAAAAATATTATAAAGTCGTTTGAAGGAAAGGTTATTCTTCACAATATATCTGCAAAATTTTACGCAGGAAAAACTAATCTGATTATAGGCCAGAGCGGTTCTGGTAAAACCGTTCTAATGAAATCGTTGGTTGGCTTATTACGCCCCGATAGTGGCGAGATTTTATATGATGGCAGGGATTTTTTAAAATATAACTCGTCAGACATAAAAGATTTAAGAACTGAAATTGGAATGTTATTTCAAGGTTCAGCATTGTTTGACTCAATGACAGTATTGGAGAATGTTATGTTTCCATTACTAATGTTTACCAAACAATCTTACGCCGAGCGTAAAAAACGTGCCGAATTTTGCTTGGAGAGGGTTAATTTGAAAGGTGCTGACAAACTTTTGCCTGCAGAGTTAAGTGGAGGAATGCAAAAACGTGCTGCCATTGCAAGAGCCATTGCCCTAAACCCCAAATATCTGTTTTGCGACGAACCAAACTCAGGTATTGATCCCAAAACATCATTGGTAATTGATAAACTTATTCATGACATTACACACGAATATAACATAACAACCATTATAAATACCCACGATATGAATTCTGTTATGGGTATTGGAGAAAATATTATTTTCTTGAACAGAGGTCATTTAAGTTGGGAGGGCACAAAAGAGGATATCTTCTCTTCGACCGACGAGGCATTTAACGAGTTTGTCTTTGCCTCAGACATAATGAAGGAGGTTAAAAATTACGTAAACCGAGACAAATAGATATATATCTTATTTACACAGCTTTATATTAGGCGAAATAATAAATCAGGCAATACAAAGTTGAATAAAATTCAAAATGTAGCAAATAATATGCAAAGATTATTTGTAAAAAAGTAAATTTTCACTATCTTTGCACTACCTTTGAAAAAAGGAAGGTTTGGTTCCTTGGCCGAGCGGTTAGGCACCGGTCTGCAAAACCGTTTACAGCAGTTCGAATCTGCTAGGAACCTCAAAAAAAAGTTCTGAGAATTCTCAGAACTTTTTTTTCGTGTATTATATGAAAATTTCTACACCTCTTATCTTTTAGCTCTCTTTTTTGATTCTCCTTGCAAATCGGCAATAATTTCATCAACCTTTTCTTTAGATGCTCCTAAAGCAACAGCCTTATCAAAATCAGCCATTGCCCTCTCTTTTTCAAATTGACTCCACTCTATTTTTGCCCTCAAAACATAAAACAGAGGGTCATTAGCATCTATCTCCATAGCTTTTTTCAGATCCTCCCTTGCTTTTAACATTTTTCCTATATAAAAATATGCCTCTGCCCTACCAAAAAAGGCTTCTGCATCTTTATCATTCTGCTTCAACACTTTTGTATATAAATCCACCGCCTCAGAATAGTAGTTTCTATACTTCATTAATGTAGCAAAACCCATATAGGCACTCCTGCTATTGGGATTAATTTTTAAAATATGTTCAAAATCATATCTTGCAGAAAGAGTATCTCGCTTCTGCAGATAAATAATTCCTCGTTCATAAAGTATATCTTCCTCATCTCCATCAAGCGATATAGCTGTAGAATAATCTGTTATAGCCTTATCTAAACTATCAATTGAAGCATATAAAGAGGCTCTGTTTTTTAATAATGTTACCGAACGTGGCATTATCATCAAGGCATTTGTATAAGATTTCAGTGCCTTATCGGTTTTACCCATATAACGCTGTACAGTTCCTAAATTTGATAATATAAGTGCATTTTGAGCATTAGCCGGCTCTAACTCCAAAGCCTTAATCATTGACTCTTCGGCACATGCCCAATCTTCATTATTGATACACTCAAACGATTTCTCAACAAGATTGTTATAATCTTGCGTATATGAAACCGCATTTTGAAAAATAAAAACCAATATTATTAGATATATTCTCTTCATAACAGGTGCTAAAATAGCCATTTTAATTGAAGAAAAAAATTATTTATTATTTTTTATGGTCGAAAAGGTAATTTTTAGAGTAAGTTTTTATATCTTTACAAATTGCAAATTATATACAATAATTTATCGGAAGGCGTTCCGATTATAAAACACTATAATATTGATATATAGCAACTTATATATCATTAATGCAAATATTGCATTTTAAGCAAGTTAAAAGCTCTCGTTATTGATTTTTATATTTTACGAATAACTTGCTTACCCGGAGAGAAAAAAATAAATAAAAACATATATAAATGATAAGTAAATGGAACTACTTACCTCTTACAGAACAACAACAGCAAATAAAGGAGAGCCTGGCAGAAGAGCTTGGTATATCTCCCGTTATCTGCGAATTATTGGCTCTCCGGGGGGTAAAAAATGCGGAAGAGGCTCAAAAGTTCTTTTCGCCACAACTATCTGACCTTCATGATCCATTCCTTATGGACGGAATGAAAGAAGCGGTAGAAAGACTTAATTATGCCATTGGACAGAAAGAGAGAATATTAGTTTACGGAGATTACGACGTTGATGGGACAACAGCAGTAGCTTTGGTATATAAATACCTAAAGCCATATTGTTTCAACATTGAATACTATATACCTGACCGTTATGAGGAGGGATATGGTATATCTCGTAAAAGCATTGATTATGCTTATGAAAACGGAGTTAAATTAATTATTGCTCTCGATTGCGGAATTAAAGCTATTGATAAAGTTGCTTATGCAAAAAGCAAGGGCATAGACTTTATAATATGCGACCACCACGTTCCCGACAACGAATTGCCCAAAGCGGCAGCAATACTAAATCCAAAGTTGGAAAATTCAAACTATCCATACTCTGAATTGTCAGGATGTGGTGTAGGATTTAAGTTTATGCAAGGTTTTGCAAAAGACAATGGCATAGACTATACATCGCTATACCCATTGCTCGATTTTGTTGCATTAAGTATTGCATCAGACATTGTTCCCATAACAGGAGAAAATCGTATTTTGGCTTACCACGGATTAAAAAGATTAAACGAGAAGCCGAGCCACGGACTAAAAGGAATAATAAATATTTGTGGTTTACAAAACAAACAGATAAGCACCTCTGACATTGTATTTAAAATAGGGCCACGCATTAATGCGTCGGGACGCATGGAGCAAGGCAAAGAGGCTGTTGATTTACTCCTATCAAGTGATTTTGAGGGGGCCAAAGAGAGAAGTCGAAATATTAACCAATATAACGAAGAGAGAAAAGCCCTTGACAAAACCATTACAGAAGAGGCAAATGAAATTCTCTCAAAAATGGAAGATTTAGATAAATTCAAATCTATTGTAATATATAACAGATCGTGGAAACGAGGCATTATAGGTATTGTAGCATCAAGGCTAACAGAGCTGCACTATAAACCTGCAGTGGTTCTTGCATACTCAAATGGCATTGTTACAGGTTCTGCCCGCTCGGTTCAAGGTTTTGATATATATAAAGCCATTGAGTCTTGCCGTGATTTATTGGAGAGTTTCGGAGGACATACATACGCGGCAGGACTATCTCTTAAAGAGGAGAGAATACCTGAGTTTGTTGAGCGTTTTGAAGCATACGTCAAAGAGAATATAGAGAAGTGTCAAACCGTTCCTCAAATTGATATAGATGTTGAGTTATCATTTAAAGAGATAACCCCCGATTTGCATAAACAGATAATGGATTTGGCTCCATTTGGACCGGGAAATTCAAAACCTGTATTTTTCACTCGAGATGTAAAAGATTATCAAGATAGCAAGTTGGTTGGTAAAGATGGCAAACACATTAAATTAGAGATGATTGATGACAGCTCTGCAAATATTCTCAATGGTATTGCATTTGACCAAAAAGAGCATTTTGAACATATAAAAGCAAACAAACCTTTTGATATTTGCTATACCATTGAAGAGATGAAGTATAACCACCCCAAAAGTTATACAACAACTCCCTCAGTTGTAAGAAATCAAATTCAACTTGCCGTCAAAGATATTATAAGTGAAAATAAATAGTTGTTAGTTGTCGGTTTCGTAAACTCAACCGTCCTACGGGTAGTTGTTAGCTTTCAGTTATTAGTATTATTAGCCCAATTGGACCAATTAGTTGTATAAGAGAAACGGAGTTGCACTCTTAAAGTGCAACTCCGTTTAAACTAACGACTGCGGAGAGAGCATTTTTTTTGACGGACACAACTCCGTCGCATAGGAGTTATGCTCCCCCATACTGCGGTCGGATTAACATTCAGTTAATCCTATTTGTTTCACAAATACCTTGTATGCATGCTGTGTCCCTACTTGCTTGGTTGTTAACACTATAACAAAAGGTTGTAACGTAACATTACAACCTTTTGCTTATTATTGAGTTTTTATTGTTATTCTGAAAACTAACAACAACCCGTAGGGTGGCGTTAGCCAACAACTAACAACTATAAAACTACCTTTTGAGAACTGTTATCAGTTACAACAATATATACACCTTTGGGTAATGCTATTTGAGCAGAGCCGTTAACATAGGTATCTTTAAGAACTTGTCCTGCAAGGTTGATAACTTGCAATTTGCCATAATAATTACAGATATCAATCTCATTACCTGCAATAACCTTTATTTCAGAGGTTGCGATATTACTATCCTCTATACCTGTAAAATCACTCTCAATAAAATTGGTAAAATCACTCCACTCAAACTCATAATCCTCTTTTGTTCCTTTTGGAATATATACAGGAATTGTTTTATCCACAGTGTTAAATGTATTAGAGTATATAAAAGGCGGATATTCTGCTAAAGAATAGATACTATTTAATTTACTACACTTATAAAAAGCAGATTCTCCAATTTCACTAACTCCGCTACCAATGGTAACCGAAGTTAACCCTGAACAACCTGAAAAAGCATAGTTTTTAATAGTTGTTACACCTTCGGGTATTATCAAGTTTGTCACCAACTCATTATTTAAATATAGTTTTTTTGCAGTAAATAAAGGATTAGCATAGGTAGAATTCCCAAAATCAATATTACACCAAGCCTTAAGGTCGGTTATATATACTCCTGTTAACTTTCTACATGAGAAAGCATATTTCCCTATTTCACTAACTCCTCTACCAATAGTAACAGAAGTTACCCCTGAACAACCTTCGAAAGCATAATCTCCAATAGAGGTAACGCTATTAGGGATAGTAATTGATGTTAACCCTGAACAATTACGGAAAGCATAATCTCCAATATCGCTAACTCCACTACCAATGCTAACCAAAGTTAACCCTGAACAACCATCGAAAGTATAATCTCCAATAGAAGTAACGCTATTAGGGATAGTTATTGTTGTTAAACCTGTACAACCATTGAAAGCATATTCTCCAATATCGCTAACTCCACTACCAATGGTAACAGAAGTTAAACCTGTACAACCTAAGAAAGCTCTCTCCATAATATAAATAACACTATTAGGAATTGTTACTGATGTTAACCCTGAACAACCTTCGAAAGCATAATTTCCAATAGAAGAAACGGAAGTAGGGATAGTAATTGATGTTAACCCTGAACAATTACGGAAAGCATAATCTCCAATATAGGTAACGCTATTAGGGATAGTTATTGATGTTAAACCTGTACAACCTGAGAAAGCGCAGAATCCAATAGAAGTAACACCATCTGCTATTTCAACTGATTTTATGCTGGATATATATGAAATCCATGGAGATAAATGAGTCAACCACAAATCGTCTTCCATCTCTCCTGTACCTGTAATTTTTAAGAAACCTGTTTCTGTATCAAGATACCAATTTAGATTATCGCCGCATATGCCACTGTAAGTTTCGGCATTCGTTGTTGTAGCAAATATTACCAATATTGCTACAAATAGTGTTTTAAAGTAATTTAGTTTCATAAAAATAAAATTTAATATTAATATTATTTTACATTCCTGTTTTAAGAGTTGGATACACACATAAAAAAAGCACGGAACTTTTAGTATTCCTATTCGGAGGTGTTTGGCGTAACCCGGAAAGAAGAATAACTAAAAGCCCGTACCAATAAAGCACGAGCATTTCAACTATTATCCATCTCTTTCCTTTCAGTCGCCAAACTTTCCGAATAGAAGAATAAATGCTAAAACGCTTTTTTCAAATATATTTTAAAATGTGCGTATCAGAAATACGCTAATGTTTCATAGGCAAATATTGTTTATACTCACTCTAACCATTTCTTGCATAGATGGTATTACTGAGCGAAAAGGTTATTATCTATATTTTAAACAACTTATTAATTGACAGATTAATTCCTGTTTCCATTTTTACAAAATTATTAAAAAAAGTTTATATAGTCAACATTCGGTTTTAAGTTTTGATTTAAGAGGCTTAATTAAAATTTTGGAATTTGCTTTTATTCCCTTTACGGTGAACAGAGCACACTGCACTGCTGTTCTAAATATTTTTTTTAAGAGTTAATTATCTGTAACGACGACATTTTAAGGTAACGATATTTTGATTTAGTCTGACAAGACTTTAAGGCTGTGTCAAAATTTTCTGGCACAGCCTCAAGCAACGGGGTTGCAGACTTTAAGTGCAACCTCATTTAAACTAACAGCTATGGTGCGTAGCACCAACTAAAAACTAACAACTGCGGAGAGAGCATTTTTTTGACGGACACAGCATGCTGTGTCCCTACTTGCTTGGTTGTAGAATTATGCACCTCAACTTATCTGATTATCAATATCTTAATGGCGGTGTGTCATAATTGACAAACTACTGTGTTGTTTTCAATATTAGGGCTCAGTCATGTACCTATGTACACTTCTTTCGCCCTAAATCTCAACGCCTTGTATTTTATCAATTCTTACATACCTTAAGAGGCTGTGCCAAAAAAACATTTTGACACAGCCTCTTGGCTGAAAACAGACCTCAGAAGTCTATTTTTCAACAAACTCTGTTATTCCCGCTTTTATTACGATATTATACCAATCTACTATTCGTTTTATATCGTTTGGATATACTCTTTCTCTGTCATAATCGGGGATTACGGCCTCTACATATTTTTTGTAGTCGTCAGCACTTTTGCCTATTACAATCTCTTTGCCTCCCTCTTTCTCTTTGATTGTTTCAAATACTTCTGATAATGGGCGATCCTCTCCCTCAGTATATATTGATATATCTCCTAATGATATTATTTTATCGTGAGAGTATGCAGGCACCCTTTTACCTGTTACAAGCGACTCTACTACTAACATTCCTTTTGCTTGAGAGATTAATTTATATAATCCCGGCTTTCCTGAAATTGATAAAACATTCTTTAACATAGTTATTAGATTTATTTTATTATTACTTCTTGTTTATTCTTGTATTGTATGGCGAATATACGAAAATATATACTATATATCTATATATATCCCAATATTTTTTCCAATTGTTTTAATACCGAACTTTTACCATCGTTATCTATTATGTAATCGGAACGGCTTTCTCTCTCACTATCGTTCATCTGCGATTTTATGCGTGAACGGACCTCTTCGGCACTCATTCCATTTCGTGCCATAACTCGGGCAACTCTTATATCTTCCGATGCAGTAACGCACCATATTTCATCAACCAATTTGTCAAACCCAGATTCAAACAATATTGCTGACTCTATAAAAACAAATTCTGAATTTTGTTGTAAACACCACTCCTTAAAGTCATCTTTGACTGCAGGGTGTATTATTGAGTTTATAATTTTGGTGTTTTCGGCTGATGCAAACAAGAAATCGGATAACATCTTTTTATTTAAGGAGCCATTTATATATATATTCTCTCCTAAAATAGATTGCAACTTATATTTTACCTCTGATGATATTGCTGTAATATATTTTGCCCTCTCGTCACTATCGTAAACCGCAAAACCTGATGCTTTCAGAATTTTACAGACAACACTCTTTCCACTGCCTATACCGCCTGTTATTGCTATAATTTTCATCTATTCCGATAAAATTCCTGATTGCTCTATATTGACAATTTTTTTATCTATAATATACTCAACGCTATCCGGCATAATAATTGGATTTTTTATATAGTCGGGATATTTTAAAAGGCGTAAGGGTAATTTACTTATATTCTTTTTAAATTGTCTGTAATCAACAACTACACTAAACAATGAGGCATTTGCCTCAGGGAAGAGTGTCAATGGAACTAAAAATTCCACATCGGCAGTTGCCGGAAATGTCATTACCGATACATCTTTGGGGAAATTAGCACTTTGAATTGACAGGGTTATCTTTTTTGATATCAACTCTTCAACAGGTATCATTACTTTAACCTGTTCTGGGACAATCTTAGCTCCTTCAATGGGCTTTATATTTAGATGTGCAACTACTGTATCGGTTATATTGTATAGTGATAGCAATTCTGTTTCAACACTCTTTATATTTGACGAAATTGCAGAATCGGCATATAGTTCTACCTCTGATGGTGTTACCTGTATCTCTCCATTTCTTATACAATTTGATGATATTGTTATGTCAGAATTTAAGGAAATTGGCAAATGTACTCCTTTTTTATCGCCATACAACAACACCAACGAATCGCAATATACATCTATCAACTCAGATGATGAATTTATTTCTCCGTCAACAATGGACAATAGTTTATCGTGAGGGATAACTATACGTCCCCTGTTTTTAGTGAGTTCAGAGAAACTGATTTCGATAGGCTTTACTCGCCCTAATGAATAATTTATAAGGTTTATTCCCTTATCTCGTAATACTACATCAATTGTTGATGGTGGCTCTTTTGTAAAGATAATATCTTTGGGTATGTTTACATATTCAACAGGTATTGATACATTTACATTGTCTTTATTATTTAAAGACTGCAAGAACCAAAACATGGTTGAAATTAGCAGAAAAAGAAGAAATATTAAAAATTGCTTGTTTCCCTCGCTCTTAAATGGTGTCAATATGGTTTTGAGCAGAGAGAATAGAGCACATATTGTATTCCAAAACTTTCTCATTACTATATCTCTTTTTAGTTTCTATAAAACTATATATAAACAAAAAGGTCTCCGAAAAAATTAAAGTATTACCTCAACATTTTCGAAAACCTCCTTTTTTATCGTAAAGTTACAATACTATTTTTGTGGTTGTTCTGACGCATCGGGAGCTGTTGCATATATTGATGATTTCTCAATTGTTATCTGCAAGCCATCTGCTATCTCCAAAACAACTGTATTCTCTTTTACGTTTTTAATTTTTCCGTGAATTCCTCCGGCTGTAATCACTTTATCGCCCGATTTTAATCCTTGACGGAATTTTTGAATCTCTTTTTGACGTTTTGTTTGAGGTCTTATCATAAAGAAATAGAATATAGCTACTAATGCTACTATAAATATGATACTTGACCAACCATTTCCTGACTGAGCTTCTTGTAATAAAATTGTTAAAATTGTGTTCATATCATTTATTTTTTAAGTTACCATTATAATGCTCTAAGATAATAAAAGTTTATCAATCCTTACTAATTTTACCCTCTTTTTTCATTTTTTTTATAATTGCATCTAATACTCCGTTAATAAACGTTGCGCTTTTTTCTGATGCGTATGATTTTGCAAGTTCAATATACTCACTCAAAGTTACATTTATTGGTATTGAGGGGAACATGCGTGCCTCTGTTATAGCCATACACATTATTACAAAATCCATATTTGCGATACGGTCAGCTTCCCAATTCTTTGCAGCTGCTGATATGTACTTGACATTTGCATCAAAATCAAGAATTGTATGACTTAATAATTTACCGGGAAAATCTGAATCCTCTCCTGCATCAAAAGAGTCAATCAAAGGCATATTTTCATCGCTCTCCTGAGTAAATGTTTTTATTGTTTTTAATACGAATGTTGCTATTATATCTATATCGTTATTCCAATAAAGAGACTCTCCCTCCAATGCTTCATCTATATCCTGATTATCAGCCCACTCCTTAACCATTCTTTTCCAGAATGTCTTATCTGCTTCATAAGAATCTTCCTGCTCTAAATATCCGGCATATGCTTCTCCTTCAAGAATTGAATCAAGCATTGATTTTATCAAACGCGGTGTCAAAACGGCATTAACATCGGGATTTTTGTGCAAATATTCATTTAATTGGATATTTTCTGAAAGTTGTTGAGCCAATCTGTTGTTTGCCAACTTCCAATTTATATCCTTATCAGAAACAGGATTTATATATCTGTTACGCAATCTGTCAATTCTCTCTTGTTGCTCTTGTGTTAATTTTACAATTAACTGTAATAGCAAAATATACAAATCATATGTTTTTTGCATACTGTGAGAATACTCCATTTCTGATTGAGTAATAGATTTATCTCTATCAATAAAGGCTGAAAATACTATTTGAAGTATTTTGTTTCGTATTAGAACTCGATTTGTCATATTAAATCATATAAATTTTATACTCCTTTCTCCAAAGGGCATGCAAAGATAACTATTTTTTAGTAAATACATAACTTATTATATCGTTATTGCCACTATTCCTATTATAAATTGCTCATTATTTTTACTAATACTACCATTTATATGATATATACCTGAGTCAATTATTAATAAATGTTAATTAATAAAATTAAATATAACTTTTGTATATAATTAAAAAATATTCTTTATTATATTTGCATTATAACAATCATTAAGTAAAATGCCATGAATAGTAATATTAATTCAGAAGAGGTTGGCTTTGAAAAGGAAATTATTTTTTCTAAAAACATTAAAGCAGGGAGTAGAGTCTATTATATAGACGTTAAAAAGAGTAGAAAAGATGATATGTATATAACAATTACTGAGAGTAAACGAATATCATCTAAGGAAGAAGAAGTCCCCCGATATGAAAAGCACAAGCTCTTCTTATACAAAGAAGATTTTACAAAATTCAAAGATGGCTTAATTGAAGCTATTGAATTTATATCAAATGAATAAATTTAACCTTTTCATTTAAATATAACAATACACAAGTATTTGAAAGTTGAATTATAACTCTTCTTTCAAATACGTTGTTGTATGTGTTGTATATTTCTTACATAAATCTTTTGGTGTTCCACAACAGAGAATATTTCCTCCTCCCACTCCTCCTTCGGGCCCCATATCTATAATATGATCTGCCGATTTTATAATATCAAGATTGTGTTCTATTACAAGTATTGTATTTCCTTTATCAGCTAATTTATTCAATACATTTAGCAGAACCCTGATATCTTCAAAGTGCAAACCTGTTGTCGGTTCGTCAAGAAGATAGAGAGTGTTTCCGGTATCTCTTTTTGCCAATTCAAAAGCTAACTTAACACGCTGACTTTCTCCTCCCGAAAGGGTCGTTGACGGTTGTCCCAATTTTATATATCCTAAGCCTACATCTTGTAGTACTTTTATTTTATTTAAAATTACAGGTACATTTTCAAAAAACTCAACCGCTCTGTTAATTGTCATATCCAATACATCTGCGATAGATTTACCTTTATATCTTACCTCCAAGGTCTCTCGGTTATACCTTTTACCATGACAAACATCGCAAGGAACCATCACATCAGGCAAGAAGTTCATTTCAATATTTTTATAGCCATTACCACTACATGATTCACATCTTCCTCCAGATATATTAAAAGAGAAACGCCCCGATTTATATCCTCTGATTTTAGACTCAGGCAACTCGGTAAACAAATTTCTAATATCAGAGAATACTCCTGTATATGTTGCCGGATTTGAGCGTGGCGAACGTCCTAATGGAGATTGGTCAACCGTTACAAGCTTATCAATATTCTCCAAACCTTCAATTGATGAATATGGCAACGGTTTTTTTAATGAGCGATAAAACATTGAACTTATTATAGGTTGCAATGTCCCATTTATCAATGACGATTTACCGCTTCCTGATACTCCTGTTACACATATAAATTTGCCTAAGGGCAATTCCAAATCAACATTTTTCAGGTTGTTACCGCAAGCACCTTTTAGTATTATGCTTTTTCCATTACCCTTACGATACTCTTTGGGGAGTTCTATCAAACGTGTCCCATTCAAAAATTCAGATGTAACGGTTTTTGATTGTAACATCTCTTGGGGAGTTCCTGCAAATACCACATCTCCACCCTTTCGTCCTGCTCCGGGTCCCAAATCTATAATATAATCGGCAGCGAGCATCATCTCTTTATCATGCTCAACAACTATTACCGTATTGCCAATATCCCTAAGACGCTTTAAGGAGTTTATCAACTTAACGTTATCTCTTTGATGTAAACCTATACTTGGTTCGTCTAATATATATAGTACATTTACAAGGCGTGTTCCTATTTGGGTTGCCAATCTTATTCGCTGACTCTCTCCACCCGACAACGATACAGATGTTCTGTTAAGGCTCAAATATTCCAAACCAACATCAATCAAAAACTTTAAACGGGTCTTAATCTCTTTTATAATTTCCTGAGCTATAGCCTTTTGCTTTTCAGAAAGGAATTTATCGCTATCTGCAAACCACTCATATAGTGTTTTTATATCCATAGAGGCTAATTCTGCTATATTTTTACCATCTATACGATAATGTAGCGACTCTTTGTTTAGCCTCATTCCATGACATTCATCACACGGGATAACTGAAACAAACTGACCTGCCCACTTTTGAGATTGAGATGATGCATCTGATGAGTTTTGCATCTCAATATACTTTATTAAGCCTTCATATGGCATAAAAAAGTTTGATGATGAGCCCAACACATGGTCTTTTATTGTCAACCTCTCGTTAGTTCCATTCAGTATTTCGTCCAATGCCTCCTCGGGAACATCTTTTATGGGTGTTTTTATTGTTACTCCGTATTTATCACATATTGCCTCAATTTGCCAAAATACAAGGGTATTTTTATATTTTCCCAAAGGCAGAATTCCTCCTTGATATATTGACAATGTGTTGTCGGGTATAATCTTATCTTTATCTATTATATTTATATATCCTAATCCTTTACAGCGAGGACATGCTCCATTTGGTGAATTGAAAGAAAAGTTATGAGGGGCTGGCTCTGAATATGAAAGCCCTGTCTTGGGGTCCATTAACATTCGACTGTAGTGTCTGACTTCGTTACTATCCATATCCAAAATCATAACTAACCCCTCGCCTCTTCTCATAGCATTTCGCAAACTGTCTTTAAGACGACGTTCATCATTTGATGATACTTTAAGTTTGTCAACTACTAACTCAACACTATGATTTTTATATCTGTCAAGTTTCATTCCGGGAAGAATTTCTCTAATCTCCCCATCAACTCTTACATATAAGTATCCTTTTTTACGGACTTGTTCAAATAACTCCTTATAATGACCTTTTCTGTTTCTGACCAAAGGAGCCAATATGTTTATTTTTTTACCCTCATATTTTTCAATAACAAGTGAGAGTATCTGCTCTTCGCCATACTTTACCATTTTTTCTCCTGACAGATAAGAGTATGCCTCGCCTGCCCTTGCATATAAAAGGCGCAAAAAATCATATACCTCAGTTGTTGTTCCTACTGTAGAACGTGGATTTTTATTGGTGGTCTTTTGTTCTATGGCTATAACCGGTGACAGACCTGTTATCTTATCGACATCAGGGCGCTCTAAGGTCCCTAAAAAATTTCGGGCATACGAAGAGAAAGTTTCGATATATCGTCTTTGTCCTTCAGCAAATATAGTATCAAATGCCAGCGACGACTTGCCACTACCACTTAAACCTGTAATAACAGTTAAACTATTGCGAGGTATTTCTACATCAATGTTTTTTAAATTATTAGCCCTCGCCCCTATTACCTCTATATTACCTTTTGCCATAATTACAAATCAATCTATAACCCACCTTTTATCAAACACATATAGCCCGTTTGAACTATAATACAAATCATCTATAACAGGCACTAACAATATATATGAATTCCCCTCACGCACATGAAGTTTAGATGATTTCAACCACATATTAAACTCCTTTAATTGAGAATATGTTATTCCGTGGCTTTGTGCAAATTTTGATAAATCAAGTATATCTTCTGAAACTTCTACTTCTTTAAATCTTATTTGAGGATATAATTGCGATGAGCGTATGGCAAAACCATATTTAACAGGATTCTCCATAATTGTTTTTATCGCCATCAGCCTGAATATGTATCGCGATGTCTCCTCGTTTAACCACAAATCAAAGGCGTGATTTTGATTTTGTTGTAACAGCTCTTTGGAAATTCTATTACAACCGGCATTATATGATGCTGCCGCGGTTATCCAACTTCCGTATTTATCATAGGCTGATTTTAGATATTTACATGCTGCTCTTGTTGATTTTATAATATTATATCTCTCATCAACATTATCATTAACCTCTAATCCCAATTCTTTTGCTGTTGATGATAAAAGTTGCCACAATCCTGCTGCTTTAGACGGAGAAAAAGCTCTTACATTTAAAGAACTCTCAATAACTGCCAAATAGACAAAATCTTCAGGTAAACCCATCTCCTCAATTATTGGTTTAATTATAGGAAAATATCTGTTTGCCCTTTTGATAACTAAAAGTGTATTTGTATGCCCATAACAGAACGATATTATCTCTCTATCCAATCGCTCACGCATATCAAATCGGTTGAGCGACACCTCTTCTCCTCCCCACTCCAATGAATAAGGTGTTAATGGAGCTGATGACACAACAGGCTGATACTCATTTATATTTTGCGAATAAGAATAATTGCTTATAAATAAAGTTATTAGAATAATTACTATATGATATCTCATTATTTTACTACTTAGCTCTCAATATGTTTATATGACCTTTTAATTCATACTCTTGTCCGTCAGAACCTTTAGCTTGAATTACATAAAAATAGACTCCGGGAGGTACGAGTTTTCCTTTATAATTTCCGTCCCAACCTGCTGAGGGATCATCAAAGCTAAACATTTTTATTCCCCAACGGTCAAAAATAGAACATTTAAATTCTACTATTGATTTATATGCAACTCGCCACTCATCGTTTACACCAGGCGATGTGCCGGGAGAAAAAGCGTTAGGGACATCAATAAAAGACTCACTAACTGATATTGTATATGTTATATTTTTGCTACATGTAGCATTTTCGGCATGCAAACGAACATATACTGTTCCGGCTTCTTTAAAAGTATAATTCAAAGTTTGATCTAAATATGTTGCATAAACAACAGGGTTTTCATCGTCAGGACCTTTGTCGCTCTTAAAGAATTGCCAACAGAAATAGTTATCCTCATTAACATATGCCTCAAAAACCATGTTTACTGGGGCTGAGCCTCCATATGAGCCATCTTCAGTATCGACCTCAATCTCATTTTCTGCCTCTCTCTCTAATTGAGTAACTACCCCCTTTAAAAATATTGCTTGCGGAACAAACTCCTCTGTTGTGGTTATCTCCTTTACTGTTTCGCCCCAACAGGTTGGTATATCATCGACAAGAGTGATATATGTTTTCTCATATGGAGAGTCAATAACCAATTTATCATCTATTGATGGTTTTATATTTTCTTGCGACACCTCTACTGAGGTTTCAAGTGTTTCATCTTCATCATTCCATACCCAAGTATTATATTTTACATTACGAGGGAATGCTTCCATTGCTCCATATATGTTATAATATGGTATTGTTATTCCATCTCCTATCAGTCTGGCAGAGTTACACATATTTGTGTAGGAATAATCTATTTCAAGATTTGTTGTCTGAACGTATCCTGAAACCCAAAAATTATAGCTTACCCCGTCTTGTTCAATTACATAGCCACAATCTTTTTTGCCTCCTGAAAAAGTTAAAATTCCTCCTTGTTGTACTGCTGTTGTTATTAACTCCTTTTGAAATACACCTGAAGTTGAAAAACTATATAAATTCATAGGTTCGGTACTATTTGAAACAAACCTGAAAGAGACAGGGATATCACGCTGAACAACATAACAGCCTAAATTTAATCCAGAAGAAAAATTTGGAACATATCTATATGATTTTCCTCCGTTTACCAACAACTCCGGCATCTCTGACTGCGAAAAAGAGTTTACAGCAAACAATAATATTATAAGTGATAATATAAATTTCTTCATTTTACATAAAATATTAATTTTCAAAGATACAATTTTTATAGCAATATTCTTTATTTTTATTTCTCTTTAAAGTTAAATTTATTATAAGAGTTTATCTTTATATTAAACGTATTAACGAATAAATTATTACGAGTTGCAACAATAAGGTTTTTTTCATAACTTCGCAGATTGTAAATTGTGAAAATTATTTTCATATGAAATTATCAAAAAAATTATTTGCTTTAATCATAGCAATCATACTCATAAGTATTGAAAATATATCTGTAATTACAGCTCAAGATTATAAAAAAACTGTAATTAACGGAACTGAATGTTATATATACTATGTGGTTCAAGGTGAAGGATTTTATAGCATCGGAAAAAAATTTGGAGTAACACGCGATGAAGTTGTAAAATTTAACCCTTCTGCCAATAAAGGTTTAAACAGAGGTCAAAAATTATTTATTCCTATTAAAGGACAAAATACTTTAAGTGCCAACAAGAGGGAGAGCATCAAAACAAATCAGCCTTTAATTCATATTGTAAAACACGGAGAAAGCCTCTTCTCTATCTCAAAATTATATAACACTACTATAAACAACATCAAAGAGTTAAATTCGTTAAATTCTAATTCAATAGGAGTTGGGCAAACTCTAATTGTTGGTTCTAAAGAGGATACAAAAGAAGAGACAGCAAACAACATTTCTGTTGCTGACAATAATATAACCGAACCTAAAGAGGATAATGTTATTGACAATAATAAAGTTATAATAGATGGCGTAACATATAACACCGAGAAATATATTGTAAAAAGAAAAGAGACCCTATATAGTATTTCTCAAAAATTCAATACAACCGTTGATGCGATTCTTGCATGTAACCCCGGTATAAAGAGCCTATCAAAAGACGATATATTAAGAATTCCCATGACTAAGGAAGTTTTAGATATTGTTGATGAGTACAGCGCAGAAAATAAGCAGGTTATACTAAACGACAATAATAGTTCGGTAGATCTTACAACAAACGCAAAAAGTAACATTAACATCGCAGTAATATTACCTTTTAAAATTAAAAGCCCAAATAATCAGTCAATAATATACTCTGATTATTACAAAGGTATATTGCTATCATTGGATAGTCTTAAAAACGAAGGATTAAACGCAAATGTATATACTTTTGATACAAATGGCGAGGTTGAGACTCTTAATAATATTTTAAAACGCCCTGAGATGAAAAATATAGATATAATCTTTGGTTCGGACAAAAACGAAGAGATATCTATATTGGGTAATTTTGCAAAACAAAACAAAACTTATTTAGTAAACTCTTTCTCGGTAAAAAACAGAGAATTTGAGAATAATAAATATATAATTCAAGGACACATACCAAGTTCTTTTTTCTTTTCGGCAACAAGTAATAACCTTATAAAATTGACAATTGACAAAGAGGTTGTATTTTTAATTGATAATAACGAGCCTAATGACAAACAAGAGTTTGTTGATGCTGTAGCAACCGGTATTAAATTAAGTGGTAGAGAGTATAAAAAGTTCTCATTTAATGAAGTTGCCGATTTTGAAATTCTATTGGAAGCACTTACTGAAGACAAAGACATTATCTTCATTGCATCATCATCAAGCCGTAGTGGTGTTGCAAAATCGGCTGCCATTGCTTCGCGCATTAAAGAGAGCAAACCAAATATTGCCGTATCTCTCTTCGGCTATCCCGAATGGCAAACATACATCAAAGATTATTTAGATACATTTCATTCATTAAACACAACTATTTTTACAAGATTTTATACCGAACCCGTAAAATCAAATTGGAAAGATTTCAATAGAGATTTCAATTACTGGTTTGGCGACGAAAAGAGTTCAATGATTCCTGCCCCTCATATTTTAGGCTTTGACACAGGAATATATTTAATTGGAGGCATGCTTCGTCATGGCACAAATTTTGAGCAATATTTAGAGACCATATCTTCTCAAAGTTTACAAACAGATTTTTCATTTGAAAGATTTTCAGATGAGAGTGGATTCGTAAACAAAAACCTGTATTTTGTAACATTTACACCTGAATATAAAGTAGTTAAAGAGAAAATTAAGTAATGAAACGCATTTTAACCATTATAATTACACTTTTTATATGCCATAGCTATACTCATAGCCAAAAGAAAATAGATAAAGAACTTTGGTTTGGAGCTAAAGGTGGTGTAACTTTCTCAAACCTATCTATAGCACCAAATATAAACCAATCTATGGAGATGGGCATGTTGGGTGGTGCAACCATGCGTTATATTGAAGAGCGTTTTTTTGGAATCATTCTTGAACTAAATTATGCACAAAAGGGCTGGAAAGAGGATTTTAAAGATAGCGATCCTCAATATAAATATTCAAGAACATTAAATTATATTGAATTTCCTTTTTTAGCACACGTATATTTTGGCAAAAAAAGTTTCAGATTTTTTGTAAACCTTGGTCCTCAAATAGGAGTATGTATAGGAGAGAAAACTGAATCTAATTTTGATATTGAGAAACCGCAACTATTCAGTATTCCTCGAGAAACAACTCATTTAAACAAGAGTATTGACAAACCTTTTGATTATGGCTTAACAGGTGGATTAGGGTGCGAGATAAGGATTAAAAACAGACACTCAATATTGGTTGAAGGACGATACTATTTTGGATTGGCAGATATATTCAACAATAAAAGTGATGATTATTTCTCAGTATCATCAAACCAATCGATACTTGTTGCCCTAACGTACCAATACAATATAAAAAATAAGAAAAAGAAATAAAATTTTTATTTGTACGATATAAAAACAAGATAATCGCCACAAGCCTTTATCTCAAACGTATCTCCCTCGCAACAATTAAGTGTTCCCTGCCATAAAGATGTAAAATCATAAATAGGATATTTCAACCCTATTGATTCAAAGTGTGTAGCATTAAAATTGAAAATTGATACACGTTCTCCTTTATAAGACAAAAAGGAGTTATCACCATTACAAGGGATAAATACGCCATAATCAGTGAAACATTTAACTTCAACACCCATACGCATATAATCAATCAGCAATGCTATATTGCCCAACGTATGGTCTTCGCGTTTACCTGTTGCCCCAACAATTGCAATACTCTTGCAACCTCGCTTAATAAGATAATTTACAGCTTTGGTTTGATCGTTGGTCTCTTGGTCTGAATCAACACATATTATATCTGCAAATTTTACTCTGTTTTCAGTACTTAAAGAGTCACCATCTCCAATTATAATATTTGGAATAAAGCCCTTTGCAATATAGGTATCGGCACCGCCATCGCAACATACAACATACTCCGCATTACGTAATATTGATATCGGATATTGGTGCGACGGAAACTCTCCGTTGGCCAATATTACTGCATCAAATTTATCGGGTTTTATCATATCAATCGTCTATACAAAACATCATCTTGCGCCATTTATAATAGCCAAATATTGCTATAATGGCATATAAGAGATATAGTCCGGCGGTAAAATACAACTCCTTATAGATATATAATCCTGAACTTACAACATCAACAACTATCCACACTAACCACTGCTCAACATATTTACGAGCAAGCATCCACATTGCTACAATGCTTAATGCCGTAGTAAAAGAGTCAATCCATGGTACTGTACTATTGGTATATTCTACTAAAAGCCAACTAATAAATAACTGTAAAATAAAATATACAATTACAACACCTAACCAATTTATTTTTGGCATATAAGTTATTGGCAACTCCTTTATTACAGGATCTTTTTTACCTATAATTTTAAAGCCATATTTCCACGATAGCCAACCATACAGAGCAATAATAAGATAGTAGATGTTAATCCCAAAATCGGCATATAAACCTGCGTCATAAAATATGAATAAATATATTGCAGGCATTATTATACTTACAATCCATAAATATATACTTGCCCTATATTCAAGCCAAAGGTATATAAGACCCGTAACAACACCGACTATTTCCAAGAATTGCTCAAACATTCTAATATAAAAATATATTATCAACTTTTAATATTTGGTTCTTCCAAACCATAGCCATTTTTCTTATCAATTCTTTTCAATAAAACGGCAAATAACATAGCTACTACACCAAGAACCGCAAACACCACCATTGGTAATGTATAGTTGTATCTTACACTCTCTTCGGTAACCGATGTTATACAATATTTATCAAGTATCCAACCTATTAATAGAGGAAATCCCATCAATCCCCAATTTTGCACCCAAAATATAAGTGCATATGCAGTTCCTAATTGTTTTTCTTCAATAATTTTAGGAACAGAGGGCCACATCGCCGATGGTACCAAAGAGAATGCAGCTCCCAAAATAAACATAAGTATTGTAGCAAACCACCAATAGTTAAGAACGGGCAATGCAAAGAAGAGATGAACAAGTACAAGTAACAAAGAGCCAAATATCATAATTGAAGCTCCGTATCCTTTACGATCGTACATCATTCCAAAGAATGGCGTAAGTACCATTGTTCCAAATGGTAATATAGAAGGTATAATACCGGCAAGAGATGGTTCTACATTATATTTGTTAATCATCAAATCAGTAGCATACTTCAAGAATGGAAAAACAGCAGAGTAGAAGAATACACAAATAATGGCAATAAGCCAAAAACCTCTGTTTTTTACAACCTTTGAAACATCTGAAACCTTAAACTGCTCTTCATCATCTGCATTATTTTCTGCCCCTGCTTGAGCATCAAGTTTTTTATCATAAAAGGTATAACCGACAAAGCCTATAAAACCTATACATAAGAACAAAAGACACATTAATATTGGCATTGATTGGTTATAATCAACCAATCTGCCATTCTCCATAACTCCAAAATACTCAGCAATGGGCATAGCAAACATAAGTGCCATTATAGTACCTATACGAGCAATAGCCACCTGCAAGCCCAAAGCCAAAGCAATCTCTTTTCCTTTAAACCACTTTACAATAATTTTTGTAACAGTAATATTCATTATTTCGCAACCAACACCAAAAATCGCAAAGCCTAATGATGCCAATACTACCTGCATCTTTATTCCCAAAATTGCACCCTCCGTTGGTAATATTCCCTCTATTGCCAAATATTTAATTGCGGTACCAATAATCATTAATAGTGCTGATGTCAATCCTGTAAAACGAATACCGAATTTATCAAGTATCAAACCTCCGAAAATTATCATCAACAAGAATACATTCAAATAGCCATACGCACCTGAAAATATTCCATAATCTGAACTATTCCACCCCAATTCACTCTCTAAAACACCCTTTAACGGAGCCATAACATCGGTAAGAATATAACCACACATCATTGTAAAAGATACAAGTATCATTACAGTCCATCTTACAGATGCTGAATCGCTTATTTTATGCATATTAAATCAATTTTATTAAAGTTATTATTTATCTTTTTTCAAACAACATTACATTCTCTACATGATGAGTATGAGGAAACATATCTACAGGTTGAACATTAACTATTTTATATGCCTCGTTTAACATTGCTGCATCTCTTGCCTGTGTAGCAGGGTTGCAACTAACATATACAATTTTTTCAGGTGCTGCGGTAAGAATAACGTTTATGACATCTTCATGCATTCCTGCACGTGGTGGGTCTGTAATTATTACATCTGGGCGACCATTCTTTTCAACAAAATCATTTGTTAGAATATCTTTCATATCCCCTGCAATAAAATATGTATTGGATATTGAATTTATCTCAGAATTTACCTTTGCATCTTCAATAGCCTCAGGAACATACTCAATTCCTATAACCTTTGAGGCTCTCTTCGCCACAAAGTTTGCAATGGTTCCTGTACCTGTATAAAGGTCATATACAAATTCATTACCCGTAAGCCCTGCAAAATCTCTCACTACACTATAAAGGCGATAAGCCTGTTCTGAATTTGTTTGATAAAATGATTTTGGACCAACCTTAAATCTCAAATCTTCCATCTGCTCTATAATATGATCTTTCCCTCTCCATACTTTTATAGAAAGATCGTTTATCGTATCGTTACACTTTTGGTTTATCACATACAACAACGAAGTAATCTGTGGAAACTCTGCTGATATATGTTGCATCATTGACGATATCTTATCTTTATCGTCTGTAGCAAAAATAACAATAAGCATTATCTCTCCTGTTGATGCAGTTCTTATAATAATACCGCGCATATCTCCAACTTGCGCTCTCAAATCGTAGAATGAATATCCGTTATCAATAGCAAATTTTCTTATTGATAGGCGTATGGAATTTGAAATGTCATTTTGAAGATGACACTCTTTTATATCAAGCACCTTATCAAACATTCCGGGAATATGAAATCCGAGAGCATCGCGCGAAGCAAACTCTTGCTGCGAATCAAGCTCCTCTTTGGTAAGCCATGAACGGTTTGAGAATGTAAACTCCAATTTATTTCTATAATAGTACTGTTTCTCAGAACCCATTATTGTAGAAACTTCAGGAAGTTCAACCTTTCCAATACGCACAAGATTATCAACAACTTGTTGTTGTTTATACTCAATTTGTTTGGCATAATCAAGGTGTTGCCACTTACAACCACCACAAACGCCAAAATGACGACATTTAGGTTCAACCCTAAAGGACGAATAATTCTTTATATTTTTTATAGAGCCTTCGGCATAACTATTTTTCTTACGGGTAAGCTGAATATCTGCAACATCGCCGGGAGCCGCAAACGGAATAAACACCACTAAATCATTAACCCTTGCCACTGCTTTACCTTCTGCAGCAACACCCTTTATCTCAACATCTTCAATAAGGGGTAATTCTCTCTTTTTACGTGCCAATTTTTTCTTTATTTATCCTAATTATTATTCAATTTATCAAACTTGTTTCATCTACTCAACAAAGCAGATTATTTCAAAAAAAATTCTTTCAAAGTTACACATAATTGACGGAATTAGACCTATAAAATATTTTTTTTAATTTTTTTATCAATTCGCCCCTCCCCCTCTTGCAAAATCAGAGTTATATTATTACTTTTGTAATTGGTTCAGACAAAAAGAACAAAAAAAACAATTTATTAATCATTATATTAACTAACACATTTAAAGAATGAAGAGAGTTTATACCTTCGGTAACGGACAAGCAGAAGGCCGTGCCGATATGAAAAATCTTCTCGGAGGTAAAGGTGCTAACCTTGCTGAAATGAACCTTATCGGTGTTCCTGTTCCTCCGGGCTTTACCATCACAACAGAAGTTTGTACTACCTACACTAAAGAGGGTAAAGATGCAGTTGTTGCAATGATAAAAGAAGACGTTGAGAAAGCAATTGCTCACGTTGAGAATCTAATGGGTACAAAATTCGGTGATGCTAAAAATCCTCTATTGGTATCGGTTCGCTCAGGAGCTCGTGTTTCTATGCCCGGTATGATGGATACAGTTCTTAACCTTGGTATCACAGAAGAGGTAGCAGAAGGTATTGCAGAAAAATCAGGTAACCCTCGCTTCGCATGGGACTCATACAGACGTTTCGTTCAAATGTACGGAGACGTTGTTCTTGGTATGAAACCAAAAAGCAAAACAGACATTGACCCCTTTGAGGAGGTTATGGACAAAGTAAAAGAGGCTAAAGGTGTAAAATTAGATACTGAACTTGATGTTGAAGATCTTAAAGAGTTGGTAAAACTTTTCAAGAGCGCAGTTAAAGAGAGAACCGGCAAAGATTTCCCCGACAATCCTTGGGAGCAACTTTGGGGTGCTATCTGTGCAGTATTTGACAGCTGGATGAACGAGCGCGCTATCTACTACCGCCGAATGAACCAAATTCCCGAAGAATGGGGTACTGCTGTAAACGTACAAGCAATGGTATTCGGTAACATGGGTAACACATCGGCAACCGGTGTTGCATTTACCCGTGACGCTGCAACAGGAGAGGACATTTTCAACGGTGAGTACCTAATCAACGCACAAGGTGAGGACGTTGTAGCAGGTATCCGCACACCTCAACAAATCACAATCGAGGGTTCACGTCGCTGGGCAAAACTTCAAGGAATTAGCGAAGAGGAACGTGCTTCAAAATATCCTTCTCTTGAAGAGGCTATGCCTGAGTGTGCAAAAGACCTTATCGAGACTCAACAAAAATTGGAAGACTACTTTACAGATATGCAAGACCTTGAGTTTACTATCCAAGATGGTAAATTGTGGTTATTGCAAACTCGTAACGGAAAACGTACAGGTGCTGCCATGGTAAAAATTGCTATGGATATGCTTCGCGACGGACAAATTGACGAGAAGACCGTATTGAAACGTATGGAGCCTCAAAAACTTGACGAGTTGCTACACCCAATCTTTGACAAAGTAGCTCTTAAAGAGGCACGTGTAATGGCGAAAGGTCTTCCCGCATCTCCCGGTGCTGCATCAGGTCAAATCGTATTCTTTGCTGACGATGCTGAGGCATGGGCTGAGAAACGTAAAAAAGTTATCCTTGTTCGTATTGAGACTTCTCCCGAAGACCTTCGCGGTATGAACGTAGCACAAGGTATCCTTACAGCACGTGGTGGTATGACATCACACGCAGCAGTTGTTGCTCGCGGTATGGGAAAATGTTGTGTATCAGGAGCAGGAGAAATCATTATTGATTACAAAGCTCGTACAATTGAGATGAGCGGTAAAGTATATAAAGAGGGCGATTGGATTTCATTGAATGGATCAACAGGTGAAGTTTACGACGGTCAAGTAAGAACTGTCGAGGCCGACCTAAGTGGTGACTTCGGTGCTATCATGGATATCGCTGAAAAATTCACTCAAATGGACGTTCGCACAAATGCTGATACTCCTCGCGATGCTGAAACTGCTCGCCGTTTTGGAGCAAAAGGTATTGGTCTTTGCCGTACAGAGCATATGTTCTTTGAAGGCGACCGTATCAAAGCAATGCGTGAAATGATTCTTTCAAAAGACGAAGAGGGACGCCGTGAGGCTCTTAAAAAACTTCTTCCAATGCAACGTCAAGACTTCTACGGAATCTTCAAAGCAATGGACGGATTTGGCGTTACTATCCGCCTACTCGATCCTCCTCTACACGAATTCGTACCTCATCAATTAGCAACTCAAAAAGAGCTTGCTGAAGAGATGGGCTTAACAATAGAAGAGGTTAAGAACGCTGTTGATTCACTTGCAGAGTTCAACCCAATGTTAGGACACCGTGGTTGCCGTCTTGGATGTACATATCCTGAGATTACAGAGATGCAAGCTCGCGCTATCATTGAGGCAGCAATGGACGCTCAAGCAGAAGGCGTAAAAGTAACTCCCGAAATCATGGTTCCACTTGTAGGATCTTTGAACGAGTTAAAAATGCAAGCTGAGGTTATCACAACTACTGCAGAGAAAGTATTTGCAGAGCGTGGCGCAAAAGTTGACTATAAGATTGGTACAATGATTGAGGTTCCTCGTGCTGCTCTTACAGCTGATAAGATTGCAGAGGTTGCAGATTTCTTCTCATTCGGTACTAACGACCTTACTCAAATGACATTCGGATTCTCTCGCGATGACGCAGGAAAATTCTTGAAAGTTTACCAAGAGAAAGGTATCTTGAAAAACGATCCATTCCAAATCTTAGATCAAGAAGGTGTTGGACAACTTGTTAAAATGGGTACTGAAAAAGGACGTTCAACTAAGAGCCACTTAAAAGTTGGTATCTGTGGAGAACACGGAGGTGAACCTTCATCAGTTAAATTCTGTGCTTCACTTGGTATGAACTACGTAAGTTGTAGCCCATTCCGCGTGCCTATCGCTCGCGTTGCTGCTGCTCAGGCGGCTGTTGAATAAAACAAGTATTATGACTGATACTTAGATATTTAGGCGGTAGGCTTTTCAAATACAGAGGCTTACCGCCTATATTATATAATGTACGCACGAGCATTTTGCTCAAAAAATGTGCAGAATGAACACAAATGTTGTACAATAGTTAGCTGGTTTTTACAACAGTGTTGTACGGGTGTTGTACAAATGGTATTGCCGAGATATGAGCAAATTATGATAAAATATGTCGTAACCTATTGGAACACGATACAAACACTTTGGAACACAGTTTATGATTAACAATTAAAAATAACAAACATGGCAACATTGAAAGCAGTAGTAAGAACAGCAAGAGCTGACGGTTTTTACCCTGTATATATCAGGGTAACACATCATCGCCTTTCTTCGTTCATCAAAACAGACAAGATGGTTACTAAAAAGGAACTGACCAAGACTAACGAGATTAAAGACCCCTACGTACTTCAATACTGTACGCAAAAGATTTTAGAGTTCAATGAACGACTAAACAAAAAAGAGATTGAGCATTGGACCGCAAAGGAGATTGCGGAGTTCCTAACTTATGGCAATGATGATATTTGCTTCTCGGACTACGCTCGTACGCACATTGCTCGTATGATTGACAATGGGCAAGAGAGAAATGCTAAAAACTATAAATTGGCATTGCAACACCTTGAGCGATTTTGCGGCACTACAAAAGTGATGTTTTCTCACTTCACTTCACAATTGATGAATAGATGGATTAAGTCATTAGAGAGTACGCATAGAGCAAAAGAAATGTACCCTATCTGTATGCGACAGGTTTTCAAGGCAGCGCAGTTGGAGTACAACGACTATGACACAGGACTTATCCGCATCAAGACCAATCCGTGGGTTAAGGTGGAAATCCCTGCGGCTGACAAGGCGGAGAAACTTGCTATTACTCCTGAAGCGTGCCGGGCATTCTTCTCGTTCCCTCTCCCAGACAGCAAGATGAAGTTCCCATTGACGGAGTTCGGACGTGATATTGCTATGATGGTCCTTTGCTTGGCAGGAATCAACACTGTGGACCTGTTTAACCTGCGGAAGAAAGACTATGAGAACGGCATCATTCGTTACCAACGTGCAAAGACACGCAAGAGCCGTTCTGATGGTGCGTATATGGAAATGCGTGTGCCTGCAATAATTCAGCCGTTGTTTGATAAGTATCTTAACACGACAGACAGCGAACGTCTGTTCAACTTCTATCAACGTATGGGAACATCGGACAGCTTCAATGCAAACGCTAATAGCGGCATAAAGCAGATATGCAAGGCAATGGAACTGCCGAAAGAGGATTGGTATTCTGTCTATACGTTCCGGCACACGTGGGGTACGGTGGCGCAGAACGATGTCCGTGCCTCTATATCGGATGTGGCTTTTGCGATGAACCATAGTAGCGGACACAAGGTTACACGTGGATATATTAAGATTGATTTTTCTCCTGCATGGGAGTTGAACGACAAAGTGATTGACTTCATATTCTTCTCTGGCAAGACTTCGACCAGAGAGCAGAAACAGGAGGATACACATTTTAGATTATCGTATCGCTTTATGGTGAATGCTGCCGCATATCACAATGGGCAGAACGTGGCAGAACTAACGGACGTAGGCTTCAACAACGTGGATGAGGTTATTGCCCGGCTCGTTACTATGCTTCCTGAGGATATTCCCAATCGCTCAATCGTAATGTTTAAAATCGTCAATCTCGACAAGAACCAAACTGTGGTGTACCAACGACAGAAAGGAAAGGGTTTCTGACCTTTTTCGTAAAGCCACGAATATGATGCAAGCCTACAAGGAGTTTCTCTTTGTGGGCTTTCTCTTTTTATTAAATACTAAAAAAAATTCTCACGTGCGTGTACGCACGCGCAGTTGATGTAGTAGATATATATTATATTATGAAATATATACGAAGTATATATGAATAATATAAAAGGATTTCCGAGGAAATCCGAAGAAAAGGATTATAAATGTACAATTATTATAATAAATGTACAATAATAGGGTATTTCTTCAGAAGAAATGAGGTATAAATGTACAATAATAGTTATAACTTCGGAATTTTTCGGAGGAAATCCGAAGAAATGTATGGAAGCATAAAAAAGCGGTGTTCAGTGATGAACACCGCTCAAACAAACTGTATTTATATCATTATGGGCAATTAACCTCTGCGTCTAAAGTAGAAGGGTTTAGATTATTCTTCATCTTCATTTGAAAGTTCAATCAATTTATCTTCAATTGTTTTTTCGGTTGAAGATGTTATATCAAGATTTGTCGCTTGTAGTTTTGGTAATACATAAGCTGCAAGTTTCTCCATTGCTGTTATTCTATCTTTACTGTCCAAATCAGCAAGATCTTCAATAAATGTATGAGAATTAAAATAATCATCTACTGCATCTGCTATTGCTTTTCTCACAATTGCAGATGTTTTATTGGGTGTCCCTGCTTTTCTTCCTCCTGTTTTTTTCCCTATTGCCATAAACTTTAAAAGTAAAAAGTTAAACCGCATGTGCAAAATTATCTCTTTATCTTAGTTGCAGTTTTATAACTTTTAATAATTAATAAATAATTATGGCACTTGGAACACTTTTAGGTATTGGTAGTAGTATTTTCGGTGGTATAATGGGTGCAAAAGCAGCACGACAAGCCGAAGATAATATAAAGAAACAACAAGAGAAAAATGAAGCATGGTATAATAGAAGATATAATGAAGATGCGACACAAAGAGCAGATGCAATCCGAATGCTAAACAAAACAAGAGATTTCATAAAAGAAAGAAACAAACAAGCAGAAGGAGTTGCAGCCGTTATGGGTACTCCAGCAAGTGCTGTAGCTGTTGAGAAAGCAAGAAACAACTCTATTATAGGTGATGTAACTTCTCAAATTATAGCTGATAATGAAGCAAGGAAAGATAACATCGAACAAATCTATATGGATAGAGATAACAATTATCAATCTCAACTAAATCAAATCCAATTGAATAAAGCACAACAAATAGCAAATGCTACTGCAGGTGCTGCATCGGCAGTAGCTAAAATGTAATATCGGCAATTTCTAATGTAATTTCCCATGAGCAAAACAAAAGATAAAATTTTATTTACAGGTAATGAAAAAGATTACTCCCCTACTCAATCGGAAAGTTATAAAAAGGCGGGAGAAGAAGCAAAACAAAATGCTATTGATAAAGCAGAAGAAAATTTTGAAAGACCTTCTGTTAGAAAAGTGAAAGAGAAAGAAAGTGTAAAGACTTTATTTAATAGTATTATAGGAAATAATTCTACTAATGAAGCAAATAACACGACTACTAATACAAATACATTCGTTCCCAGCAACTACTCTGAAATAAGGAGGTATATTGAAGAGCAATACCCAACCTCTGATGACTTAATAAAAAAAGAGAAACGTGAGATGCGTTTAGCAAAAATTTCGGACGGGATTTCTGCTATCGCTAATTTGATTGCTACTACTAAAGGTGCTCAAAATAGTTTTACGGGAGAAAACACAAGAACCGAAAACACAAGAAAAAAATGGGATGAGTTCTATAAGAAACGTGAAGAGGAAAAGAAATCATTATATGATGAACTTGTGGATGCTATGAAAACCGAAGAAGCTATTAGATATAGAAATAAAAAAGACGAAGAAGAGAAAGAACGATACGAGAACGAAATTGCCCACCGTAACGAACGCGAAAAAATTGCTGACGACCGATATACACAAGAGCAAAACGACAAGAAAGAACGCGAAAAAATTGCTGACGACCGATATACACAAGAGCAAAACAAATGGAGAGAAACATTTGAAGAGAATAAACGAAGATTCAACGAAAGTATAAGAGTTAGAGAAGAAGAGGTTAAAGCGAGGGCTATAAAAGGCGTTCGTGGTAAACAACTCGGTTTCGTAGATGGTAGCGGAAATCAAGTGAGCATCTATGAGAATGTATGGAAAGGTTCAATGCAACAAGTATATGATGTACTCTACGAAGATATGGTCAAAGCCTACAATGAAGATAAAAATAATAATCCAAGAGTACCAAAACATAAAACACAAAAAGAAAAAGACGATTTTGTTAAACAAAACTGGCACAAATCTCCAAGAGCCTCACAGATTATGCTCACACTTTCTACTATTGACCCAGCCACTATGACAAGTGAGATTAATGATGACTCAAATCAAAGTTTAGGTTGGGGAAATCCTTCTAATAATACAACTGATTGGTAAATACTATGAATGACAAAGAATTAAAGAAACTATATACAGCGTTGATTAACAAAGGATATTCAACCGATGATTTAGGAGATGAGAAGACTTTCAATTTGAAAATGAGCGACAAAGCTAATAGAAAAGAACTTTATGATTGGGTCTCATCTAAAGGGAATTTTAGGCTTGGCGATTATAATTCATACGAGAATAGACTTTCGTCAGTTGCCTCGGAAGAAACACAACATGAGGAACTGAAACAATCACAATTACCAACTACATCTCAATATGAGTTGCCAAATAATAAGGTTTTAATTGATAACCCTAAATTACCTAAAGAGCCTGAATATATAGAGGGTTTTGTTCCTGCTTTTAAGCAAAGTAGTAATACTTTATGGCAAGGTATAAAAGCTTTTGCTGGAGAGGTTGCAAACATCTTTACTGGAAGTTCAAGAGATGAAAAGAACGCCCTTAACTTGATTGCAGATCTTGAGAGTAAAGGCATTGATATTAATGAAACTTCATCTTATGTTGACAAAGACAATAGTAAAGGTAATGAAATGTTGCGTAGTCAACTCCTTAACAACCCCGACAAACAAATAGAATTTAAACAAAATCTTATTAGAAATGGCTCAACGGAAGAGAAAGCTGATGCCATATTATATAATATTGTTGGAGAGGGTTACGAATATAGGAAATCTTTATTAAGAATTAACGATGCTATTAAAGAAGCAGGAGGTGATATTGATAAAGCTAAACGTATTTTAGAAGAAGAAAGCAAGGATACTTGGGGAGATAGAATGATTAATGAAGCATCAAGAGAACTTGCTAAGACTAAACCAACTAAAGGATTTGGAGCATGGGTTGGAGAATTAGTTCCCCAAATGATAGGTAGTGCTTCAGCAATAGCATTAAGTCTTTTTACAAGAAATCCTAAATACTCCAACCTTATTGGCATCGCAAATATGGGAGGACTTACTGCTTCTACAATGGGATCTTCAATGGTAGAGGCTCGAAATAATGGTGCAAGCAATTTACAAACTTGGGCAGTCGGTATCGCTGATGGATCTATTGAATATGTTACAGAGAAAATTCCATTTGACAGATATACTAAAAAACTTTTCAATGGAACAAAAAAGAAAGTTTCAAAAGATATTGTAGAAGCTGTTAGTAATAATGAGATCGCTAAAAATGAACTGGAAAAACTTCTAATCAAAGCTAATAAAAAACTCGGCGGTAAATTACTGAATGGGAAAAATGTAAAAGAATATCTAACAGATATAGCAGCTGAGAGTGCATCTGAGTTTACAGCAGAGGCTTTGCAAACTATTACTCCAATGATATATCAGGATAGTGAGGATTACCCTACCCTTTCGGAGATAATCGAAAATGGTTGGGAGGGTGCAAAGGCAGGTTTATTTATGGGTAGCGTACTTGGAGGTGCAAGTAAAATAGCTGAGCACAGAGCAGAAAAAAAACGTAGAAAAGAACAGGGGTATGTTAATGTTGCTGAAGTTAATTTTAATGATGATGAAATAAGCCCTTTTGAAGATGAAACCGATATTGTAGAGATTATTGGAAAATCTGCCAACAATAAAATTAATGTATTACATAATGGAGTAGTAAAAGAAATTGATGCTTCGCAGATACATCAAACATATAACTTCACATTTGACGAATTTTATTCGGCAGAGATTGATATGGAGCAAGAGGAGTCGTATAATACAGGTTATAACCTATACACTTCTCAGGAAATGAACGATGCAAAGAATATGTATGACTATCAACGTCAGAGAATGATTTCTGTTGTGGGAACAAACGAGGAGACTCTTGACGGAAACTTTGTGGATTGGTTAAACGAGGCTAAAAATGCACAGAATAGTAACGACTTTGAAAGAGCAAATACTATTATTGATTACCTAAACGCTAAACAAGTGTACGATGGTATGATACAGCGAGTGCGTGATGATATTGATGGACGCATAGAAGAAAGTAATATATTAATAGATAAACGTACTAATAAAGCATCAGGTTTACTGCAAGGTGCAACTTTAAAACGCAATGACAGAAACGTATTTATTGTTAATGGAAATGTTTTGCGTAATGAAAATGGTAGCATAGATTTAAGCAATTCAGAGAAAAGTATTATTATTTGTGATGCAGAGACTGGTACTCTTGAACAAATCTCATCGGACGAAATTTCTTTTTTAGAGGAGTTAAGAGATCCTGTTTCTGAAAAAGAGATAAATGCAGAGGCTATCCGTCAGCAATATGCACAGGAAGCAGCCAACAAGATTGATGGTGTTGCTACATTTAATCCTGGAGATATCTATACCGTTACAACCGAAAACGGACCGATAGAGGTTCAAGTTGTAGCTAATAAACAGGGTATTGTTGATAATGGAGACGGCTCAATTAATGTGTCAGACGGAGTAAACGTATTTCCTTTGACTAAGATCACCATACAGCAACAGGTTGATGAGGCTAATATTGCTCGCTTGGCACAGTTCGAGGAAGCAAGAACAGAAGAGAAAAATTTGGAAGAGACAGACGTAACTCCTACCGCAATGGAGCGTATCCCTAAAGATGAGCAAGGTAATCCAATTTATGAGCAGACCGATAGTGATACCGCTTGGGACGCTATTGTAGAGCAAACAGAGGGCGATGAGGCTATGGCGCAAACCGTAGCCGATGGAATGGTTGCCGACAAAGAGGCTGCTTTGAAGAAATTGGAGAAAGCCAAGTCGAAAGGCGGTGCTACCATTGCCGAGAAGATTGCTGCCGAGAAAGAACGCAAGGCGGCGATTGATGCGGCACAGCAGGAACTTGAGATATGGAAACAAATTGCTGGTACCGCTAACCGCAGAAGAGTTAATGCGGAGAGTGAACGTAATCGTATTATTGCAGAAGAGAACGCTATGCGTCAAGCAGAGGAAGAAAGAGTACGTGCTGAACGTGAGGAGGCTGAACGTATAGAGCGTGAAGCCCTCAACGGTGTTCCTGATATGGTGGACGATACTCCACAAGACGCACGAGCAAGAGGTTACAGACGTGTCAGTGGGCATAAGATTAACCGTCAAGAGCCTTTGCAAGCAGTACTGGGTAAAGAGGTTGCAGTTCGTTTCAGCGATGATGCCATTGCCAATGGTCGTGTAGCAGTCATTGATGCAGCCCAATTACAGCCGAGCCACATTCAAGGTGTGCGCAATCCCCTACACTTCATTGATGAGGCACAACCAAAGGAGCGTAACGATGAAGCGAGTGTAATGTCGGCACGTAAGATTGCCGGGGACATTCGCCCCGAAGAGATTACTTCTTCCGTTACCGCCTATACAGGTGCGCCTACCGTGAACGCACGAGGAGAAGCCATACAGGGCAACAACCGTAGTGATGCGCTCCGTCTTATGTGGGAGAGCCACCAAGACCAGGCAGCGCAGTACAAGCAGTATCTGATTGACCACGCAGAGGAGTTTGGTTTGAATGTCGATGATATTGCTACCATGGAACGTCCTGTCCTTGTGAATATGCTTGATGTGGACGATGCAGAGGCTATCAATCTTGGTCAGTATGTGGCTCAAGATACAGAGAGCGGAGGCACAGAACGTATAAAGCCAAAGAATGCTTTGCTGAAAATAGGTAACGATATGCGTTCATTCGCCAACCTGTTGTTGAAGTCCAACGATGAGGAGACATCTTTTGCTGGGCTTGTGGACAACAACGGCGTTGAGGTCCTAAAATGGTTGGAGCGTAAGGGTTACATCTCTCCTACTCAATACCGAAGTGCTTTTGACAGCAAAGGGAAGCTTACTGCCGAGGCAAAGAACGATTTGCGCGGTATTATGTATCAAAGCATTTTCAAAAATGGTAGTACAAGACTTGAAGAGATGTTTAATGCTATGCCAGCAAAGGCTCAAAAGGCTATTCTTGCAACTGCTTTCAGGGATTATGACAGCCCCAATGCAGAGCGTATGATTGAGGAGATACAGAACTCAATCCGTGCGTTCTATGCCCTATCGCATAGTGAGGCATTTATGAGTGCAAAGACATTTAAAGATGCACGTTCAGCTGTTGAGGCTTGGAAACGTCAATATCAATTTGATGATGTTACAGGGGAAAGTTATATTCCTGCCGAAAATTTCAGTAACTTTGCATTGTTACTTGCTACTATGTATAAAGGAGAAAATCAGTCTTTTATGCAAAGTACTTTTAATAGTTTATTTGACCTTATTCAAGGCACACAAGAACCAAACCTGTTTGAGCAACCTGATAATACGCCTCGTACTCTTGCTCAAGCAATTAAAGAAGTTTTAAATTTAGATTATAATGGACAACAGCGAAGCAATGTATTGGTTGGCGATAATTCAGCAAGCCAACGAGGGCAGCAAGGAAGCACAGGAGATGCTGCAACAGGAGAACGAATTGAGAGTGGAGAACGGACAGCCGACAGTGCAGGAAGCATTGAAAGCGGTAGCGGACAGGGCGAAGTAGGAACTCTATTTCAATACTTTACAGGTTCTCTTGCAGAACTAATTTCACAAGCAAAACAATCAGCGCAGGAACTTATAAAAAAAGTTATTGCGCCTGTTTCTACTCGTCTAAAAGAAGACCTATCAGCGAAAGGTATTTTCATTGACGATGAATACAAACACGTGATTGACAACAATGCGGTTCGCCATACACTAAAAAAACATAGTGGTAAAAACGAGGAGAAACGAGGTCAAATTCCTATTGTTGAAGCAGACTTTGATAGAATTGCTGATGTTGTAGAAAATTACGATGAAGTTGAAGTGTTGCCCGGAAATACAACAGCTCAACGAATAATTTACCAAAAAGCATATCCCGATGGCACTGTGATGTTTGTTGAAGAACAGCGCATCGGAAGAAAAGAATTAGCAGCGGTAACAATGTGGAAAAAGAGAAATCCCACTCTCACCGACGCTAATCGTACTGAAACGACGCAGATTTCGGATTTGAATGGGATTTCTGATAACAAAGATACAACAAATTCTCAAACTACCAACGAGTTAGGAGAAAAAAATGCAGTATCGTCTATTCAAGAGCAGATACAGGCAGCAGAGGCAGAAAAGGATTTGCGCCGCAAACTCGCAGACTTCAATGTTGGCGATGTTGTGCGTGATTACTACAATCAGAAGTTGTACCGTATCAAGAAACATTCAAAGAACGGTGTTTCTACCATTGCTATGCTCGATGAGGAAGGCAATGAAGTAGGCACAATCCAAATTAACACACACAACAATAGTCGTTATAGTCTTGCCGAAGCACCTGTAAAGGCAGAGACTCCGACTATATCACAGGAGAGTGAGCAAGTCAGTGACCAAGATAATACCCCCTACTCTATCACTCCTGCTCAATATACCACCAAGAAAGGCAAGGTGCTTGATATGCACCTCGTGAAGTTTGCAGGCACTCTGACGAAAGAACAGCAGAGAGCTGCCAAAGAACTTGCAAAAGCCGAAAAGGGTTGGTATGACCGTGAGCAGGGCGGATTTATGATGCGTAGCGAGGAGAGTGCAAAAAGTTTAGCCGGAACTATACTCGGTAATGAGGAGGCTGTTAGTGATGCACAGCCTGTTTCAATGAGAGACATTGCAAAAATAAATTCTACAAATAGTGATTTGTTAAGCGATGAGGGTGCTACTGACGACAAGGTTATTGTATCTAATGCCATTGGTAAAACATTCACTCGTATTGATAAGAGCAATGACGGTACTCCTTATGAAGCATCTTTGACATTTACAGGTATTGAAGATGGTTATGTTACGCTTGATGCAAATTTAGTTGATTTTGGAGGTCCTCACAAAATGAGTGTGGCTGAAGCTGCCGAAGCTTTAAGAAATGGAAGGTGGCAAGAAAAAGTTTCAACAGAGGCTAAAAACGAGGGGCAATTCGGACTTGTCAGCGATGAGCGTATGGCTGAACTTAAAGAACGACTACGCAAGAAATTGGGTGGACAGTTGAATGTTGGTATTGACCCTGAAATTCTTGCTATCGGTTTGGAAATTGCTGTAGGGCATATTGACAGAGGTGTTAAGTCTTTTACTGACTTTGCCAAAGTTATGATTGCTGATTTGGGCGATGTTGTTCGTCCTTATCTTAAAGCATTCTATAATGGTGCAAGAGATTTGCCCGAAGTAACAGAGAATGGTTTGGCTAATGAAATGACCTCTTATGAGGAAGTACAGCAGTTTAATGTTGCTACTATCGGTAAAGAGCATAGCGACCCATTTACAACGGCAGAAATTGTTGTTGCCGAACAGGCACACAATCAAGAAGCCGAGCAAGCGAAACAGGAAATTATAAACCAACGTAACAATGAAAGGAGAAATGAAGATGAACAAACGTCAGCAAATACAGAAACTGTTGCAAGCGAAACAGAGGTTATTGCAAGCAAGGCAGAAAGCAACATCGAAACAGCAACAACTGAAGAGCAACTAAATAATGTTGTTGCCACTATTGATAAACAGATTGAGGAGGTAAACAAGCAACTTGCCCTATTGGGCTACTATGAAGCGGATATTGACGATAGTCAGTTCCACGAAAGTTACGGCTATATGCGTAGTGCAGAGAAGAAAGCCGTAAAAGATGCTGATACCCTCGCT
>JAZNCN010000002.1:0-2055 GCA_045587545.1 Candidatus Caccoplasma sp.
CCAACTCGAAGGTTTCGAAGTAGCTGGTGAAGACCGCATCTTCCACCCAGCCGACTCTGTCTGGATTGAATGGCAAACCAACCATGCCGTAGTTTCTAGCAAGCAAGTGCCCAAGCCGGTAGCCGTTCGCTATTGCTTCCGCGACTTCAAAATAGGCAACTTCATTGGTGGCAACGAACTACCTTTAATACCTTTCCGCACGGATAATTGGTGAAATTTGAATATCAGTAATCTCTTTATTCAAATCTTTTGTTAAATTGCCGTTTTGGTCGTAAGTATATTCATTGCTTGTGCTTGCTCCATTTACAAAGTTCGTGCCACCAGTATAGGAAATAGCTGTTACGGCATCATCTACACGTGTCAATTTGTTACCATCGTAGGTATAGGTCTATTGATATTTATATAAAAAGCCTCCTTGTTTGAAAGACAAAGAGGCTTTTATTCAGTTTTAGCAAGGATTTATTGCTATTTGAATAAATTCACAAACATTACAAAAAAATCTTTTTCAACAGCATTTTTTGATCTGTTTATTTCTGGATTTGAGGGTAAATACATAATTGTTAAAGTGTCATAAGGAATCCTTTTATGAAGTTTACTATCACTAAGATCCATTGCCCAACCTTTATACCAATTCCCATTAACTTTAAACTCATAACACCCTTTCAAATGACCATTCCGCATATTTCTATACTCAAAAACTTCAGCAACAGCATATCTTCCTTTACTATTTAATACTAAATCATGATACGTTATTGTTGAAACTCTTGTAACAAAATATATTGCAATCCCAATTAGTAAATAATGAGAAAATGAAGTTTTTTTTCTATTCTTTGCAGTATTTTTTTTCTTTTTCTTCATCATAATAACCTTTCATTGCTTTAACATAAGAAAGAGTATTCTCTACATTATCTTGTGCTCCATCGCCATAACTATCCGCTATATTTCGAGCTTCTTTTGACTTAATAGCCCTATTTCTCCCTTAGTTTATTACATATTAAAACTATTCCCAATCATCCTCTAATACTTTCTTATATGCAAATTCAATAATCTTCGATTGTTCCTTACTATGTGGATATATCCGTTCGCGTATTTTTAAATAATGAGCAATATTATCTAACTCCTTAGGATATAAGCTATACACTACAAAATACCAAAAACTCTCAATCTCTTTTTTATCCTGTTTATTCAAGAAAGAAACTATTTCTTGAGAATATTTGAGTATTAAATCTCTAAGATTATTTTGAAAATAATTTGGAGCATCTGCTTCCCAAACTGCATCTTTAGCTATTGCAAATAATTTATTAAGATACTTTTCATCTATTTTCAAACTATCTGAAAATAAGTAATTAACATGGTCTAAACCTTGAGAGTAAAGTGGCATAGGTTTATCTGTATAGCCATAATAATCAATAAAGGTTTTAAAGGAACTTGGAAACAACTCAAAAAATAGTTCATAATTTCTCTCTTGATATGCCTTATCCAACTCCTTTGCTGATTGCGAGACTGTTTGCTGATTACTTGCAAAAACAGTTATTGCCATTAAGCCCAATATAATTCCCAAAAGTCTTTTCATAAAGATTGATGTATCACAAGACACAAACATAATGGTAAGTCTGTGTTACACCATTATCAATGTGCCTTTGACTTGCGGGCAAAGATAGCGCAAGCCGAGAGGAGAACAAAATAAATCGCATTTATTTTTATCCCAAGGAGCAGCCTATCTTATCAAAAGATAGCAAATTATTGGCAAACGGAAAGAGGGTGAACCATTCTCTTGTTGAATCACCCTCATAATCAAATAAACATTATTAACTATAATCAGATTCAAATTCATCAAAAGATTCTTCTATAGTTATCGTTCCTTCGTTGTCTATCTTCAATATAAAATAACAGCAAAGATCTGTATCAGGAATGCAAATCTGTAGTTCTAAATTTAACATCTCTTTTTCTACAGATAAAATATCCAATGATGATATACTATATCGAGTAATATCAATTCCATATCCCAAAAAATAATCCTTAAAAGTATCTTTCTTAATAAGTCTATTTAAGATA
>JAZNCN010000003.1:0-84386 GCA_045587545.1 Candidatus Caccoplasma sp.
TAACTATCCCTAATAGTGTTACTTCTATTTATAGTGCTTTTTCAGGTTGTTCAGGTTTAACAGGAGTATATATTACAGACCTTGCTGCTTGGTGTAATATTGAGTTTAGTAGTTACGAAGCTAATCCTTTATATTATGCCAATAAACTATATTTAAACAATGAATTAGTAACAGATTTGGTTATACCCGAAAGTATAACAGCTATAAAAAATTATGCTTTCTATCGTTGTTCTGGGTTAACCTCAATAACTATCCCTAATCGTGTTACTTCTATTGGAAGTGGGGCTTTCTCAGGTTGTTCCGGGTTAACTTCAATAACTATCCCTAATAGTGTTACTTCTATTGGAGAATCGGCTTTCAATAGTTGTTCCGGGTTAACTTCGGTTACTATCCCTAATAGTGTTACATCTATTGGAAATTATGCTTTCAGGAAATGTGAAAAGTTAACATCTATAACTATACCCAATAGTGTAACTTCTATTGGAAGTTCGGCTTTCTATGGTTGTTCAGGGTTAACTTCGGTTACTATTGGTAGCGGAGTTAGTGAAATAGGAGAATATGCTTTCAGAGATTGTTACAAGTTAACATCTATAACTATACCCAATAGTGTTACCTCTATTGGTAGGTATGCTTTCAATTATTGTTCAGGGTTAACTTCGGTTACTATTGGTAGCGGAGTTAGTGAAATAGGAGAATATGCTTTTTATAACTGTTATAAATTAAATACTATCTATTCTTTAGCAGAATATCCTCCTCTTATCTACTCTAACACATTTAACAATGTAGATAAAACTCCTGTTTATATTCCAAAAGGGACAAAAGAGGATTATGAGTTTGAGTGGAGTGATTTTACCAATTTTATAGAGAGCGATTTTACAGGTATAGAGGATAGCAATATTTCCGCAACAGAGATAAAGGTTATTGCAGGTAATGGTATTGATATTTGTAATTACTATGGCAAGTTGCAAGTTATCAACCTTGCAGGACAAGTTGTTAAAGATACTTATGTTAATGGCTCGGTTCAAATTACATTACCTAAAGGTGTATATATTGTTGTAACTGATAACAGTTCTCAAAAGGTAGTTTTATAGTTATCAGCTAAGATGACTATGGTTACTATGATTTAATTAGAAGGCAAGTGCCTCAATTAGAGCAATTGGTTTTATTTGACTAATATAACAAAAAAACGATGTGTCTAATGGCACATCGTTTTTGCTATATTGAGTTATTGGGGAATATTACATCATTCCGCCCATACCTCCCATACCACCCATTGGTGCTCCCATAGGTGCCGGATTCTCCTCTTTCTTCTCTGCAATTACACACTCTGTTGTTAAGAACATTCCTGCTATTGAAGCTGCATTCTCCAACGCTACGCGTGATACTTTTGCTGGGTCAATTACTCCAGCTGCAAAGAAGTTCTCGTATGTGTTTGTACGTGCATTGTAACCGTAATCGTCTTTTCCGTCTTTTACATTTTGTACGATTACTGCTCCTTCAAGTCCTGCATTTGCTACTATTTGACGTAAAGGCTCTTCTATTGCACGTTTTACAATATCGATACCTGTTTGCTCATCATCGTTGTCGCCTTTTAAGTTCTCAATTGATGCTATTGCACGTATATATGCTACTCCTCCTCCGGGGACTATACCCTCGGCAATTGCGGCACGTGTTGAGCATAGTGCATCGTCAACGCGGTCTTTCTTCTCTTTCATCTCAATTTCAGAGGGTGCTCCTATGTAAAGTACTGCTACTCCTCCTGCAAGTTTTGCAAGACGCTCTTGAAGTTTCTCGCGATCGTAGTCTGATGTTGTCTTCTCAATTTGTGCTTTTATTTGTGCTACGCGTGCTGCTATTGCATCTTTGTCGCCCGAGCCGTTTACAATTGTTGTGTTGTCTTTGTTTACGGTTATCTTCTCGGCTGTTCCAAGCATGTCGATTGTTGCTTTATCTAATTGCAAGCCTTTCTCTTCTGAGATTACGATACCTCCTGTAAGGATTGCAATATCCTCAAGCATCTCTTTACGACGATCACCAAATCCTGGTGCTTTTACTGCACATATTTTCAATGAGCCACGAAGACGGTTTACTACAAGTGTTGCAAGTGCTTCGCTATCTACATCTTCTGCAATTATCAAAAGGGGGCGTCCTGATTGTGCTGTTGCCTCAAGTATTGGCAACATATCTTTTAATGAAGATATTTTTTTGTCGAATATCAAGATGAATGGGCGCTCCATTTCGCACTCCATACTCTCGGTGTTGGTAATGAAGTAGGGAGAGATGTATCCGCGGTCAAATTGCATACCTTCAACAACCTCAACAGTTGTGTCAGTTCCTTTTGCCTCCTCAACGGTGATTACTCCCTCTTTTTTAACTTTCTTCATAGCCTCAGCTATTAGTTTACCAATCTCCTCGTCGTTGTTTGCCGAAATGCGTGCTACTGACTCAATTTTTGAGAAGTCATCGCCTACCTCCTGGCTTTGTGCTTTGATGCTCTCAACTACTTTTGCAACTGCTTTATCGATACCACGTTTTAAATCCATTGGATTTGCTCCTGCTGTTACGTTTTTCAAACCAACGTTTACGATTGCTTGTGCAAGTACTGTTGCTGTTGTTGTTCCGTCTCCTGCATCATCGCCTGTTTTTGATGCTACCTCGCGAACAAGTTGAGCTCCCATATTTTGGAATTTATCTTCTAACTCAACCTCTTTTGCTACTGACACTCCATCTTTTGTGATATGGGGTGCTCCAAATTTTTTCTCAATAATTACGTTGCGACCTTTGGGACCAAGTGTTACTTTTACTGCATCTGCCAAAGCGTCAACACCTTTCTTAAGCTCTTCGCGAGCATCTATATTGAATTTAATCTCTTTTGCCATAATTATATGATTTTATTCTATTCTGAAACTATTTTAAAATTGCAAGAATGTCTGATTGACGCATGATAAGGTATTTAACTCCCTCAAATTCAACCTCTGTTCCTGAGTATTTGCCATACAATACTGTATCGCCTTGTTTTACTACCATCTCCTCGTCTTTTGTTCCGTTACCTGTTGCAATAACTTCGCCTTGAAGGGGTTTCTCTTTTGCTGAATCAGGAATTATAATTCCTCCGATTGTTTTCTCCTCTGCAGGTGCAGGTTTTACCAACACTCTGTCTGCTAATGGTTTAATCTCCATAATTATCTGTTTAGTTTTATTAATTAAATTCTTTTTTATGATGGGTTTCTCAACCTTACTAAAACATATACCAATTTTGTGCCAAATTGTTCAGCATAGCTTTTATCAATAAAAAGTGACAAAAAGACAGAATAACGCAACCTTGTGACTGACAAGATTGCGTTATTCGTATTGTTTAGTAAAATATGGACAGAAAATCTCTATCCTTTATTCATTATAGGCTATCTCCAAAATCTTCGCGGAATTTAGCTGCAAGTTTCTCTTGCCAATCGCCTATTGGTGTTAGTTTTCCGAAGAAGAAACGTAATACATCTGGCTCTTCAACCCATTTCAAACCTCCTATTAGGTGGCGGTTGTCGTATAGCCATTTAACACGGTCAGCACAATACTTGATTTGTGATAGCGTGAATACACGACGAGGACATGCCAAACGTACCAACTCCATCTCTGCAAAGTTTTCGCTTCCGTCAGGGTTGCGTTGCTCAGACAACGAACCACGCTCCATTCCACGGATACCTCCTGCTATGTATAATGCTGTTGCTAATGCTCCTGCAGGATATTGACTTTGTGGCATTCCTTTTAAGAACTCCATTGCATTGATGTGCGCGCCCAAACCTCCGGCCGGCAATATCATAGGCACTCCGTAATCGTTAAGTTCTTTTACAAGATACTCAATGAAAATAGGTCCTTGATTGATAATCTCTTCGTCAAGAGTCTCTAACAATCCTACTGCCATTGCCTCCATTGAACGTACCTCCATACCTCCGTATGTTAGGAATCCTTCGTATAGAGGAATGTACTCTTTCATCTTCAAAATCAACTTCTCGTTATTTGATACGATTGCTCCTCCACGTGCAAATCCTAATTTACGGCTTGAGAAGTATATCAAATCCATCTTCTCGCAAAGTGTACGCATAATCTCTTTGATTGTCATGTTTTTGCATGCCTCTTCACGAGTCTTCATAAAGTATAGGTTGTCTTGTAACAACGATGCATCTAATACGCTTAATATGCCGTTTTTCTTACATACCTCTGCCACTTGCAACATATTCTCTAATGAAAGGGGTTGTCCTCCAACAAGGTTTGTTCCTGCCTCAATACGTACAAATGGTACGTGATCTGCTCCAACCTCCTCAATTAATTTCTCCAATGCAGGTATATCAAAGTTTCCTTTGAATGGATTGTCACTTTGTGGCAATAATCCCTCAGGACGTATCAACTCTACTACAGAACCTCCTTTACGAGTGATGTGGGCTTTGGTTGTTGTAAAGTGAAAGTTCATAGGAACAACATCACCGGGTTTTACGAAAGTTTCAGCAAGAATGTTCTCACAAGCACGTCCTTGGTGCGCGGGAAGGAAATATTCTGTTCCGAAAACCTCTTTTATAACTTTCATCAAACGGTTACAAGTTTCTGAACCTGCATATGAGTCATCGGCTTGCATCATTGCTGCTACCTGATTATCTGACATTGCATTAACACCAGAGTCGGTAAGCATATCCATAAATACATCTCGGTTTTGAAGAAGGAATGTGTTATTTCCTGCCTCTGCCAATTTTTTTACACGCTCCTCAACTGTTGGGAGATATAGTTTTTGTACAACACGTACCTTGTGCATTTCCAAAGGTACTTGTTCTTCTGATTTGTAAAATTTTACTGTTGCCATTGCATTTATTGTTTTTTTAAATATTCTACTTTTCTGAAACTTATATTTAGAAGCTGTTTAATTAAGTTCATCTTTACAAAGATAGAGTAAATTATTAGAATAAAAAACAATTTGTCAATAAAAACATTATTTTATTTAAATTTTGACTACATAATATCTATTTAAAAGTTGTTTAGTATATTTGAGGTAAACTTCAAAAATACTTGCGCTCGCTGGGAAATATTCAAGTAAACTTGATATTATTTCGCTCGCTTATTCACATCTTTGGGGTAAAACCCCGAAAATACTTGCGCTCGCTGGGAAATATTCAAGTAAACTTGATATTATTTCGCTCGCTTATTCGTATTTTTGCACTAAACTGCAAATATAGACATACTGAAAAGAGAATGACAGATATACACGGCATACTGAAAAGATATTGGGGATATGACTCTTTCCGACCACTACAAGAGGAGATTATAAATTCTATCCTTGCAGGAAGGGATACTCTCGGTCTTATGCCTACGGGTGGAGGTAAATCAATAACTTTTCAGGTTCCTGCATTGGCAATGGAGGGTACTGCCATTGTTATTACTCCTCTTATTTCGCTAATGAAAGACCAAGTGGACAACTTGAGAGCTTTGGATATTAAAGCAACTTATGTTCACTCCGGCATGACTCGTCGCGAAACAACCATCTCTTTAGAAAACTGCATATACGGAAATTTTAAATTCTTATATGTTTCGCCTGAGCGTTTGACAAGCGACCTTTTTTTAGAGAAGTTCAAAATGATGAACATCTCTATGATTGTTGTTGACGAGGCTCACTGTATATCGCAATGGGGTTACGATTTCAGACCTGCATATATAAATATTGCCGAGATAAGAAAACTTGTTCCTCACTGTCCCGTTATGGCTTTAACGGCTACTGCTACACCTGATGTTGTAAAAGATATTCAAAAACGACTGCTGTTTAAAGAGGAAAATGTATTTACTAAGAGTTTTGTCAGAAGTAATATTGCATACGTTGTCAGAAATAGTGAAGACAAGAATGGCGAACTCGTAAGAATATTAAATCGTGTACCAGGTACTTCTATTGTATATGTGCGCAATAGAAAAAGGACTAAAGAGGTTGCTCTTGAACTTCAAAGTCAAGGCTTTTCTGCCGATTTTTTTCACGCAGGTTTAGGCAACGAAGATAAAAACCAAAAACAACAGAGGTGGAAAGATGGTGAATGTCGTGTAATTGTTGCGACAAATGCATTTGGTATGGGTATTGACAAACCCGATGTCAGAACGGTTATTCATATGGACTTGCCAAACTCTCCAGAGGAGTATTTTCAAGAGGCAGGGCGTGCCGGACGTGATGGCAAAAAAGCATATGCCGTAATCTTATACTCTCCTCATGATAAGGCTAAACTTAACAAACGTGTTACCGATGCTTTCCCAGAGAAAGAGTTTATTGTGCGTTGTTACGATGCATTATGCAACTTTTTTGAGGTTGCTGTTGGTGCCGGTGAAGAGTTGATAAAAGAGTTTGATATTAATAAATTCTGTAGTGTTTTTAAATTTCCACTACTACCGGCATACAATGCCATTAAAATTGCAGAATTGTGTGGTTATATTGAGTATGTTGAGAATGTTGATGCCCAAGCGAGAATAATGATTACTGTGGGACGAGATACTCTATATCATTGGCAGGCTTTACACAAAAATGAAGAGATTGTTTTGGAATGCGCAATGAGATCGTATAGCGGATTATATACCGAATATGCCTATCTTAACGAAGAGACTTTGGGGCGCAGAACAGGATTGTCTAAAAACGAAGTTTGTGAGGCACTTATTTCGCTAAGCCGACAAGGTATAATACACTATATTCCAAGGAGACAAAACCCTTATATATTTTTCACAGCTCCTCGCGAAGCAACAAAATATGTACATATTCCAAAAGATATTTACGAAGAGCGAAAAGAGCGTTTTAAAAAGCGTATTGACAGCATGATTGAGTATGCTACTCATGACAAAAAGTGCCGACAACTACTTCTTATCGAATATTTTGGAGAGAAAAACGGTAAATGTTGTTGTATTTGCGACAACTGTCTTAAAAAAGATGATAATGGAATAAGCAACAGAGATTTTGCCGAGATAGAGTATGCTATAAAAGAGTTACTTGGCAATGAGCCATGCAACATAAATACAATAACCCAAAAACTACCTTTTGACAGGGATAAAATAATTGAGATTATTCGTTTTTTGGTTGATGAAGGCTATATTATTTATGAAGAGCCTATATATAAAATAAGTTAGGTTATAAGAAATTGTTTTGAATTTTATTTGTACCTTTGAGGTAAACCTCAAAAATATTGTTATAACATATGAAAAAGTTTGTTTTTATTATTTCATTGGCTGTTACATGTATTGCTTGTGATAAATTAATTGGAAATAGTAACCAGAATACCGAAGGTAACATCACCGAAGAGAGCAACTTCCCGTCTGATAAATTAGAGTTTGAAACTATATCTGACACAACATCTTACAATATTGCAAACAAAAGCGATATGCCAAAGATTGAAATAAACTTAAACCTATCATACCCCAAAGCCAATGGTGTTGCAGGAGATGACAAACTTCTTCTAAAAGATTTTATTAATACTTGTTTAGGAGAAAAGTTTGCAAAGAAAACCTCTTTTGAAGAGGCGGTAAAATCGTATATTGATAATGACATTGCTAATTACAAAATTGAGGTATGCGGTTCAACACCCGAGAATAAGATTAAAGCTGAGAGTTGGATGAACCACGAAAAAATTATCAGCAACGAAATTTTTTATAATGCTCATGGCATAATGAGCTATGCTTGTAACATATACACTTATACCGGTGGCGCTCACGGATTAGGTGTTAAGAGCTGTTATGTATATGATTTTTATGAAAATGTTGAAATTACATTGAACAATATATTTAAAGATGAGGCAATTCCTGAAATATTAAGCTTAATAAAACAGGAACTATCCCATAGAGATTATGCCGAAAGTATTAGTATGGACGATGTAAATGTAACAGAAAATTTTTATGTTGATAAAGATGGTATAAGTTGGGTTTATAATCCATATGAAATTGCACCATACGCACTCGGCGAAATAGAGGTTAAACTCCCCTACTCTGATATTGAGAAATATTTTATTGAAAATACAGCTATAAAAAGCATATATTAAATAATGGATAAGATAAAAAAATATTTTAAAAATTTGAGCGAAACACAAATTGCTCAATTTGAGGCTTTAGATGCTCTGTACCGCGATTGGAACGAAAAGATAAACGTAATATCGCGCAAGGATATTGACAACCTTTACGAACACCATATTTTACACTCTTTGGCTATTGCCAAAATTATTGAGTTTACTTCCGGTACTAAGATATTAGATGTGGGCACAGGTGGAGGTTTCCCGGGTATTCCATTGGCAATTATGTTTCCTGAATGTCAATTTTTATTAGTTGACAGAACAGGTAAAAAAATAAAGGTTGCAGAAGATATTGCAAACCAAATAGGGTTGAAAAATGTATCGTTACGCCAATGCGGCGTTGAGGAGGAGAAAGGGTTGTTTGACTTTGTTGTAAGCCGTGCTGCTATGCCTATGAACGAGCTTTTTAGAATAAGCCGTAAGAATGTGGCTAAACAACAACAAAATGCACTGCCTAATGGTATTATTGCTTTGAAAGGCGGTGACCTTACAGCCGAAGCGGCTCCTTTTAAAAACATTCAGGTAACTTACGAACTCTCTGAGTTCTTTGAAGATGAGTTCTTTAAAACTAAAAAGGCTCTGTTTGTTCCTGTTACAAATCGTAATAAATAGTAAAATAGAGAACTTATAACGCTTTGAAATATGCTTAAGGTTAAATGTTTTGTTTGCAACTCTTTTTACGAGAATAGTTATGTTGTTTATGATAGCAACACCAAAGAGTGTGCAATTATTGATGCAGGATTTTATTATGCTGATGAGGAGGAGGCTGTATCGTACTTTATTGAGAGCAACAATCTAAAGGTAAAACATTTGATAAACACTCACTTACACTTAGACCATTGCTTTGGAGCAGAGTATATTTCAAAACAATATAATGTTGGACTGAGCGGAGACGATGATGATGAACTATTGCTAAAACTTATACCGCAACAATGCGAAATGTTTGGTATTAAACTTAACTCTGCCGTTCCCGTTCTTAAGAACATTATTAAAGAGGGCGACAAAGTTGAGATTGGTAATTATTCGCTTATTGCCATTAGTGTTCCCGGACACTCTCCCGGTAGTTTATGCTACTACTGCAAAGAGGAGGGCATTTTATTCTCGGGCGATGTTCTCTTTAAAGAGAGTATTGGAAGAACTGATTTACAGGGCGGAAGTTACAAGGCTTTAAGCGAAAATATCACCTCTAAGATTTTTACTCTGCCCGACTCTACTATTGTATATTGCGGACACGGTCCTACAACTACAATTGGTTACGAGAAAGAGTATAATCCTTATTTTTAAGTTGTTAGTTGTCGGCTAAGCCGCCCTTCGGGTAGTTGTTTGTTTTTAGTTATTAGCCCAATTAGTCATATTTGTACTAATCCTAATCCCTAATTAGCATACAAAACATTACTATCTGCGCAATTAATATCAATGGCACGCCGATTGTGAATTTTTTGTGCTTGGTTTTGTGGCGGAACATCTTCATAGCAAACAATGCTCCTATTGAACCTCCAAAGAGAGCTACTGCGATAAGTGCCTTTTCAGAAATTCTCCACTTATGCTTTTTTGATTTGTATTTGTCTATTGCATAGAGAATATAGGCTATCAGATTTATTGCAACTAAATATAATGCTATAAGGTATTGATATTTCATATATCTTTATTATTGAAAAAAATGAGAAGGTGTGCCATAGAGACACACCTTCTCGTTTTCATAGTATAGATTTGCTCTATTATTAATCGTTAGCGGTTGTAAACCATTTAACGTATGCAAAATCTTGACGGTGAGGCAATGCCGGGTTCTTAGGATATATACGGAATGCATATTTGAATGAACCTGCACGCAATACTTGATATTCATATTTGAATGTAGTCAAGTCACCTGCTGTCTTAACAACCTCAAGGTCTTTGATAATACGGTGTTCTTTTCCGTCTTGGTCTTCAAGAACAACCAACTCAACACCTAAGCAGTTTGGTAAGCCTTTGCGGTCAATTGTTACCTCAATTGGGTAAGTTTGACCTACTTGTAATCCTGCCTCGTAGTTCTCAGGAATTTTTACATCTACAACTGATATTTCGTTCCATTTTGCTGCAACCATTTGTTTCCATGCTGCAATCTCTTTAGCCTCTTTGTAGTTGTCAGCTTTAAGAAGTGCGCTACGTGAAGCCTCTTTTGAGTAGAAACGGTCAACATAGTCAAGAATCATACGATTCATTGTAAACTCAGGAGCGATTTTAGCAATTGAGTTTTTGATATATTGAATCCACTCAGGTGAGTATCCCTTGCTGTTTTTAGCAAAGTATAGAGGAACTATTTGGTTCTCTAACATTGAGTAGATTGTTGCTGCATCTAATTGGTCTTGTTGTCCTTGGTCTTGGAAAGTACGTTTGTCGGTCAATGCCCAACCTGCACCCTCTTTGTAACCTTCGTACCACCAACCATCAAGTACTGAAAAGTTAAGAACACCATTCATCTCGGCTTTCTCTCCAGATGTACCTGATGCCTCAAGAGGACGTGTAGGTGTGTTCAACCAGATATCAACACCTGAGATAAGGCGTTTTGAAACTTTCATATCGTAGTTCTCCAAGAAGATAATCTTACCGATGAACTCAGGACGACGTGAAATCTCAACAATTCTCTTAATCAAACCTTGTCCGCCACCGTCAGCAGGGTGAGCTTTTCCTGAGAAGATGAATTGTACAGGATAGTTAGGATTGTTAACGATTTTAGCCAAACGGTCTAAGTCGGTGAACAATAGGTGAGCACGTTTGTATGTAGCAAAACGACGAGCAAAACCAATTAACAATGCGTTAGGGTTAATCTTCTCAAGTACCGAAACAATACGTGAGGGATCACCTTGATTTTTAAGCCAGTTTTCACGGAAGTCCTCACGAACGAAGTTAACAAGTTTGTTCTTCATCTCTTGACGAAGGTTCCAAATCTCCTCATCGGGAACATCATAGATTTTGTTCCACATTGAGCGATCTGCTTGTTTTGTTAGGATATCTTTTCCTAAGTGTTTCTCGTAGAACTCTTTCCACTCTGATGATGCCCAAGTTGGCAAGTGAACTCCGTTTGTTACATAGCTAACGTGTAACTCATCGGGGCTGTAACCTTTCCAAATTGGTTGGAACATATTTTGAGAAACTTTTCCGTGTAACCAGCTAACACCGTTAACCTCTTGGCAAGTGTTACATGCAAATACACTCATTGAGAATTTCTCGTTTGTTCCGGGGTTCTCTCTACCCATATCCATCAACTCTCCGAATGAGATACCAAGACGCTCAGGATACTCATACATATATTTTCCGAACAATGACTCGTCAAAGCTGTCGTGTCCTGCAGGAACGGGAGTGTGAACTGTATATAATGAAGAAGAACGAACTACCTCAAGTGCCTCAGCAAATGATAGTTTCTCCTCTTGTACGTACTCAACCAAACGTTGTACGTTGATAAGGGCTGCGTGTCCCTCGTTACAGTGGTAAACCTCTTTTTTGATACCAAGACGTTTAAGCATCAAGATACCTCCGATACCTAACATATACTCTTGTTTCATACGGTGTTCCCAATCACCACCATATAGTTGGTAAGTGATTGTACGGTCGTACTCACTATTTTGATCTAAGTCAGTATCAAGCAAATACAAAGGCACACGACCTACGTTTACTCGCCAGATATTTGCGTAAACTACACGACCGGGATAAGGTACTTCAAGAACAATGGGTTTACCATTCTCGTCGCATACTTGGTCAAGAGGTAATTGATTGAAGTTTTGAGCCTCGTAGTTAGCAAGTTGTTGACCGTCCATTGAAAGTGTTTGTTTGAAATAACCATAACGGTATAGGAAACCAACACCTGCCATATCAATATTGCAATCGCTTGCCTCTTTCAAATAGTCTCCTGCCAATACTCCAAGACCTCCTGAATATATTTTAAGTACGTTTGACAAACCATACTCCATACTGAAATATGCTACTGAAGGCATATCTGTACGACGAGGCTCGTCCATATATTTACGGAAGTTTTTGTAAACAGCATTGATACGTGTCATCATTGCTTTGTCTGCAGCAATCTCCTCAAGACGCTCATAAGATAGTTTTTGCAACATCAATACAGGATTTCCTGCTGTGGCATGCCACAAATCTGCATCTATATCTTTAAAAAGATTTGTTGCTTCTGAAGTCCAAGTCCAAAAAATATTTTTAGACATCTCTTGTAATGCCTCAAGTTTCTCGGGAACGTCAAATTTCACAGTAACGTTACCCCATTTGGGCATATTAGTTTCACTTACTTTTACTTTCATTTCTGTATAAAAATTTGAAATTGTTTCTTATTTATTGTTTTTCTTGTTTTGTGCCAATGCTTTAACGTAAACTTTCTCATACTCGGCAATAAAGTTGCTCCACAATGCCTTTTTTGATGTTGCTGTTGCTGCTGCACTTAATGCTTCATAATCTTTTTGAGTCATTGCTGCTACTGAAGCTATTGTCTCTGATATTTTTGTTGAAAGTTCGTCGTAATTTGAATCGGTGCGAGGAATTACATATACACCACTACGTTTTGCCACTTTGCTAACCTTCTCTTGCACCCACATTCCAAAACCGGATAGAGATGTTGTTACGGTTGGTATTCCGAATGCAACGCTCTCAAGCGGGGTATAACCCCATGGTTCGTAGTATGAGGGGAATATTGTAAGGTCAAAGCCGGGCAATACTTGATAATAGCTCTTGTTTAAGATACCGTCGTCGCCTTTTAAATATGAGGGAACATATATTACTTGTATCTTATCGTCTGCCGAAGCATTGAATGATAATGAGCGTATTTTGTTTATTATATTGTCTTCGTTATAGTTGTAAAGAGCGTGTGTTACAAAAGGGGCATCTAATTGAGTTGCATCGGCAGGAAGTTTTTTCATACGAGCAACAACGTCCTCACGAGCATCGCCAGCCCATGCAGGAACCAATATAAATGCTATTATTTGACGCTCTCCATTATAAGAGTCTGACAATTTCTTTAAAGAATCAAGGTAAAGGTCAATTCCTTTGTTACGGAACTCGTTACGTCCTGAAGTTGTTACCAATAGGGCATCTTCTGCAGGTTTCTTACCTGATAATGCCGCTGCGACTTGCAATAGACTCTTACGAGCCGCTGCACGTACTTTTGCATATTTTTCAGGAGCGGGGACCATCTCCTCCTCAAATCCGTTGGGAGTTACATCTGGTTTGCGACCTATTAGTTGAGTACTCTCTTTTGCAGTAATTGAACTTACTGTTGTGAAAGCATCAGCATTAAGAGCTGCATTTTTCTCAACAGAGTGTTTTGAAACCATATTAAGCTCTGCAGCCATTTGGTCGCCAAAGTAACCGGGGAGATAATCGTAAAGAGGTTTCCCGTTTGATGCTATTGAACGACCTACTGATGTTGCGTGAGTTGTAAATACTGTAGCAACTTTAGGTAAGTTTTTCTTTACATAAAGAAGTCCCATACCTGTTGTCCACTCATCAAAGTGAGCAACAACATTGAAGTTCTCTCCCTCAATAAATTTATAATAGCTCTCCATTGCACGAGCAACTGAAACGGCAAACATACATGACTCATCGTAATCGCCGTATGCAGGTAGCGAATCAATACCAAAATCGTTCCACATTGCGCCATAAATTGCATCGCGCTCTGCAAATGTATCTTTAAAATCAACTAAAATTGCTATGGGATTTCCGGGTATTTGCCAACGTCCTACTTTTACTTTTATTCCCGACTCGGCTGCGACTTTACGCCAACCCTTTAATAGTGTTGCACTCTCTTTGAATGCTATGTTACCGCCCTCTAAATCGGGGCCAAAAAATATTACTTTGTCTTTATTTTTTTCTTGGAGGGTTCTTGCTTTTGTTGATAATACGGTGTAGATACCGCCAACCAAATTACATACCTCCCAACTCGCCTCAAATATATAATCAGGTGATGTTTGTTTCTTCATTAATTTAATGTATAGGTTAACACTAATTTGCCCGTTCAAAACACTTTTGCGGGCTATATTTTTATAAAATTTTTATACTCTTCTTAAAAAGAGAGGGCAAAGGTACTCATTTTTTTTGTGTTATAAAAATTTTCAATACAGGAAGTTATCAACAATTGGTTGAGCATTTGCGACATAGATATTAAAAAGCAAGATAAATAAAGCTTTTTAGATGTTAATTGGTAATATTTTTAATATTTTATTTTGTTATAAAAGGGTTAAATGATAACTTTGTGGATAATTAATAAAATTATTGATGGAAAATTTGAAGTCAGACTCGGTTGTAATAATACCGACTTACAACGAAATTGAAAATATATCAAACATTATAACAGCGGTAATATCTCTACCTCAACGTTTTGATATTCTTATTGTTGATGATGCATCGCCTGACGGAACTGCCAATGTAGTTAGAGAGATGCAACAAAAATACAACAATCGTATTTCACTTATAAGCCGAGAGGGTAAACTTGGTTTGGGAACAGCCTATATCACAGGTTTTAAATGGGCATTAAAACAGGGTTATGATTATATTTTTGAGATGGACGCCGATTTTTCTCACAACCCTCAAGACCTTCTCAAACTTTACGAAACTTGTAAAAACGAGGCAGATGTTGCAATTGGCTCGCGTTACGTTTCTGGCGTTAACGTAGTTAATTGGCCCATGGGGAGAGTTATAATGTCGTATTACGCTTCAAAATATGTAAGGGTTATTACAGGAATGAAGGTTGCCGATGCCACAGCAGGTTTTATGTGCTACCGCCGTCAAGTATTGGAGACTATAAATTTGGATAAAATAGAGTTTAAAGGTTACGCTTTCCAAATTGAGATGAAATTTAAGGCTTTCAAGAAAGGGTTCAGGATTAAAGAGGTACCTATAATCTTTATTAATCGCACTCTTGGAACAAGCAAAATGAATAGCGGTATTTTTGGCGAAGCATTTTTTGGGGTAATAAAACTTAAACTTAATAGCATTTTTAAATAGAAGTTGTTAGTTTAGCTGATAACTGATAGCTGATAACTGAAAAGAGATGATTTTAATAAAAGACGCTACAATAATAAATAGTGGAGAGAGCCAAAAAGGCTCTCTGCTTATAAATGGGGATAGAATTGAGAGAGTTGCTTATGGCAATTGCCCTCAAGAGTTAATTGATTCTGCAACCGAAGTTATTGAAGCCGAAGGGCTTTGGCTTATTCCCGGAGCAATTGATGACCAAGTGCATTTCAGAGAGCCGGGATTAACACATAAAGCAGATATTGCATCAGAATCGCGTGCTGCTGTTGCCGGTGGTATTACATCGTTTATGGATATGCCAAACACCAATCCTCAAACTACCACAATAGAAAACGTTAATTGGAAGTTTGACAGAGCAGCAGAGACATCACTTGCAAACTACTCGTTTTATATCGGAGCCACAAACAACAACATTGATGAGCTACTAAAAGCCGACTTTAGCCGTATATGTGGTGTTAAACTATTTTTAGGTTCATCAACAGGTAATATGTTGGTAAACGAAAATTCAACTCTTAACAGAATATTCTCAGAGGTTGATGCCATTATTGCCATACACTCCGAAGCAGAAGAGGTTATTAAACGTAACAGAGAGTTTTATGTTGGCAAATATGGCGAAGATTTACCTGTTAAGTTTCACCCTCTTATAAGAGATGCGGAGGCTTGCTACACCTCAACCGCAAAGGCTGTTGAACTTGCCACTCGCTACAATGCAAGATTACACGTTTTACATATTTCAACAGCGAAGGAACTTACCCTGTTAGAGGATAAACCTTTAACCGAAAAACGTATAACATCAGAGGTGTGCACCCACCACCTATATTTTGATGACAGAGATTACGAAAAATATGGCAACCTTATTAAATGGAACCCATCAATTAAGAGTCAAGCGGACAGAGATGCACTAAGAGACGGTTTTAACAGAAACCTTATTGATATTGTTGCCACCGACCACGCCCCTCACCTACCATCAGAGAAAGAGGGCAACTGCCTTAAAGCGGCATCGGGCGGACCTCTAATTCAATTTACACTATTAGCTCTGTTTGAAATGGCAAAGGCTGGTATATTCAAAGTTGAAACCATTGTTGAGAAGAGTGCTCACGCTCCTGCTCTGCTATATGGTATTAAAGAGAGAGGTTATATTAAAGAGGGCTATTTTGCCGACCTTGTGTTGGTAAACCCAAATAAGCCTTATACCGTTGATAGCAGTAACATATTATCAAAATGCGGTTGGTCACCCTTTATGGGACACACATTCCCCTGCTCTATTGAAAAAACTTTTGTTAATGGCTCTCTTGTTTACGACAACGGAACTATTATTGAGAACCAAGGAAATGCAAAAGAGTTAGTTTTTAGTTGTTAGATATCAGTTATTAGTATTATTAGTCTAATTGGTCTAATAACAAATAGTAAAAAAGTTGTAACGCGCAAATACTACGCATTACAACTTTTGCTTATTATTGTATGTTATTGTTATTCTAAAAACTTAAGGTGTGTGTAGCACCGTACAACTAAAAACTAACAACTTTTGATGCTCTTTATGACGAGGCTGATAGCTGACAACTAAACCATACTGTCCTATTGGGTGTTATGATATGTGAATATTGTAACACCTGGGTTTATGAGATTTACGGTTTCTCTACTTTTAATTCTTAATATCTTTACTGCTTTTGGTAAAGATGATGATGCCTTTATTGATATTGACTTTCCGCAATTTAAGAGTGATAGTGTTTTTTCGACATCGGTAATGCCTGCCGATAGTTGGTGGAGAGAATTCAACGACCCTATTCTTGATTCGCTGATTGTTCTTGCCATAAATAATAATCAGGATATTTATGCCGCTTACGATAATATTACTGCGGCAAGAGCTTCGTATAGGATTGCTCAGAGTGCATTCTACCCCTCTATCACGTTGGAGAGAGGTTGGAGCACTTCAAAAAGCAGCAGAAACCTTGACGATGCCACAAACTATGATGGTGATGTTACTCAAAGCAATTGGTTGTTTGCCTTAAATGCGAGCTGGGAGATTGATATTTTTGGAAGGATAAGGGCTGCCGCCAAGAGTGCTAAGTATGGTTATGAGGCTGAGATTGAGTTGTATAATGCGGCTATTATCTCGCTGACTGCCGATATGGTTACCTACTACGGTAGTTTAAGAACCATGCAACAACAACTTATTGTTGCTGTAAAAAACATTGATTCACAAAAGGAGATTTTGAATATTACCGAAAAGAGGTATTACGCTGGACTTACCTCGCAATTAGATGTTGCTCAGGCTAAATCGGTTTATTACAGTACAAAGGCTTCGGTTCCTGTATTGCAAAGTTCTATTGATAAGCAGATTAACACCATAGCCATGTTGGTTGGCGAGTTTCCGCAGAACATTTACGACCATTTGGCTGTTCCGAGCGATATTCCTAAATATATTGATATTGTAGCTATTGGCAACAGCAGCGAAATGCTTGCCAAAAGACCTGATGTAGCTGCCGCTTTACTTAAATCAAAATCGGCTAAAGAGAATATTACGGGTGCTAAACGTAATTTTTCTCCTCAATTTTTTGTTGATGGCAGTTTTGGTTTTCAAGGACAAGATCTTAACAGAACTTTTAAGAATAATAGTATCTCCTATTCGCTTACTCCTCGTATAAGTTGGAATATTTTTCAAGGTGCCTCAAATTTTAATGCTCTGAAAAGGAGTAAGGCTGTGTATGATTCAAGTGTCAGGAATTATAACTCCGTTGTTCTTAAAGCTGCCGAAGAGGTAAGCAGTGCCATGTCGGCTTATAAGGGACGGATTAAACAGATTGTCAGTTTAAGAGAGTTGGTTATTCAGGGGGAGCTTATGCTTTCGTTGTCGCTCGATTTGTATAAACGCGGACTCAGCGATTTCCAAAATGTTTTAGATGCCCAACGTTCATTGTTGGAGTACCAAAACTCTTTGGTTGCCGCTGAGGGTAATGCTCTTACCGCTTTGGTAAACTTATATAGGGCATTGGGGTGTTACTGATAAATACATCTCACTAACTCTCCCATGCAGTAAGGAAATATAAAATTTAGAATGAAAGTTTTTAAATAGATTAAATACTTTAACAATATGAAATGGTTTATTTTTTGTTCGCTTGTTCTGTTTTGTGGTGTTTTCAGCAGTTGCGATGATAATCTGCTGAGCGGATACGAGGCTATGCCCCCTATCAGTGTTGCAAAACCTGTTATTAAGGATATTACTTTGAGTAAGAGTTATCCGGGGTATGTTTCGGCACAAAACAGCGTTAATCTTGTTGCACGTGTAAGCGGGTATCTTGAGGAGTCGTTTTACGATGCAGGCAGTAGGGTTGAGGAGGGAAAACTCCTCTTCCTTATTGAACCTACTCAATACAAGGATAATGTTATGCAGGCTGAGAGTGCATTGGAGATTTCGACTGCCAAACGAGACTACGCAAAAAATAACTTTGAGAGAATGAAAGAGGCAAGCGAAAGTAATGCCATAAGCGAAATTGATTTAATTGAGGCTGAATCGCAACTGCTTGCTGCCGAAGCTGATGTTAAGAGTGCCGAGGCTTCGTTATCGCTTGCAAAAACCAACCTGAGTTACTGCTATGTAAAGGCTCCTTTCAGGGGTAGGGTTACTATTGGGACTATGTCAAGCAAGAACTTTGTTAATGGTAGTGCCTCGCCTGTTGTGCTTGCTACCATATTTCAAGAGGATTTGATGTATGCCTATTTTAATATTGAGGATAATCAATATATAAAGATGTTATGGGAGAATAGCGAACATAAGTTTGATAGTGTTACGGTATTCTTTGATGAGCCTACTCGTAAAGTGTATAAGGGTAAGATTGATTACGTTTCGCCTAATATTGAGCTATCAATGGGTACTCTAAGATTGAGAGCCGAAATTGAAAATCATAACGGAGAGTTAAAAGATGGTATGTATGCAAATGTTATACTACCCTACACAAAAAGAGATTCTGCTCTGCTTATTGATAATGCCTCAATTGGTTTTGACCAATTGGGAAGTTTTGTTTATGTGGTTAACGACTCGGTTGTTGAATATAGACACATTGAGGTTGGCGATGTGATAAACGACAGTTTGAGATATGTTGTGAATGGCCTTGACAAAGATGATTTATATGTTTCAAAGGCTTTACTAAAAGTGAGAGATGGTATGAAGGTTAAACCTGTTTTTAAATAAAGGTTATGTTCTCTAAATTTTTTATTGACCGTCCTATTTTTGCCACCGTTACTGCACTTCTTATGGTTATTGCAGGTATGGCGGCTTTAGAGTTTTTACCTATTGCGCAATATCCCGATATTACACCTCCTACGGTGCAGGTTAAGGCTCTATATCCCGGGGCAAGTGCCGAAACCATTGCCGAGAGTGTGGCTACTCCCATTGAGGAGCAGGTTAATGGTGTTGATGGTATGATTTATATGAGTTCAACCTCGAGTTCGTCGGGCGAGTATAATCTTACAGTTACTTTTGATGTGGGTACTGATGCTGATATGGCTGCCGTATTGGTACAAAATAGAGTTAATATTGCTGAGGGCAACCTTCCGAGCGAGGTTATTAAACAGGGTATAACCACAAAGAAACAGTCAACAAATATTGTAATGATTTTATCGTTGGAGGCTGACAGTTCTTTGTATGACGGACTCTTTTTATCGAACTATGCCAGCATTAATTTCTCTGACCCCCTATCGCGCTTAAACGGTGTGGGTAGTGTTAATGTGTTTGGCGCAGGCAACTATGGCATGAGGGTTTGGCTTAAACCTGAGCTTATGCGAATAAGAGGTATTACTCCTGCCGATGTCTATAATGCCATATCGGCTCAAAACATTGAAGTTTCGGCAGGTAGTGTGGGACAACCGCCTCAGAGCGGTGCAGCTCAGTTTCAATATACACTTACTACAAAAGGCAGATTATCATCGGCTGAGGAGTTTGGTAATGTTATTATTAAAGCATTGCCCGAAGGTGGTTATCTTAGGCTTAAGGATATTGCCGATATTGAGTTGGGCAGCCAAAACTACGGTACAGTTTCAAAGCAGAGTGGTAAATCGGCGGCAGCAATAGCTATTTATCAGTTACCGGGTTCAAATGCCTTAGATGTTGCCAATGAGGTTAAGGCAAGAATTGAAAAATTGACAGAAAACTTACCCGAAGGTGTTGAGTGCAAGGTTATTCTTGATACTACAAATTTTGTTAAGGCTTCGTTGGAAGAGGTTGCTGTCACATTGGTTGAAACCACTCTTTTGGTTATGCTTGTGGTATTGATTTTCTTACAGAATTTCAGAGCGGTTATTATTCCTTCTCTGACAATTCCTGTTTCGCTTATCTGCACGCTTGCTGTTATGAAACTGTTTGGTTTTTCAATAAACACACTTACTCTTTTTGGTATGGTGCTTGCCATTGCCATTGTGGTTGACGATGCCATTATTGTGGTTGAAAACTCCTCGCGACTTTTAGAGAGCGGTAAATATTCAAGGAAAGAGGCTGTTACAGAGGCTATGCGCGAAATTACAGGACCTGTTATAGGTGTGGTTCTTGTATTGTTGGCTGTGTTTGTTCCTACGGCTTTTATTCCGGGCATTACAGGTGAACTTTACAAGCAGTTTGCACTGACCATTGCAACAGCAACACTATTCAGCGGTTTTAATTCTCTTACTCTCACCCCTGCCCTATGCGCTCTGTTTTTGAAGCGTAATACCAAAACAAAGTTTGTTTTTTATAAGTGGTTTAACCGTTTTTACGAGAAGTGCGTAAACGGATATGTGAGAGTTATATCTCTGATGCTTAAACATTGGATTACTGCCATGATTGCTTTTGCCGTAATTACCGCTATAGCGTTTTTCATGTTCGTAAAAACTCCCACTTCGTTTATTCCTGAGGAAGATCAAGGCTACTTTCTTGTTTCGGTTACTCTTCCCCCTAATGCTTCGCTTGAACGCACCGAAGGGGTTACTGATACTCTTTCGGATATATTAAAGGGGTATGGCGAAGTGGAGAGTTATATGTGTATTAACGGTTTCTCGGTTTTTGATGGCAGTGCATCATCAAACAGTGCCACTTTCTTTGTTATTCTGAAACCTTGGAAAGAGCGCAAAGATAAGGGCGAAAGCGTAAGCGATGTTATTGCAAGGCTTAATGGCGAGGCTTCAACTATTGAAGAGGCTCTTATTTTTGCCATTAATCCGCCTGCAATTAACGGTATGGGACAAAGTGGTGGTTTGCAGATGCAAATTGAGGATATAAATAATTTGGGAAGTGGCGAGTTACGAAAGGCTATTGCTTATATGAGTACGGAAAGCCTAAAAGCTAAGAGTATTGCTTCGGTTAACTCAACATATCAGGGTGCTACTCCTCAGTACCTGTTAAATATAAACAGAGATAAGATTGAGATGCAGGGAGTGGAACTTAATGAAGTATTTAATGCCTTATCGCTATATATGGGATCGGCATACGTTAATGATTTTAATGCTTTCGGCAGAATTTATCAGGTGCTTTTAAGCGCCGATGCCATGGGACGAGAGAGAATTAATGATGTCCTTAAACTTTCGGTCAGAAACGGCAACGGAGATATGGTACCTTTTTCGGCTTTCACAACTATTGAGGAGCGTTTGGGTAACGATATGATTTCAAGATATAATATGTACACCACCGCAAGTGTTACAGCCACTGCGGCTAAAGGTTATAGCACTTCAGAAGCCATTGAAACAATGGAGAGTATATTTGATAAGGGTTTGAAAGGCTCTTTTGCTTATGAGTGGACAGGCGAAGCGTATCAGGAGAGCGAGGCTTCGTCGTCTATATCTATAATATTTATTCTTGCCATTGTAGTGGTTATACTTGTTTTGGCTGCTCAGTACGAGAGTTGGACAAGCCCTGTTGCAGTTATTATGGTTGTACCTTTTGCAATTTTGGGAGCTGTATTGGGCTGTATATTTATAGGATTGCCAATTAGTATTTATAGTCAAATAGGTATTATCCTGCTTATTGCACTTTCGGCTAAAAATGCTATTCTTATTGTGGAGTTTGCTGCCGATTACAGATTGCAAGGTAAGGATATTTTTACCGCATCGGTTGAAGCCGGTCGTATGCGTTTACGCCCTATATTAATGACCTCTTTTGCTTTCATTGTAGGTATTATGCCTATGTTGTTTGCTTCGGGCGCAGGTGCTGCAAGCCGTCTTGCTTTGGGTAGTGCGGTGGTATTTGGTATGACATTAAGCACCATTTTGGGAACTCTCTTTATCCCCAATTTCTACCATATGATGCAGAGCCTTTATGAGAAGATTAAGAGTTGTTAGTTGTTTGTTTTTAGTTGTACGGTAGTTAGTACCTTAGTTTTTAGCAAAATAAAGACTCTAACAACTAACAACTCTACTCTTCAACAACTTTATAAATATCAGGGAAATTACGTCCATGTTGGTCGTAATCGAGTCCGTATCCTACAATAAAGTCGTTATCTATATCAAAACATTTGTAATCAATTTTTACATCTACTTTTAGATTTTCGGGTTTTACAAATAGCGATGTTACATATACTTCGGCTGGTTTTTTCTCGTCAAGTATGTGTAACATCTCTTTCATTGTATAACCGGTATCAATTATATCTTCTACAATTACAATAGTACGACCTTCGATACTCTCTTGCAAACCAAGAATCTGTTTTACTTTTCCTGTTGTATTAGTTCCCTCATATGATGCCATACGAATAAAGGTTATTTCACAAGGGAACATCATATTGCGCAACAAATCGGCAGCAAATATAAATGAGCCATTCAATATTACAAGAAAGAGAGGATTTTTATCTTTCAAATCTGCCTCAATCTCTGATGCAACCTCTTTAACTCTCTCTTTAATTGTATCTTGCGAAATATAAAGAGCAAATTGTTTGTCTTTTACTTGTACTATATTCATAATTGTATTTATAGCCGTTAATATTCTATTTTTGGATTACATTATAAACTTTAATAAGAAAATGGCTCCATGAACATACATTCCAAGTGTTACCTTCTTAAAGTTTCTCCTCAATAGATTGATTAGTGAGATTTATGATACAAATTTAAACAAAAAACATTTATTACACATTTTATATCTTCTTTTTTGCATGATAAAAAACATGAGAGATATAAATCTTGAAATAACGTAAATTACCTCTCTTTGAGATTTAATTTGTATCTTCGCAGGACAAATACAAGATTATGGTTTCAGTTGATGGACTTACCGTCGAATTTGGCGGCACTACCCTATTTAAAGATATTTCATTTGTAATTAACGAAAAAGACCGTATTGCCCTTATGGGTAAAAATGGTGCAGGAAAAAGTACTCTGTTGAAAATTTTGGCAGGTGTGCGTAATGCCACTCGCGGACAGGTTTCGGCTCCTAAGGATACGGTAATAGCATATCTGCCTCAGCATCTTATGACTGAGGACGGACGAACTGTATTTGAGGAGGCTTCGCAAGCCTTTGCTCATCTGCACCAAATGGAGGCAGAGATTGAAGAGCTTAACCGACAACTTACCGAGCGCACCGACTATGAGAGCGACGAGTATATGGCTCTTATTGAAGAGGTTGCCACAAAGAGCGAAAAGTTCTATGCTATAGATATGACCCACTTTGAAGAAGATGTTGAAAAGACTCTGCTTGGTTTGGGTTTTGAACGTAAAGATTTTACACGACAAACTTCGGAGTTTTCGGGCGGTTGGCGTATGCGTATTGAACTTGCTAAGATGTTACTGCGCAACCCCGACATTCTATTGCTTGATGAGCCTACAAACCATTTGGATATAGAGTCGATTGGTTGGTTAGAAGAGTTTATAATAAGCAACGGAAAGACCGTTGTTGTAATAAGCCACGACCGCAAATTTGTGGATAATATAACCACAAGAACCATTGAGGTTACAATGGGTAGAATTTATGACTACAAAGTTAACTACTCGCAATATCTTCAACTTCGCGCCGAACGCCGAGAACAGCAGATGAAGCAGTTTGAGGAGCAACAAAAGATGATTCAAGAGACTAAAGATTTTATTGAACGCTTTAAAGGCACATACTCAAAAACACTTCAAGTGCAGAGCCGTGTAAAAATGCTTGAAAAACTTGAAATAATAGAGGTTGATGAAGAAGATACTTCGGCATTGCGTCTTAAATTTCCGCCTTCTCCTCGCTCTGGACAATACCCTGTAATTACCGATGGTGTTGGTAAAGCATTTGGCGAAAAACGCATCTTCTCAAACGTAACTCTTACTGTTGAACGTGGCGACAAGATTGCTTTTGTAGGCCGTAACGGAGAGGGAAAATCAACATTGGTAAAGTGTATTATGAATGAACTTGAGCATGAAGGTGAACTTAAATTAGGACATAATGTTCAGATAGGATATTTTGCACAAAACCAAGCATCGATGTTAGATGAAGAACTGACCGTTTTTCAAACAATAGATGATGTTGCAAAAGGTGATATTCGTAACAAGATACGCGACCTTTTGGGCGCATTTATGTTTGGCGGCGAGGCAAGCAGTAAAAAGGTTAAAGTTCTTTCGGGTGGAGAGCGTACCCGTTTGGCTATTATGAAACTGCTTCTTGAGCCTGTTAATTTGCTTATCCTTGACGAGCCCACAAACCACTTGGATTTAAAGACTAAAGATATTCTAAAACAAGCACTGCGCGATTTTGACGGAACACTGATTTGTGTAAGCCACGACAGGGATTTTCTTGATGGTCTTGTTTCAAAGGTTTATGAATTTGGTCATGGCAGAGTTCGTGAACACCTTTGCGGTATTTACGAATTCCTTGAAACAAAGAAATTAGAGGGTCTGCAAGAACTTGAAAGGAAGAGTAGTTAATTTACAAAATAATTATAAAAAAATTCTAACTATTATTCATTATTAAAATTTTTATTACTTTTGCACATATTCACTTTGCTGAAAGCCATATGCTTTATATTGCTTGGTGAATATATACATATTAAAAAAGCGTAACTGAACGCTTTGATTTTGACGATAGAAGAACTTCGCAAACTCATCGACAAGTCAAAAACAAAGCAACGGAGACGCTCCAATGGGTGTATTATGTAAACTCCTTTAAATGTAGAGATTTCATATCTTTACATACAGTTTATTATATTCATCATCGTGGGGCTTTCAGCGTTGCTCGTTTCGACTTGTCGGGCAATGCGAAGGCCTTTCTATCGTGGAACGAGCAACAGTATCGGCTCCACGTTTTTTATATGTATATACTATCAGATTTACACATCTTTTTAGTCCATAAGGAGCCATGGATTTTAATTTAAAAGGGATATGGATAAAGAAGAAAGATGTAAATTTTGCAAAATAGAAAAATTGTATCATTTTACCTCATTTGATACAGCTCTCCTCATTATAAAAAGTCTAAAACTGAAATTCAGTAGTTTATCAAACACAAATGACATTTGTGAAAACTCTAAGAATATTTACAATTATTTTTATGGAGACAAACAAATATCTATAGATGAAATAAGAGAAGAAATTTATAAATACAGGCAAATAAGTTTTAGTATAGACAAAGAGCCTGATGGTCGTGTCGGATTTGATTTGCATCAAATGTGGGGTTTGTATGGCGACAAAGGTTATGGCGCATGCCTCGTATTTGATAAAGAAAGACTTCTAAATTCTTTAAAAAAGAATTTTGGAGAAGTTTTATATCAAAAGGACTTTTCTGCTGATACATTTACTGACATAAAAGAAAATCCTGATATAAAAAAATGGATTAAAAAGAATAAAAATAAATTATTCTATATAAAAAGAAAAGAATGGGAACATGAGCAAGAATTCAGGATAATTAAACGATTTAATAATGATGACAAAGATGAATTCTTAGATATTTCTGATAGCCTTAAATATATAATTATTGCAAATGCAAGATCAATTAAAAATAATGACGCAATAGAGTCAAGTTGTGAATATTGCAAACTCTTAAATGCATTAAAGGGAAACAAGAACATTTCTTTATTATTTTATGGTTCATTCGTAGGCAACAATAATCTATGTTATAGCAGGGAATATGAAATTTGGGACAGTTCAAATGGATATAATATTAATGGCAATTTAACTCTTGATATAGATTAATATTTATTTTATAACTCTAAATAATGAGATTTTTATATTTCTGCATATTATTCTTTTTTTTTACTAATTGTATATCCCAAGAAATGGAGATTTCCGATTTTTATTGTGATTACAAAGATATTAGTGCTAACAATCCTCCTATAAAAGATCAAAATGGTGATATATGCGCGTTAATTAAAATAGAGAATACACAAAAGGGCTTTACCTTTGATGTCGGGCTTTTAGGCGTAGTAAAAACAGAGTATCGCACAGGCGAAATATGGCTCTATGTTCCACATGGAGTAAAGCGTATAACAATATCACACCCTACCTTGGGCATGTTACGCGATTATGATTTGGGGTTATCTGTTAAATCGGCAGCTACATACATATTAAAACTAAAAACGAAGAATTTAGATAATCAAATTAAAGATTATTCTAAATCAAAAACTTTAGAACTAAATATATTTCCTAAAGATGCTAAAGTTATAATCAACGGAGTAATAGAAAATATTACTAAAGAAGGTAAAATTAGAAAAAATCTATCTTTAGGATATTACAAATATTATATTTATCATCCTGATTATCATTCAAATGAAGGAATAATAGAAATTAGTGAACACAAAGAAAAACATATTCTTAATATTAATTTAAAACAAAATTTTGGATATTTAAATATCAAGAATGATATTAAATTTAATGGTGCAACTGTTATTGTAAACGATAGTAGCAATATTGGACATCTCCCTATCAATAAGAAAATTAATTTAAAAAGTGGAAATCACAAGATAACCATATACAAAAAATACTACAAGCCATATGTCACAACAGTAAATGTGCAGGATGGCAAAGATCTAACTATTACACCTAACTTTGTTGCCAACTATGCCAATGGCGAGATAATAGCAGAGCAAGACTGTGAAATATACCTTGACGGAGAGTTTCTATCAAAAAGTTCATGGAAGGGGCTCATCGAGTTGGGTGAGCACAAGATTGAGTGTAAAAAAGAAAGACATCGTTCAACCACCAAAATAATTAAACTTTCATCATTAAATCCTGTCAAATATACATGCGAGCCACCACTGCCAATATATGGATCAATAAATATATCATCAGACCCCATTAACGCCGAGATAAAGCTCAATGGCGAAAAAATAGGAGTAACACCATTGAATAGAGCAAATGTTTTAATAGGTACCTATGATATTGAAATATCAAAACAGGGGTATAAGTCTGAAAAGCAACAAATAACAGTAAAAGAAAACGAAACAAGTACGCTCTATAAAATACTATCTACATATTGTAATTTTACTTTAAGTTCCGTACCATCTATGGCAACTGTATATATAAACGATGTTTATAAAGGGACAACTCCAATATACATAAATGAGAAGATTGGGAAGTATAATATAGAGCTTAAGTACTCGGGATATAAAGATTACTCAAAAAACATGACTCTTGATGATTCAACAACCGACCAGACAATAAAGTTGAAGAAACAATTTTTCTACCCTAATGAGTTTTATATGAACTTTAACGGACGAATAATGGGCCTTAGCGGAATAGAGTTAGGATTGGGAGGTTATATAAAAAACTTTAATATGGAGACCTCGTATATAATCTCGTTTGACAAGAGCGATTTTATAAGATTTCCTAATTATTTAGACGAATATTTTCAATATCAATACAAATATCAAGGTTTCGGACTACGTTTAGGTTATGGTATAATTTGTGGCTCAAGGATTAGAACAACTTCACAGATAGGAGTTAACTTGATTAAACTAGTAGAATATAATATTGATAATACCAGAACCAATATCAGTTATATAGGAGTAACAGGAGTAGTTGCAACAAAGATAAGTTGCGCATTGGGACGTATGTTTTCATTAGAATTTTCGCCAGAGTACAGCTTTATATTGGGAGGGTCAACGAGATATAAATTAGCAACAAATATCTCTGAAAAGATGAAACATTCAACATCAGGATTTACAATAAAAGTAGGATTTAATATATTCTTCAGTATGTAAACAACTTACTAATTTTAAACAATTACAATTATGAAAAATTTTTTAGTTTTATTACTTGCAGCACTTTTGGTAGTGCCTGCGGTTGAGATGGATGCAAAAAACCGTCAGTTGGCAAAAGCTCAAAAGAAAGAGTATAAACAAAAAATGAAAGAATTCAAAAAAAGCAAATGGACTTTGCTTGGTAGCAGTCACAGCCTTGAAGTAGCTCTTTTAAAACACTATGACAAACTAAATGCCGAAGGCGAAAATTGTTATGAAGTGGTAGGAATAGCACCACGTTTCAAATCAAAAAATGTAGGACATCAAGAAGCTATCAACAACGCATGTATAACATATGCGCAACAAGCTGGAAGCAGTGTTAAAGGACGCATCACAAGCGATATAGCAGGGAACGGGGATAATACATCTGCCGAGTTCGACCACTTCTACGCGGCATACGAACGATTAGTTGAGAAAGAGATAAAAGGCGAAATGGTAGAATCGTTCAGCATTATTCGTACAATCGACAAAAAAGCAGGTGAGTATGAGATGCAAACATTCTTTATCATTGATGAAAGTGCAGCAACAAGAGCAAGAATAAGAGCTATGGAGAATGCACTAAAAGAGAGCAAGACAGCACAAAAATATGCCGAGAAAGTAAGTCTATTTGTTCGTGAAGAATTTGAAAGTCAAGAATAAATAACGTGAAAAGAATATTAATAATCATATTAATAACCATAACTATGCTCCCAATTTATGCACAAGATTGGGAGCATATAAAAAAATCTCCACTATACCTTTATGGAGAAGGTTGGGGTGTAACAGTCAGTGAAGCAGATAACAATGCCTTAAATGACCTTATAAGTAAAATAAGCGTACAGGTAACAGGCGAAATAGAGCAACAAGAGAGCGAAGGAGTATCAAACGACTCTTTAGTAGCAAAAAAAGATTTTGTTGCAAAAATAAGAACCTATACGCAAGCAACTCTTACAAACACCGGGCGAGAGATAGTGGAGAACGAACCCGATGCATATGTAGTTCGCTACATAAAACGTAGTGAGCTAAACCGTATATTCGACAGGCGAAAACAAAAAGCCCTTGACTATGTATATTCAGCACAACGTGCCACCGAGAAAGAGAAAATAGATGTAGCCTTGAAAGACTACTATTGGGCATTAATGTTAGTACAATCGTTGCAATATCCCAACGAAGCATACTATACCGATGAGTGTGATAAAAAACATATCCTTACAAAATGGATACCAGATCAAATGAATAAACTATTCTCTAATCTCAATATAGAGGTAGTAAATCGCAAAGATTGTGATGTGGAGTTAAGGATTACTCATAATGGAGATATCGTAAGCTCGATAGACTACACCTACTTTGACGGACGAGATTGGAGTAATATATATAGTGCAAAAGACGGGTGCGGAGTTCTCGAACTCGCACCGGGTAATATAAACGAAAATTATCAGTTGAAGATAGAGTACGAATATCGAGGTGAATCACATATTGACAAAGAGGTTGAAAGCGTAATGAAGTTGAACAAACCAATTGCCTTACGCAATGCATACTTTAATGTAAAAAGTAAATTTGAGATATGCACAGAAGACCAATGGCCAAATCAAAAACAAAATGAAAGTATTGCTTCTTCGCCTATAAGCGATACCGAGCTTGCAAGTTACGAAGAGGCATTAAACAGAGTAGAGTCGGCATTAACAACAAAAAACTTTGAAAATATTGAAACACTCTTTACCCCCGAAGGATATGAGATATTTACTCAGCTATTAAAGTATGGTAATGCAAAGGTAGTGGGAACACCACAACACACCTATTATCCCTATGATAATTATGTTGTGGCTCGAGGCTTACAGATGTCGTTTTCTTTTGCGAACGGCTATCGCAAATCGTTTGTAGAAGACGTTGTATTTACATTTGATGAGAACAATAAAATAAATAATATTGTATTCGGGCTTGGCGAGGAGGCAGAGAACGATATCTTATACAAAGAAGCTTGGCCCTCCAAAGCACGAGTAGCACTAATGCAGTTTTTAGAAAATTACCAAACAGCCTATGCTCTTAAACGACTTGATTATATAACAGAAATATTTGACGATAATGCAGTAATCATAACAGCAACAGTAGTTCCTGCTTCTGTGAATAAAAAGATTGATAGTCCCGAATTGCACGAAATACAAAATAAAATTATCAAATACAACAGATACACAAAAGATGCCTATTTAAAACAGTTAGAACGCAGTTTTAATAGCAAAGAATATATAAACCTCCGTTTTGCTGGTAACGATGTTCGTAAGTTAGGACGAGGAGGTGAGGTATATGCCATACAAATATCACAAGAGTATTACTCTTCGAACTATGGAGATAAAGGCTATCTCTTCTTAATGATTGATATAAACGACCCACAAAAACCTTTAATAAAAATTCGTACATGGCAACCCGAAAAAGATTCCAACTTTGGATTGTATGGACCAGAAGATTTTAAATAGAAAGAACTCTATATTCACATTATCTCTCCTTTGAAATTTAATTTGTATCTTCGCATTTTAGAATTAAAATTAGATGCAAGAGGAAGATATTGTCAAAATAAGAGATATTTTCAATTACTCGTTAAGGAAGAGTGCATTTGAAAAAGCTATTACAGATGAGAAGTGTAAAACAATTCATCTGCAAGGGCTTATTGGCTCATCTTCGGCAATAGCGCTATCGGCTCTAAAAGATATGGATAGGTGTGTTATTGCTGTTGCCAACGATGCCGAAGAGGCAGGTTATCTCTATCACGATATTTGTCAGGTTACTAATAACAATAGTGATGTGCTCTATTTTCCATCGGGTTATAAAAGGGCTATTAAGTATGGTCAGACCGATGCTGCCAATGCCATTCTGAGAACAGAGGTATTAGGGCGATTGAGCAGAGACAATGGAAGTGCCATTATTGTTACTTCACCCGATGCTCTTGCCGAAAAGGTTATTTCGGACAAGGAGTTAAAAAAGGGTACTCTGCACTGCAAAGTTGGCGATGCCCTAAATATGGAGGTGTTTGCCGACAACCTTTTTGAACTTGGTTTTGAGCGTTGCGACTATGTTTATGAGCCGGGGCAATACTCGGTACGAGGCAGTATTATTGATGTATATTCTTATGCTGGCAGTTACCCTTACAGAATTGACTTTTTTGGAGATGAGGTTGATTCAATAAGGAGTTTTGATATTGAGAGCCAACTTTCAAAAGAGAAGGTTGCAGAGATTGATATTATCCCCGATATGGGTATCAATGAGAAATTTGGCATATCAATTCTTGAGTTCATAAAACCCGATACTGTTTTCGCTTTTGCCGACCTTGCATGGGCTTGCGAAAGGATTAAGAGTATTGCATCAGAGAGCATAGCTGCCCAATTGGTTTTAAGTCAAGAGGGCGATATGGAGGCCATGGAGAAGGTGATTGACCCCGATGCGTTTGCAACAGATATTTTAAACTTCAAACGTATTGACTATGGCGCAAAATGCTACTCAAAGAGTTTCTCTACCATTAAATATGAGATTGCCCCTCAACCTATATACCACAAAGATTTTGACAAGGCTGCCGAGTCGTTTGCCGAGTTTATTAAAGAGGGATACAAAATTTATATTTTAAGTGATAGTCGCAAACAGATTGACCGCTTAAGCGAAATTTTTGCCGAACGTAATAATTTTATCTCTTTTACTGCAGTAAACAGAACTATTCATGAGGGATTTATTGATAGAGAGAGAAAAATTTGTTTGTTTACCGACCACCAGATTTTTGACCGTTTTCATAAATACAATCTTAAAAGCGACCATGTCAGAAGTGGAAAACTTGCTCTTTCGCTTAAAGAACTTAAACAGATTGAATTGGGCGACTATATTGTTCATATCGATTATGGTATAGGACGTTTTGGCGGGCTTGTAAGGGGTAATATAAACGGCTATATGCAGGAGATGGTAAAACTTGTTTACCAAAATAACGACATGATTTTTGTGAGTATCCATGCTCTGCATAAGTTATCGAAGTATAAGGGTAAAGAGGGCGATGCTCCGCGTATATATAGGCTTAATGGCAATGCTTGGGCAAGATTGAAGGAGAAGACAAAGAGCAAGATGAAAGAGATTGCTCGCGATCTTATTCTTTTATATGCCAAACGTGCGACACAAGAGGGGTTTGCTTTTTCGACTGACAGCTTTATGCAAAACGAGTTGGAGGCAAGTTTTATGTATGAGGATACTCCCGACCAACTTAAAACCACTAACGAGGTTAAGGCCGATATGGAGAGGGCAAGACCTATGGACCGTCTTATTTGTGGTGATGTTGGTTTTGGTAAAACCGAGATTGCTGTGCGCGCCGCTTTTAAGGCTGCTTGCGACAATATGCAAACTGCTGTATTGGTGCCAACAACGGTGCTTGCTTATCAACACTATAATACATTTAAAAACCGTCTGAAAGATTTCCCTGTTAAAGTTGAATATTTGAGCCGTGCAAGAAGTGCCAAAGATACCAAACGTATTTTAAAGGAGCTGGAGAGCGGAGAGATTAACATACTTATTGGTACTCACAAAATTATTGGTAAAGATGTCAAGTTTAAATCGTTGGGGTTGCTTATTATTGATGAGGAACAAAAATTTGGCGTTGCTGTTAAGGATAAGCTTAAACAGATTAAGAGTAATGTTGATACCCTAACAATGTCAGCAACGCCTATACCTCGAACTTTACAATTTTCTTTAATGGGGGCAAGAGACCTATCTGCTATAACCACCCCTCCACCAAACCGCCACCCTATCCAAACAGAGGTTCACCCCTTTAATGAGGATATTATAAAAGAGGCTATTGAGTTTGAGTTGAGCCGAAACGGACAGGTATTTTTTGTTAATAACAGAATTGCCATGCTTGCCGAGCTTGAGGGCATTATCCTTAAACTTGTGCCTGATGCAAGAGTTATTGTGGGACACGGACAGATGGAGCCTGAGAAACTTGAAAAGGTCATTCTTGATTTTGCCAATCATGAGTATGATGTTTTACTTTCGACCACAATTATTGAGGCAGGTGTTGATATGCCAAATACAAACACAATAATTATTAATGAGGCTCAGAATTTTGGTTTGAGCGACCTTCATCAACTTCGTGGCAGAGTTGGACGTAGCAACAAAAAGGCTTTCTGCTATCTGCTTACTCCCCCATTCTCTGTTTTAAAAACCGATGCTCGCAGACGCTTGCAGGCTATTGAGAATTTCTCGGAACTTGGTAGCGGTATTCATATTGCCATGCAAGATTTGGATATTAGAGGTGCCGGCAACCTGCTTGGTTCGGAACAGAGCGGTTTTATTACCGATTTGGGATATGAAACTTATCAAAAGATATTAAAAGAGGCTGTTGGAGAATTGAAAACAGAGGAGTTCTCTGATTTATATGAAGAGGAGAACAATAGCAACGACAACTTTGTTGACGAGTGCATTATTGAAACCGATATGGAGTTGTTATTCCCAGCCTCGTACATCGAAAATGAATCGGAACGTATTTTGCTTTATCAAGAGCTTGACAATATGGAGCGCGAAGAAGATATTGCAGAATTCAAAGCAAAATTGGAAGATAGGTTTGGGCGTATTCCCAAACAGGGCGAAGAGTTGATAAGGGTTGTTTCTCTAAGACGTCTTGCTAAGCAACTCGGAATGGAAAAAGTTACTTTAAAGCAGGGCAAGATGAACCTATATTTTGTATCGGACGAGAAGAGCAAATATTTTGAGTCTGATACCTTTGGTAAAATTATTGATTATGTTCAACGCGAACCTAAACGTGCCGCTTTACGTGAAAACCGAGGCAAACGCATTCTTACCATAGGTTATATTGATAACGTTGCTATGGGTATTGAAATTCTGGAGAGGATTGTTTGAGTTGTTAGTTATTATTTAATTAAAACGACAAACCTTTATCGATGATTTTTACAGAGTTAAGTTTTTCTAATTTACCTATTACTTCATCGGCAAATTCAAGGGAAATATGAAAAGATATTGAGCATTGATTATCAAATATGCGCTCTCCTACTCTTATGCAATCTTCTTTATCTTTTAGTAGTCGCATCACACCTTCCATATCGATATAGTCAAACTCAACAAGTAGCTCACACTCTACGGTGCGCTCCACTATGGTGTTATTGCGTATGGCATCTAAGGCAGCCTCTTTATAGGCAACTATAAGACCTCCCGTGCCAAGTTTTATACCTCCGAAATAACGTACAACCACTATCAGAACATTTGTTATTTCGTTTGAAAGCATCTGCCCCACTATGGGTTTTCCTGCAGTTCCTGACGGTTCGCCATTATCGCTACTGCGCGTAAACTCGCCGCTTGCACCCACTCTGTACCCCCAACATACATGACGGGCATCGTGAAATTTATTGCGATACTCCTCAACATAAGCCATAGCCTCATCTACCGTAAATACGGGTATGGCAAAGGAGATGAATTTACTCATCTTCTCTTTGTATAAACCTTCTGATATCGTGGATATGGTTTTGTATGAGGTTATTTGACTCATATTTGTGTAAAGTCAATATCTATGCGATCGGTATATTTCTCAAATCGGAATTGTGGCATTCCGAGTGCCATTCCTGCACACATTACTCCTTTTATACCCAATCTCTTCTCAAGTTCACCTTTTTTAAGACGGGTAGCCGACAATACAAAGCCTGTATAGAATTGAGCCACGCCAAGACTCTCTGCCATCAACGATGCGTTTTGATATGCCAAATTTGCATTCTCAGCTCCAAATCTATCGCCTTTGGGCGCCGATATTATAAGCATCGCAGTTGCTTTGCGCATAACGTTATCATTACCCTTTTCAAATTCAGCTTTTAAACGGTCAAGCATGGGTACCATTGCAAAAGTTTTAGGCATCAAAAGTTTTGTTATTGGTGCCACGACTCTATTTGCAAGTAGTTTGCGTATGTTATAAAAGGTCTCAATAGTAAATGATGTTACCTCTCTTATTTTTTCAATATCGGTTATAAGTGTAAACTCAAGATTTTGCGAATTTGTTGCAGTTGGCGCACGATATGCGGCTTCAACTATCATCTTAAGCATATCCTCAGATATCTGTTGCGAGGAGATAAAACGGTTTGAGCGACGACCTTTTATCAAAGTCATTATCTGCTCGGGTGTAGGATAATCTGCAAGAGAAAACTTATGTATCTTATCTTGAGGAAAGAGAGAATGTGTTATTGCATCGGCAGGACATGCCGATACGCAATGACCGCACCCGATACAAGTTTGCTCGTTTTGTGTTGCAAGCCCATTTTCTCCTTTATAGAATATCAAATCGGGGCAGATGTTTATACATCTGCCACATTTGATACATTTATCTCTGTTTACCGATATTTCAATCATAGGTTATTAACAAGCTTTAAAACTCAAATCCAAACCTTTTACTGAGTGGGTCAATGCTCCTACTGAGATATAATCAACTCCGCATTCTGCATAACTGCGCAGAGTATCAAATGTTATTCCGCCTGATGATTCGGTTTCGTAACGGCCATCAATTATCTCAACAGCTTTGCGAGTTAGCTCCGGAGTAAAGTTATCAAGCATTATTCGGTCAATACCGCCACACTCAATAGCCTCTTGCAACTCATCAAGGTTACGAACCTCTATCTCTATTTTTAAATCTTTACCCTTCTCTTTTAAGTATGATTGAGCACGTTTTATTGCATTTGTTATACCTCCTGCAAAATCAACGTGATTATCTTTTAAAAGAATCATATCAAACAATCCTATTCGATGGTTTACTCCACCACCTATTTTTACTGCCTCTTTTTCTAACAAGCGTAATCCCGGTGTTGTTTTGCGAGTATCCAAAACTTTTGTTTTTAATCCTTCAAGCTGTTTTGCATAACGGCGTGTTACGGTTGCAATACCACTCATTCGTTGCATTACATTAAGCATCAATCGCTCAGTCTGTAATAGAGAACGAACTTTACCACGAACTATAAATGCTATATCACCCACCTTAACCTCATCGCCATCGTTCAAGAATTGTTCCACTTCAAGCTGAGGGTCAAATGCTGCAAATATACGTTTTGCCATCTCAACACCTGCCAATACACCATCTTCTTTTACTATTAGCTTTTGCGCTCCTTGTGCATCTTCAGGGATACAACAAAGAGTTGTGTGGTCTCCATCGCCTATATCCTCGGCAAATGCGAGTTTTATCAAATCATTAATTAAATTCTCCATAATTATATTATAATTCTTCTATTCTTATTTGCGATATTTTTTCTATCTCACCGTCAGCATCAATCAAAACATGTATTCTGAAACTCTGTTTTACCGTTTCATATTTACATATCATATATATTACACCCCCTTGACTATTATCGTGTAACACTGTAAAACTTTTAGGAGGATTTGTTTTAAAAAACTTTGAAAGTTCCTGAACAGCTTCGTTCTTTTGCAACGAACGTCTTAAAGGATATGAAACCATAAATAAACGGTCAGCCATAGCCTCTGATACTATTGTTGCATCTCCTTTTTCAAATCCGCTTTCAACACTCATTCGGGCATCGTTTGCAAATGACGATGTAACAATTGCCATCATTACCAATAAAACAAGAAGTAACTTTTTCATAATTCTTTTAATATTACTCTCTTTTTACTATTTTTACAGCAGATAAACTACCTTATATTTTACAAAAGTACATAAAAAGTCAATACTATACTACATCAATATGAAATTAGTTTTTTTAATGGTTGGCAAAACCAACGAAAAATATTTTAACGACGCCATATTGGAGTACGAAAAAAGAATTAAACGTTTTATTCCCTTTGAGATTATAACCATACCCGATTCAAAAGGGATAAAAAGTGCCGATGTATTAAAAGAGACAGAAGGCGAACTAATTCTTAAACAGGTAAAATCTGACGATTTCTTAATTCTTCTTGACGAAAAAGGGAAGAGTTTTAGTTCAATAAAATTTGCCTCTTATGTTGAAAAACTTTTGAGCCGTAGCGACAAACGTATAATTTTTGCAATTGGAGGTGCATACGGTTTTTCAAAAGGGGTATATGAGAGAGCCGACGATAAAATTTCTCTCTCTGAAATGACATTTTCGCACCAACTTGTAAGAGTAGTTTTTACCGAACAGCTTTACAGAGCTTTTACCATTATAAACAACCTGCCCTATCATCATGAATAGTGCAAATATTGCAGTTATTCTATATTGCTTGTGTAAATTCACAAAAAGAGATCGCAACAAATTGCATCAGAGATTAATACTCCTTTGCGGGTGAGAACAATATTATCGCCTGACTCTTTAAGCAAGCCATCGGCTATATAACTTGCAGCCTCATTTATAAGATGCTGTAAGGTATTTTCCCCGAAAGTCTCCTTGATATATTGTTTGCTGATACCCTCAGAAGTGCGTAGTCGGGTAAAGATGGTTTCGTTATATTTTTGAATATCCGAGAGCTCTTCTACTTCATAAGCGCTCTCCCCTGCCATAATCTTTTGAATATACAATTTGGTATTTGCCACATTGGCTCTGCGAACAGAACCGTCAAAACTATGGGCCGATGCACCCAATCCTAAATAGGGAATCCCTTTCCAATATCCCGAATTGTGCTTTGAATGATAATGTGGCAAAGCAAAGTTTGATATCTCGTAATGCTCGTATCCTGCATCAGACAGTTTATCTACCAATAAATTATACATTCTTGCAGAGCACTCCTCATCGCATGGGATTATCTCTCCATTACGCATTTTACGGGTTAATACCGATCCCTCTTCGTAACTCAAATCGTATGCCGATATATGTTGCGGAGTAAGCGAAAGCGCCATATCAATACTACTCTCCCACTCCTCTATGGTTTGAGTCGGTAGCGAAAACATTAGATCGATACTTATATTTTTAATACCTGCTTCTCGCAAAATATTATACGACAATATTGCCCTTTCGGCATCGTGCCTACGCCCTATTAATGCCAGAAGCCTGTCATTAAAACTCTGCACGCCCATACTAACCCTGTTTATTGGCAGTGATGCTATATGAGCGGCATACTCCCGGGTTATATCATCGGGATTAACCTCAATGGTTATCTCCTCGCATTGCGAAAGATTAATATTTTCACCTAAAATATCAAATAGTTGCGTTAACTGCGATGGTATAAGTTGCGATGGTGTTCCTCCCCCTATATATATAGTACGCACGCGCGATAAGTCTATTTCTGATATACGGCTTTTTAATTCTAAGGCAAGAGCCATTATATAAGAGTCGCGCAATGAGACATCGGTGCCGGAATGAAAATCGCAATAGTGGCACCGCTTAGCACAAAATGGGATATGTATATAAAGAGAGGACAATATTAGTTGTTAGTTAATAAATAATTATTATATATAAATTTGAGATTAAAAGTATAACAATTTATTTTAATTACGAAGTCCGCAAGAGATTATTTATAACAAAATAGCTCTTTAAGTATTAATATGTTTTAAAACATATTTATTGATTAGTTTTTTTATTTTTTATTTTTTAATTTTCGGACGGTTTGTTAAAACAATTTGCAAGCCAAAAAAACTATTGTATAACAACAATAAACTATAAAATTATGAAGGTATATCAGTCTAACGAAATCAAAAACATTGCTTTGATTGGAAGCAAAGGCTCAGGTAAAACCACACTTGCAGAGAGCATGCTCTTTGAGTGTGGAGTTATTAAACGTAGAGGCTCTATTAACAGCCAAAACACAGTATCTGACTATTTCCCCGTAGAGCATGAGTATGGATACTCTGTATTCCCAACCGTGTTTTATGCCGAATTTAATGGTAAAAAACTAAATGTTATAGATTGTCCGGGTTCTGACGATTTCGTTGGTGGAGCAATTAACGCTCTTACTGTTACCGATACAGGTGTTATCGTTCTTGACTCTCAATATGGTGTTGAGGTAGGTACTCAAAACATTTTCAGATATGCTGATAAATTGAAAAAACCTATCATTTTTGCAATGAACCAATTAGACGGAGAGAAAGCTGACTTTGATAACTCTGTTGAACAACTTAAAGAGACTTTCGGAAACAAAGTTACCCTTATACAATATCCCATTAATGCAGGACCTTCGTTCAATGCAATGATTGACGTATTGTTAATGAAGATGTACAAATGGAAACCCGAAGGTGGTGTTCCCGAAATTTCAGATATTCCTGCTGAAGAGATGGAGCGCGCAAGCGAACTTCATCAACAACTTGTTGAGGCTGCTGCCGAGAACGACGAGACTTTGATGGACAAATTCTTTGAGCAAGGAAGCCTGACTGAGGACGAAATGAGAGAGGGTATCAGAAAAGGTCTTGTTACTCGCGACATATTCCCTGTATTCTGCGTAAGTGCTCTTAAAGATATGGGCGTAAGACGTATGATGGAGTTCTTGGGCAACGTTGTTCCTTTTGTATCAGATATGCCTGCTCCAACTAACGACGAAGGCGAAGAGGTTGCTATTGACGCAAATGCACCCACAAGCGTATATTGCTTTAAAACAACTGTTGAGCCTCATATTGGTGAGGTTACATACTTCAAAGTTATGCAAGGAACATTATCTGAGGGCGATGACCTTACAAATACCAACAGAGGCTCAAAAGAGCGTATTGCTCAAATATATTGCGCATGCGGTCAAATAAGGACAAAAGTTGACAAACTTGTTGCAGGAGATATTGGTGCTACCGTTAAATTGAAAGATGTCAGAACAGGTAACACCCTAAATGCAAAAGGTGCAGAAAATACATTCTCTAAGTTGGTTAAATACCCCGAACCTAAATTCCAACGTGCAATTAAACCGGCAGTTGAGGCTGAAGCTGAGAAATTAAGCGAAATCTTAACTCGTATGCACGAAGAAGACCCAACTTGGTTGGTTGAGCAATCAAAAGAGTTGAAACAGACTATTGTTTCAGGACAAGGAGAGTTCCACCTAAGAACTTTGAAATGGAGAATTGAAAATAACGATAAGGTAAATATTGAGTATTCAGAGCCAAAAATTCCTTACCGCGAAACAATTACAAAGGCTGCACGTGCCGACTATCGTCATAAAAAACAATCAGGTGGTGCCGGTCAATTTGGCGAGGTACACCTAATAATTGAACCATACTACGACGGAATGCCAGCTCCCGAGACTTATAAATTCAACGGTCAAGAGTATAAGATGAACGTAAGAGATACTCAAACCATTGACCTTGAATGGGGCGGAAAACTTGTTGTAAACAACTGTATAGTAGGTGGCGCTATTGACGCACGCTTTATCCCTGCAATCGTAAAAGGATTGATGGACAGAATGGAGCAAGGTCCATTGACTGGTTCATACGCTCGCGACGTTAGAGTTTGTATTTACGACGGTAAGATGCACCCCGTTGACTCAAATGAAATCTCATTCCGTCTTGCTGGACGTAACGCATTCAGCGAGGCATTTAAAAATGCAGGTCCCAAAATTCTTGAACCTGTTTATGATGTTGAGGTTCTTGTTCCTTCGGACAAAATGGGAGACGTTATGAGCGACCTTCAAGGACGTAGAGCTATAATTATGGGAATGAACAGCGAAAACGGATTTGAAAAAATCACAGCTAAAGTTCCATTGAAAGAGATGTCAACATACTCAACATCGTTGAGTTCTATTACAGGTGGACGCTCATCGTTCTCAATGAAGTTTGCTTCTTACGAACTTGTTCCCGGCGATGTTCAAGAGAAACTTCTTAAAGCATACGAAGAGAGCCAAACCGAGGAGTAGTTTTCAGTTGTTAGTTGTACGGTGCTATGCACCATACTCGTTAGAACTAATATTAATATATAGCAGGTTGTTCAAACGGACAACCTGTTGTTGTTTTATCCCTGATTTTGGTTGACTTTTTTCGGACGTACCATGGTACGTCCCTACATTAAGACGTTTATAATCAGATAAGCTGAGGTGCAAAACTCTGCAACCAGACAAGTAGGGACACACCACGGTGTGTCCGTCAAAAAAAATGCTCTCTCCACAGTTGTCAGTTTTTGGTTGTACGGTGCTACCCACGCACCTTAGTTATTAGCAATAAAGACTCTAACAACTTTATTTACAAATAGCCACATACGTTAATGTATGTGGCTATTATTTTTGGTTAATATTAGTTAATATATTGGATTTTTTATGTTAAATGATTGCATATTTAAGATTTGAATGTTAAATTCGCACCGAGATGTTAAAATATTTGGTATCTGTTTTTAAACAATATTCTTTAATTTTTGTTTACTGATTATAGATTTAACCAAATAATTTGAAAACATAGTAAAACTGAATTATTAACAAAACTGAACTATGAGAAAGTCCACAATATGGGTATTAGTTGCCGTAATGGCTGTTACATTTGTAGGTTTGCTTTACCTGCAAATAAGCTATATGGACAATCTTATAGAAATTCGCAAAGAGCAATTCTCTCTTGCCGTAAAGCGTAGTTTATACGACGTATCGGAAGCTTTGGAGCGAGACGAATCAATAAGATATTTGCAAGAGGGGTTAGAGGAAAACCAAAGGAGATTAATATCTTTTGAGTTTGGGAAGAATAACTTTTCAAGTACCGGAGGATTTATTGCAGAGTTTAACGAGCTCTCGTCTGACTCTTTAAAGTTTAAATTACCTAAACAACAGGATTTATTTAAAGAGTCAAATTCGGAGAGAGAAAATATTCCATACGTTGCCAAAAGGTATATGGGAATGCAAGAACTTTTGAAAAAACAATATATGTATCAAAAGGGACTGCTTAACGATGTTGTTCTTAAGATTTTAAACACAGCAAGCCTTCAACCCATATTAGAGAGGATTGATACCAGACAACTGGAGAGCTATTTGAGAGCCGAACTCTTAAACAACGACCTTAACCTTGTTTTTAAATATGCAATTGTTGATGGTCATGGTAAATTATTATACCGCAGTCAAGGTTATGCTCCTACTGCCGATAATACGGTTTACTCTCAAATAATTTTTCCGAACGACGCACCTGACAGACTGAACTATATAAAGATATACTTCCCTACACAATCAAAATATATATTGCAGTCGGTTAGCTTTATGGCAACCTCGTTCATATTTACATTGGTAATGTTATTTACATTTATATTTACCATAACTATTGCTTTGCGCCAAAAGAAGCTGACCGATATGAAAACCGACTTTATTAATAATATGACCCATGAGTTTAAAACTCCTATATCAACCATATCGCTTGCAGCTCAAATGTTAAAAGACCAATCGGTAGCTAAAAACCCGGCAATGACAGAACATATTGCTAAGGTAATAACAGACGAGTCGAGCCGATTGAGATTTCAGGTTGACAAGGTTTTACAGATGTCGCTACTTGAAAAACATAGAGTTATGATGCGCCTTACCCTTGTTGAGGCTAATAAAGTTATAAGCAATGTTATTAATACATTTACTCTTAAGGTTGAGAAGTTAGGCGGACAAATTGATTCACACCTTTGCGACGAAAACACTTTGGTTGAGGTTGATGAAATGCACTTTACCAATGTTATTTTTAACTTGCTTGACAATGCACTGAAATATGCATATGAAGGCAGAGCTCTTAAATTACATATTGAAACAAGAGTGGTAAATGGTAAAGTTGAGATTGAGATTGAAGATAACGGTATTGGTATAAAAAAAGAGGACTTAAAAAAGATTTTTGATAAATTTTACCGCGTATCAACAGGTAATGTACATAACGTAAAAGGTTTTGGCTTGGGACTTGCTTATGTACAAAAAATCATAGAGGACCTAAAAGGGTCAATCCATGCCGAAAGTGAATTGAATATTGGAACTAAATTTATAATTGTTTTACCTTTAATTAAAACTGATTAATTATGGACGAAAAATTGAGAATCTTACTTTGTGAAGATGATGAAAATCTTGGTATGTTGTTAAGAGAGTACTTACAAGCCAAGGGTTATGCCACCGACCTTTGCCCCGATGGCGAATGTGGTTATAAAGCATTTATGAAAGAGACTTACGACCTTTGTATATTAGATGTAATGATGCCTAAAAAAGATGGTTTTACTCTTGCACAAGAGATACGTAATGCCAATGGTGAGGTGCCCATTATTTTCCTTACAGCAAAGGCTCTTAAAGAGGATATTTTAGAAGGCTTTAAAATTGGTGCTGATGATTATATCACTAAACCTTTCAGCATGGAAGAGTTGGTTTTGAGAATTGAGGCTATTTTACGTCGTGTAAAAGGTAAAAAGCTTAAAGAGGCTACTACTTACAAATTGGGCAACTTTACTTTTGATACTCAAAAACAGACTCTTTCTATTGAGAATAATGTTACCAAACTTACCACTAAGGAGTCTGAACTATTGTCGTTGCTATGTACTCATATGAATGAGATTTTGGAGCGTAACTTTGCTTTAAAAACCATATGGGTTGACGACAACTACTTTAACGCTCGCAGTATGGACGTTTATATTACCAAACTTCGTAAACTATTGAAAGAAGACCCTCAAATTGAGATTATAAATATCCACGGTAAGGGTTACAAACTTATTGCTCCCACTGCCGAGAAATAAGAAATATTATATTACATAAAAATCCCTCTCTATCCTTTGTAGAGAGGGATTTTTTGATTTTATATTCTTTACTTAAATCTCTTCTCCAACTCCTCATTTGTCAGACACGAGAGGGTTGGTTTACCATCGGGGGTGTAGTTTGCTTCGGGGAGTTTAAACAGCTCTTGGGTAAGATGCTCCATCTCCTCATATGTGAGGTATTGTCCATATGGTATAGCAGCACTCTGCGCAAGTGTCTGAGCCATTCTCTTTTTAAAGAGTGTTACGTCGGTTGTACCCGTTTCAGTGGCTATATCAATGAATTTATGCAACAACTCTTCATAGTTTATTCCTTCACTTCCTTCGGGTACTCCTGTTATTGAGAAAGAGCCTGAGCCAAGATTTGATATTTCAAAACCTACTGATGAGAGGTCGTTATCTATTGAGCTCATTATCTCTGTTTGAGCAGGTGATAATTGTATTATCTCCGGGAAGAGTATTTTTTGTACGGGTTGTATGTTTTTTTCAATGTTGTTTATATACTTTTCGTACAAGACTCTGATATGAGCACGATGCTGATCAACTATAACCATTCCTGATTTTATGGAGGTTATTATATAGCGTCCTTTTACCTGAATATATGCTCCTTGCGATAGCGATTGCTCAGTTGGTATTACGCTCTGTCCGGTTGTTTTATTTTCCTCTTTTTCTTGTATGGGCAATGAAAAATCATCATAGCCGATTTTTACTGAATCGTCGCTTTTTATTGCTGCTCCTTCAAAGTTATCATATAGTTTTTCCCAATCGTTTGCCACTCTGGTTACTCCTGCTTTATTATAATTAAAGGGATTATAACCCGGAGTGTAAGATACTTGGGGCTGTTTTACCTGCATATTGGGATTAAATATGGGAATATCAGGGGCATCGTCGGTATCAAAATCAATTGAGGGAACTGCACTGAATTTTCCTAATGCCTCTTTTACTGCCGATGAGAGTATGGGCCATAGGTGTTGCTCATTCTCAAATTTTATTTCGGTTTTTGTGGGGTGTATGTTAACATCAATTGTTGCCGGTTCAACCTCAAATTTTATAAAATAGTTGGGCATCTCCCCTACCGGTATTATATCTTCATATGCATTTATTACTGCTTTATGAAAATAGGGGTGGCGCATATAACGTCCGTTTACAAAAAAGAATTGTTGCGCACCACGTTTTCGGGCATTTTCGGGTTTTCCGACAAACCCGGTTATTTTTGCAAGTGTTGTTTGTACGTTTATGGGCAACAACTGCGTATTCATTGTTTTTCCGAATAGAGATACTACTCGTTGCAATAGACTTGACGAGTGTAATTTGTACATCTCTGTTCCGTTATGCAATAGCGTAAAGGCAATTTGCGGATTTGCTATTGCTATGCGCTCAAATTCTGTTAGTATATTACTAAACTCTACCTGATTGCTTTTTAAGAATTTACGACGTGCAGGAACGTTATAAAATATATCTTTTACACTGAAATTAGCTCCCACAGGGGTTGATACAGGTTCTTGCGACTCAACTTTTGATGCCGCAATGATTAGTTTTGTGCCTACTTCATCTTCTGCTCGACGTGTTCGCAATTCAACATGTGCTATGGCTGCTATTGAGGCTAATGCCTCGCCACGAAATCCCATTGTTGATAGCGAGAATATATCTGCCGAACTCTTTATTTTTGAAGTGGCATGTCGCTCAAACGAGAGGCGTGCATCGGTACACGACATTCCTTTTCCGTTATCAATTACTTGAACAAGGGTACGTCCTGCATCTTTTATTATTATGGTTACTTCGGTTGCTCCTGCATCTATAGCATTTTCAACCAACTCTTTTACTACCGACGAGGGACGTTGTATGACCTCGCCTGCAGCTATTTGATTGGCTACTGAATCAGGAAGCAGTTGTATTATATCCATTCTTCTTATCCTCTCTTTGTTTATTATCGCGGCATCTGCTCTACCTCTCCTGAAAAGTTGCGTCGTTTTTTAGGGGCTTCGCTTGAACCTTTTTCAATACGACGGAATATGTCGTTTTTATCTGTCGGACGTATTGCCTGATACCATCTGAATGACGGAAGATAGAGGTCTTTGGGCTTTATCTTTGAGATAGGTGTCATTGTTCCATCAACTTGTGGCCACATTATAAGTTTCTCCATTTCGTTTGATAGCGTATCCATCTCCATCTTCAAAAATCCACTTGTTGCCGCATTTAATCCTGTAAAGGTTGAGTCTTCTTCTTGAGGATAGAATATTGTTTGTACATTGCCTGAAACATTTACCTGTTTCAGCTTTCCTCCCGAAAACTTGTTTAGCATATCTTTACCCGATATTTGATCAAAAAATGCTGTATCTTTTTGCTGTACCGCAAAAGCAAATGTGGGTATATGTACACGATCAATTGTTGAATCGTTAAGGTATATTCTTATGGTATCGCCATAAAGTTGATATGCTGTATTCCAAAGAATTGGTTCACGGAACATATATATTGCCGAATCGGTTGAATTGAATACCATTGAGTCGCATACGCCTTGTAAATCGGTACGATAAAAACGTGTGTTGAAATATGCCTTCATCAATCTTGTTGAATCGGGCAACATTATTGCTCTTAAAGTATCGGCATGCAAATAGAGGGTATCTTTTTGTGAACAATCCATCATTACAGCCGAATCGGTTACCATTGCACTATCGTTTTTCTGGTAATAGTAGGCGTAGTTACCAAGCATAACAAACTTTTGTACGGTATCTTCCATCTGTACATTTCCGTAAGCATTTCCAAAGCCTTTATCGCGATCGTAAAAGATTGTATCTCCGGTAAGACGATAGGTGTTATGCTCTACTATTGAACGGTTGTATAATGCCGAACGGTTATTGTTTGTATTATACCAACCTTTGCTTGATACTATTCGGCTTGAATCGGATATTATGATAGTTGGACTCTCTATTGCAGCGATATGGGTTTCGGTATTATACTTTAATGTATCAGACGATAGTTTCGCCTTTTCGTTGGTTAGTGTTACTTCGTAATAGAATATTGCATCTTTTGTATCGGGGCAATACTCACCGTAAACCGACTCTAATGTGTTTTGCGAATCTACTATTTGTCCGCCTGTAAAATAATAACCCACATTAGGTGAAAGCTCGTAATTGAGACTATCGGTTATTAGAGTTACATCTCGGTTTTGTAATATCACGTTGCTTCGGAGTTTGGCTATCTCCTCATTTCCGTCAAAATACATTAAATCGCTGAAAACAAAGAGTGTGTCTCCTTGCTCCATTCGTACATTACCAAAGGCGTCCATTGAGTTGGATTGCTCATAAAAATAGGCACTGTCGCAAAACATCAACATTCCTCCTCTATGAAAACGCACATTCCCTTTTAGTATTTGATAATCGGGATTTATTCGTTGGTCAAATATTAACGAATCGGCATAATCAAGAACAACTTTCTTGGTATCTGCCGCCGCTGCTTCTATATCGGTTTTTGTTGTTGATATGGGAGGCTGCACAGGTATCGGTGTCTGTTTTGCCTTGCCCCATACTGATATGAGAAATAACGACACAAGCATAATTAATATCTTATGCCTGCCCATAATATCTTTTATGTTTTTATTTTTATTGCTCATTAATTTCTATTCTGTTAGCAACCAACCATCATACTTAAATTCGCAATTTTGCCAACCCTCTTTTATTTTTACGTATGTTGTCTTTTGCTTCTCTTTTATCCAATTTTCAATAAATTCTCCTTTTTTCTGATTTTCAGCCATCGCTTTTATCTGCTGATAATCTTCCGAGATATTTGCTTTATGACCATCGATACGAGATTTCAATTTTACTATTACTGCTACCTCGCGACCCATTTTGGGATCAATCATTATAAATGGATCTGATATTTCATCAATCTTCATTGTTGATATTGCACGTGCTATCTCCTGCGGTAACTCCGACATTTCAAATCGCGAGTTGCCAGAATTGGGATTTACCATCAATCCCTTACTGTTTTTTGTGTCTTTGTCTTGCGATAGAGCTATTACTGCCTCTTCAAATGTAAATACTGAATTTGCTATATCGGTTTTTATTGAATCGAGTTTTGCAAGAGAATTGCTCTTCTCGGTTTGAGAAACTTTGGGCTTTAATAGTATATGGCGAACATTAACCATATCGCCCTTTTTCTCAATTAGTTGCAATATATGATATCCAAACTCTGACTCTACAATGTTTGACACCTTTTTAGGATCAGTTAATGCAAAGGCTGCTTTTGCAAAGGGTTCAACCCATTGTGCTCGTCCTGCAAATCCTGTTTCTCCTCCCATTCGGGCAGAACCCGGGTCTTCTGAATATAAAATTGCTAATGTTGAAAATTCTGACTCGCCTTTTTCTACTCTTTCGGTGTATTCCCGTAAACGTGCTTTTATGTTATCAACTTGCTCTTGTGGTATTACAGGATTCAATTTTAATATTTGAACTTCGACCTTCATTGGTACAAACGGAATACTATCCTTTGGCATATTGTCATAATAACGACGTACTTCTGATGGTGTTACTTTTATATTCTGAACCAAAGTGCGTTGCATCTCTTGCACTACTCCTTGGTCACGAACCATCTCCGATAATGCCTCTTTAAGTTCGGGCATAGGTTTTCCAAAGTACTCCTCAACTTTCTCTTTTGAGCCAATGTTCATTACAAAATAGTTTATGCGCCTATCTACTTCTTGCGCAACCTGACCTTCGTCTGCCGATATACTATCTAAATCTGCTTGATGCAAAAACAACTTTTGTACAGCCATCTGTTCGGGAATGAAACAATAGGGATCGCCTTCAATTTTCTGGCGTTCGTACTGCATATTACGATACTGCTCCTCTACTTGCGATTTTAATATTACTTCATCTCCTACTACCCATACAACTTCATCTATTACAGTACCTTGTGCATTTGCCAATACTGGTAATATAATAGCTGAAAGTATTAATGTATATATTTTTTTTATACTCATTTTATTTCTCCTTTATAGTTGATACTACATCGTAATCTATAACTACTTCATATTTTTTATTTAGATACTCAACCCAATCTTTCTCTAATTTTGTTTGATAATCGGCTGTTACTTGTCCTTTTACGTCAAGATATGATTCGGGGCGTTTTTTCAATATCTTTCCTTTTGCAAATGATACAGGGAATGTCTCATCTACTACCTGTTTGCCTGTTTTAAATACACTGTAATCTACTACAGCATTATCTCCTATCTCAAACAGTCCTCGTTTTGCTTTTAATACTCTCTCTGAACCAACATTCATCTCTTTATTCAAGGTTGTTGCAGAGGTCTCATAATCTAATTTTTGCAAGCGTTTTTCTGCCTCTATGGCTATGCTGTCGTTTTTACATTGCACTACCACTCCTTTAAAATGAGGCTGGCTCCATGAGTATTTTTTCTTGTTTTTATTAAAGAATTTTTTTAAGCCTTTTGTGTCTTGTGAAGCCTTATCCCATACTTCTCTGTTACTTATCTCAAAAAGTAAGATACCATCGCGATATTCATTGTAAAGGTTTCTGAAATCGGGGTATTTATCGGCTAATTTACTGCTCTCATACTCTATTACCGTTTTATCAATATAATTATCGACTTTTGATGTTAGTGAATTTTCTGTCTCTGATTTTCCGGTAAGATGTTTTGAGTAATATTCGGCAAAATCGGCTACGCTATATGCTACTCCGTCAAGGGTAAATAGTGTTGCTTTGTCTGTTGATATTATATTTGCAAAGAGAGAATCGGTTGTTGAACTTTTAAGAGTCTCTTTTAATTGAGACATTTTATCTCCGTCAAAATTATAATTATACTCTACTTTTAATTTTGCTATTAAACTTTTTCGTCCACTACCTGCTCGTTCATCACGCGAGATACGACGCATAATCTCTTTATGCATCTCTTCGTACGATTGCAATCCTCTTTTATCAACCACTTTTGCTATATGCCAACCGAAAGGTGTTTTAAAGGGTTCAGATATCTCCCCTTTTCCTAATGCAAATATTACATCTTCAAACTCTTTTATTGTTCGTCCGGTTGATACCCAACGCATTTTTCCTCCTGTATCTCGAGTACTCGGATCTTCGGTATATTGCTCTACAATCTCTTCAAATGTTGCTCCTTCTTGTAATTTTTGATATGCTTCGCGTATTTTTTCCTCTTTGGCTTTTAGTTCGCTCTCTGTTGCTCCTTTTGGTATCATTACCATTATGTGCGCAGGTAAAATTTCACCCGGATCAGCGCGACGCGACATTACTTTTATTATGTGATATCCAAAACGCGATAAGACAGGCTCTGTTATATTGCCCACCTCTGTTGTATATGCTGCCTGCTCAAATGGATATACTGTCATAAAACCTTTTATGTAGCCTAAATATCCATCGTTACGACTTACCGAAGGATCTTCTGAACACTCTCTTGCAAGTTTGGTAAAATCCTCGCCTGCATCAAGACGTTTTTTAACTGCTATTGCCTTTTCGTAAGCTTTTTCTTTTGTTTTTGATGGGTTATTTTCTTCTATCACAAATAGAATGTGCGCTACCTCAACGTTCTCTTGCAATCGTGCATATGCCTCTTTTGCTAACGATTCATCTACTTCTGTGTCAATAAGATATGGTTGCGCCAATTGTTTGCGATAGCCTTGTAGTTCAGACAAGAATGCTGAAGTTGTATCTATTCCGTTTGCTTCAGCTTCCATAACTTTAAGTTTGTACTCTTTAAACATTTGAAGATACTCTTCAAGTGTTTTATGCTCAATTTGTTGTTGCGAATTTTTATTATAGATATATTCAAATTCAGATTTTTTTATCCCTTTTCCGTTTATAGTCATTATATCAGGATCAGAGTTTTGTGCCGATAGTGTTACTACTCCAAAAGCAAGAGCAAACAAAATAGTGCTAAGTTTAGTTTTCATATTGTTTCTTTATTTTTACTCTTTATTTTACATGGTTTCCTCCAAAGTTTCAAAGTTATAAAATTTGTTCTACATAGACTAACTCAAAGAGTTTAATTTTATTAAAATATTATTGTTTTAATCATTTTTCTAATAGATAAAAAAAGAGGATATGACTTTTTGCCATATCCTCTGATACTAATATCTTTATTTTTATTGATTTCCTCTACTATAGTTGGGAGACTCACTTGTGATTGTTACATCGTGTGGGTGACTTTCTGCAACTCCGGCATTGGTTATGCGGGTAAATTTTGCTTCGTGAAGTTTATCAATGTTCTCAGCTCCACAATATCCCATTCCTGAACGCAAACCACCTATCATTTGATATACTACCTCATATAATGAGCCTTTGTATGGTACTCGTGCTGCAATTCCTTCCGGAACAAGTTTTTTGGTATCAATTTCGCCTGCTTGGAAGTAGCGGTCTTTTGAACCCTTCTCCATTGCCTCTAACGAACCCATTCCGCGATATGCTTTAAATTTACGTCCGTTATATATGATTGTTTCACCGGGAGACTCTTCTACTCCTGCCAACAATCCTCCCAACATTACTGAGTAGGCTCCTGCTGCAAGGGCTTTAACTATATCGCCTGAATAACGAATTCCTCCGTCAGCGATTAGAGGTACATCTGTTCCTTTTAATGCTTTTGCAACATCATATACTGCTGACAATTGAGGAACACCGATACCTGCAATAACGCGAGTTGTACAAATTGAACCCGGTCCAATTCCTACTTTTACACAATCGGCTCCTGCATCTGCCAAATAACGAGCTGCCTCGCCTGTTGCTATATTTCCTACTATAACGTCAATTCCTGAGAAACTATTTTTTACTTTTGTAAGTAGTTCTACTACTCCTTTAGTGTGTCCGTGTGCTGTATCAATTACAAGAGCATCTACTCCTGCATTTACCAACTCTGTTGCACGCTCCATTGCATCGCCTGTTACTCCTATGCCGGCAGCAACACGCAAACGTCCCAATTTATCTTTACATGCAAATGGTTTGTCTTTTGCTTTGGTAATGTCTTTATAGGTTACCAAACCTACTAATTTACCGTTTTTATCAATTACGGGAAGTTTCTCAATTTTATGTAATTGCAATATATCGGCTGCCTCGTGAAGATCAGTTGATTGAGATGTTGTTACTAAATTTTCAGAGGTCATTACCTCGTCAATCAAACGTGCTGAGTTACGTTCAAAACGAAGGTCACGATTTGTTACAATTCCGACCAAATTACGTTCGTCATCAACCACCGGTATTCCTCCAATATGATACTCAGCCATAAGGGCTAATGCATCGGCTACGGTTGAACCCCTTTTGATAGTTACCGGATCATATATCATTCCATTCTCGGCACGTTTTACTGCATGCACTTGCTTTGCTTGTGCCTCAATTGACATATTTTTATGTATTACACCGATACCTCCTTCGCGAGCTATGGCTATGGCTAAACTTGCCTCAGTAACTGTATCCATAGCTGCTGATACTAAGGGAATATTTAACTCAATATTACGCGAAAATTTTGTTTTTAAACTTACATCTCTTGGGAGTACCTGTGAATAAGCAGGAATTAGAAGGACATCGTCAAATGTTAGACCGTCCATTACGACTTTTTCTGCAATAAATGACATAATGAGTATGTTTAAAATTTTATTGCATGCAAAGTTAAGAATAATGCCTTATTTTAGAAAATTTTTCGGCATTTTTTTGCACAAAAAAAACAGGCGGTATAAAAATTCCGCCTATTTTAATGTTTTTTTTGTATTTATTATTCTCTTAAAGTTGATTTACTCATCATTTTTTCATTATTAGTTACCCATCTCTGACAAGAATTTTATACGTACTAATCGGATATCATCTTCGTCATAGTCGTTACCCAATTCTTTTATTGCCTCTTCTATGTCATCTGTTTCTGTCTCTTTAAAATAACTGAATATATCTTCCACTTCATCTTCATCTAACATAACTCTGATAAAGTAATCCAAATTTATTTTAGTTCCCGACATTACAATTGTTTCCAACTCGGTTAGCAACTCAGAATAATCAAGATTTTTTTCTGATGCTATATCATCAAGCCTTACCTGACGATCTATGGCTTGTATTATTGAGATTTTGAATTTTGATTTATTAGCCACTGTTCGCACTCGCATATCCTCGGGACGTTCAATCTCGTTCTCTTCGCAGTGCCTCTTTATAACGTCAATAAACTCTTGTCCGTATCGTTGTGCCTTTCCTGCTCCTACTCGTGGAATGTTTTGTAACTCTTCCATTGTTATAGGATAGGTTGTTGCCATTGCTTCTATTGATACGTCTTGGAAGATAACGTATGGTGGGAGTTTTAGCTCCTTTGAGATTTTTTTACGTAAGTCTTTTAATATAGAATACAACATTGGATCAACGGCACAAGCTCCTCCTCCTTTTATTTGTATCTCCTCCTCGGTCTCTTCAAAATCGTTATCTTGTACTATTTTGAATGATACCGGTTTCTTTAAAAACTTCTTACCTTCATCTGTTACTTTTAATAATCCGTATGACTCAATATTCTTATCAATGTATCCGGCTATAAGTGCTTGACGAATTACAGCATTCAATGTTTTTTCATCTTCATCTTCGGCTGATGCGAATATCTCTAACTCGTTATGTTTGTATGATAGTATCTCTGATGACTTTTTACCTTTTACAACATCTATAACATAATCGGCTTTGAATTTCTCTTTCAAGGCTATTATTGCCTCTATTATTACTGATAACAACTCTTTTGCCTCTACCTGTTTTTTGGGGTGCAGACAGTTATCGCATGAGTGGCAATTTTCTTCGGTATATTCTTCACCAAAGTAATGAAGCAGTAATTTTCTACGACATACCGACGACTCGGCATAGGCTGCTGTCTCTAATAATAGTTGTTTACTTATCTCCTGCTCTGATATTAGTTTGCCTTGTGTAAATTTTTCAAGCTTTTGTAAATCTTTGTGTGTATAAAAGGTTATACACTCTCCTTCTCCTCCATCTCGCCCGGCTCTTCCGGTCTCTTGATAGTAGCCTTCAAGACTCTTTGGTATATCGTAGTGTATTACATAACGGACATCGGGTTTGTCAATTCCCATACCAAATGCTATGGTTGCAACAATAACCTCAATATCTTCAAGCAAAAAGGCATCTTGTGTTTGTGTGCGTGTTGCCGAATCCATGCCTGCATGGTATGGTAATGCACTTATGTCGTTTGCCTGCAAATGTGCAGCCAACTCCTCAACTTTTTTACGACTCAAACAATATATAATTCCTGATTTGCCGGGGCGCGCCTTTATATATTTTATAATTTCACGGTCAACATCTTTTGTCTTTTGTCTTACTTCGTAATACAAATTTGAACGATTAAATGAAGACTTAAATTGAACGGCATCAAGAATCTTCAAGTTTTTTTGTATGTCGTGTTGTACTTTAGGTGTAGCTGTAGCAGTGAGTGCTATTATCGGAGCCTCTCCTATTTCGTTTATTATTGGGCGTATATTACGATACTCAGGACGAAAATCGTGCCCCCACTCTGAAATACAATGCGCCTCGTCAATAGCATAGAACGATATTTTTACCTGCTTCAAAAACTCAACATTCTCCTCTTTTGTCAAAGACTCAGGTGCTACATATAGTAATTTTGTTTTTCCTGATAAAATATCAGATTTTACTTGGTCTATTGCAACTTTTGTCAGCGAAGAGTTTATGAAGTGTGCCACTCCGTCCTCTTCACTGAAGTTTCGCATTGCATCTACCTGGTTTTTCATCAGCGCAATTAATGGCGATATTACTATCGCTGTTCCGTCAAGCATCAACGATGGCAATTGATAGCACAACGATTTACCTCCGCCTGTGGGCATAAGCACAAACGAATCTTTTCCCTCAAGGAGATTCATGATTATTGGTTCTTGATTTCCTTTGAAAGTATCAAAACCGAAGTTCTCCTTTAACGCCTTTGTTACTTGCGCTTTTGTAAACATAAAGCAATGCTTTTTTTTTGATTGTTCCTATTAAAAAAAATTTGTTTAGCGAGGAGTTTACTATTTTTTTATCCCACTCGCTAAACAAAATTATAATTTCATTTTTAAAAAAAACAACTTTTTTGCAAAAAAAATTATGTCATAGTGTGCATATTTGCGTTTGCAAGCCTATTTTCAGCATATTTAAGAGTTATTCGCAACGTTTTCTTGTCGGTTGAAGGCATTTCATACATCGCGTCCATCATTATATGCTCAACTATTGAACGTAATCCGCGCGCTCCCAATTTGAACTCTATCGCCTTGTCAACTATAAAATCCAACACCTCTTCATCAAATGTCAGTTTTATGCCATCTAATTTAAACATATATATATATTGTTTAATAATGGCATTTTCGGGTTCTGTGAGGATATTACGAAGCACTGTCCTATCCAACGGATTGAGATAGGTCAATATTGGTAAACGTCCTATTATTTCAGGTATAAGACCAAACGATTTTAAATCTTGGGGCGAAATATATTGCAAGAAATTATCCCTGTCAATCTTCTTTTGCTCCTCGCTGGTACTAAATCCTACAACCTGAGTATTAAGACGAGCCGCAATTTTACGCTCTATTCCGTCAAATGCTCCTCCACATATATATAATATGTTTTGAGTATTTACCGGTATCATCTTTTGGTCGGGGTGCTTGCGCCCGCCTTGAGGGGGAACGTTTACTATTGAGCCCTCCAAAAGTTTTAATAATCCTTGTTGTACCCCCTCTCCACTTACATCGCGAGTTATTGAGGGGTTATCGCCCTTACGTGCAATTTTGTCTATCTCATCAATAAATACAATTCCTCGCTCGGCTGCAGCTACATCGTAATCGGCTACTTGTAATAAACGAGTTAAGATACTCTCTATATCCTCTCCAACATATCCTGCCTCGGTAAGAACTGTTGCATCAACTATTGTAAAGGGTACATTCAAAAGTCGCGCAATGGTTTTAGCCAACAGGGTTTTTCCTGTTCCTGTTGAGCCTACCATTATTATATTTGATTTCTCTATCTCTACGCTGTCAGGCAGGTTTTTATCTTGTGTTACTCGTTTATAGTGGTTATATACGGCAACAGATAAAAACTTCTTCGCCTCCTCCTGACCTATTACATATTTATCAAGAAACTCTTTTATCTCTTTTGGCTTGGGGATATTTGTTATTTGAAATCGTTTTCCTGCCTTATCGGGAGTTTTGAAATATGACAAATAGTTTTCAGCCATGTAGCCCAAACAGTCGCCACAAACGCAACCTTTGATACCTTGTAACAAATTTTGCGCAGGCACCTCTCTGCCACACATAAAACAAGTTCCTTTTTCCTCTGAAGCGTTATTTCTCTTTTTTGACATATTGCAAGCTATCTTCTTATCGTTTTTCAAGAACTTTGTCAATCATTCCGTATAATTTAGCCTCCTCGGCTGTCATCCAATAATCGCGGTCCGAATCTGCCTCAATTTTGGCATAATCGTTTCCTGAGTGGTCGGCTATGATTGTGTATAGTTCTTTACGAAGTTTCAATATTTCGCGCGCTGTTATCTCTATATCTGATGCTTGTCCTTGAGCTCCACCCATTGGCTGGTGTATCATTATACGTGAGTGCTTTAATGCAAAGCGTTTATCTTTTGCTCCTGCTACCAACAATACAGCCGCCATTGATGCTGCCATTCCTGTACATATTGTTGATACATCGCTTGATATATATTGCATTGTATCGTATATTCCAAGACCTGCATATACGCTTCCGCCGGGGCTGTTCAAATATATTGAGATATCTTTGCCCGGCTCAACAGAGTCGAGATAAAGAAGTTGTGCCTGTATTACATTTGCTGTGTAATCGTCAATTTGTGTACCGAGAAAAATTATTCGGTCCATCATCAATCGAGAAAATACGTCCATTTGTGCCACATTCAAAGGACGCTCCTCTATGATTGTAGGAGATATGTAACTGCTTGTTACATTTATATAATCGTTAAGTGCATTGCCATTCATATTTAAATGGCGTGTTGCAAATTTCTTAAAATCGTTGTTCATAATTGTATCTTTTACATTGTATATATTATTCAGTTTGCGAAGTTATATAATTTCAACTAATTATAAAAACCACTATACTGAAAATATGTTTTGTATTCACAAAAAGACTGCCAAACTTTTCAGCTCGGCAGTCTTATGAATTTATATTGGTAATCCTTTAATAAATTACTTTGTCTCTAATGATTTGTAGAAATCTTCAAGAGTTGTTTTTTTGCTGTTCAAAGTAACTTTTGATTTTATTACCTCAACAATCTTCTCTTCCATTACACGGTCAAGCATATTGTTAACGATTTTTTGATCTTTCATCATATCGTCAGCATATTTTTGAAGAAGATCTTCGGGAACGTTTGCCATTCCGTATTGAGCGAATTGCATTTTTGTAGTTTTTTTAGCCATCTCTTCAATATCTGCTCGCTCAACTTTAATCTCGTTATCTTTAACAATTTGCTCTTTTATTAATTGCCATTTAAGGTCGGGTAACATTTTTGTGTACTCCTCATCAACGTTTTCGATTTTATTCTCTTTGTCGTTGAATTTCAACCAACGTTTTAGCATTGCATCGGCAAACTCCAACTCGCCGACTTTTTTCTCGATATAAGCGCGAGCGTCCATTGCAAATTTGTAATCAGCCTCAGGTGCTATTTGTTCTTTTAGCATCTCCTCTATTTTTGCACGGAACTCAGTTTCATCTTTTACAGCATCTTTTCCGAATGCTGCATCAAATAGCTCTTGTCCCATCTCAGCGGGTTTGAATGCCAAAATTGAAGTTATCTCCATCTCAAAGTTTGATTTAACCTCTGCTGCTTCCTCTTTTTTAATGTGAAGCATTGATGCAACCTCAGTATCGTTACCATCGCTTGCTATTGAAGGATTGAAAATAACTTTCTCTCCTTTTTTAACACCGATGAATTTTGCTCTCTCGCCTTCGTTTTTAGTGTAACGTGGAGATATCATTCCTGACTCAACTACGATACCACCCTCTTTTACAGTGCCATCTTCGTTAAGCTCAACCATTTTACCTTTTGCGATATCGTTCTCAGCTATTACTTCGCCCTCCTCTTGTTTTCCGAAACGATTTTTGTAAGCCTCAACTTGTTTGTTAATCATTTCGTCATCAATAGTTATTTCGCTGTAAGCAATTTTATCTTTTTCGCTCAACTCAACTTTAATCTCGGGAGCAAGAGCTACATCAAATGTAAACTCAAAATCCTCTTGAGTATCAAAATCTATCTCGGGTTGTCCCTCTTTTGGAAGAGGCTCTCCAAGAACAGCCATTTTCTTATCGGTAATGTAATTGTAAAGTTGCTCAGAGATAAGGCTGTTAATCTCCTCAATTAATACTGATTTTCCTACCATCTTTTGAATCATTGATTTTGGAGCCATACCTTTTCTGAAACCAGGTACAACTGCTTTTTGACGGTAAGAGCGCAATGCTTTCTCAACTTTTTCTTGATAATCGGCTTTCTCTATCTTTACGGTAATTTCAGCCGACACATTACCTGTACTCTTTTCTGTTACGTTCATTTATATAATGTTTTATGTTATAAATCTCTTTTCGGGGTGCAAAATTACTCTTAATATTTCAATCTATCAAACAGTTGAGCCGAAATAAATAATATTTTTTATTCAAAACTTCATTTTTTTTGACTGAATAGTGATATTTTTGAAAAAAAAATTCAAAGATATTGTTTATATATTTTTTTTATTCTAAGTTTGTAAGTGGTATGATATTGGTTATATTATCATTAACTGCCGAACAAAAACGTTAAAAAGTAGTATAGTAAATTATAACACATATTTATTTTTTCTCTCTTATTATGAACATTTACGTTGGAAATCTTAATTTCAGGGTTAAGGAGCCTCAATTACAAGAGGCATTTGAGGCATTTGGTGAAGTAACATTGGTTAAAATTGTACGAAACAAAGAGACGGGACGTTCAAAAGGTTTCGGATTTGTGGAGATGTCTGATGATGAAAAAGCCACAACGGCTATAGAGTCACTTAACAACAGCGAATTTGAAGGAAGACGTATGATTGTTGCTCAAGCAAGACCAAAACCAGAGAAATAGGGATTAATTAAAATTTCATAATTACAAAAATGCGTGAAAAGTTATGCTATTCACGCATTTTTTTACAATAATTATTAGCCCAATTAGGCTAATTAGTCCAATTGGACTAATAACAAATAGTAAAGAGGTTGTAACGCGTACTATTACGTTACAACCCTTGGTTTATTATTGAGTTTTTATTGTTGCTCTAAAAACTACCCGTAGGGCGGTTGAGTTTACGAAACCGACAAGTAACAAATCTGCGAATAAGCGAGAGCAGAGTCAAGTTTATTTGAACTATGCCGAACGTGAGCAGATTCAACGAGCGAATGCTCGTTAACTGAAATTAAACGTGCACGTTTAATTTCTACTCACAGACAGGGCGGACAGATTGCCCAACAAAACGAAGGTTGCCACTCCAGTACACGCTGTCTGAATCGAAGTACACGTTGTAAGCACTAAAGCTGTAGCCCCCCGCATCGAGCGAACTCGACCAGTAATAGCCACTACTGCCCGTATCGCTGAGATTGCTATCGTCGAGATAGCCCGCCGCAGGAAGAAAAATAGAGTTGCCGTTCTTCTTGCTTGTTACTTTATATCCGTTTACTCCGTTTTGAGTTATCCAAGTCCATGTACAGTTATTTGTGTCTCTTAACTCATCTTGCTCTGCTGTTGTTGGCATTCGCCAACTGCCTCCCCAATTTACATGAGCTGCATCGTCTGTGAGTTCAAGCACGGTTTTATTATCTACTGTGCCATATTCTGAATCTATACAGTATTTGGTCATTGTATTCCATGCGCCATTACAATATTTATAGCTATCCCAAAAGTTGTACTCGTTTGGTGTTGTTTCGCCCCAAGCAAAGTAATCGCCATACTCCTCCGGTGTTGTTGCACCTACATTGCAGGTTGCCCATTTTACTGACAAGCCGAGATCAACGTAGGCATGACCGTTGTAGATTGGTTGTTGTCGCTCAAATTTTATACTATCAATTTCATTTACTGAAAGACTATATAATATATCGCCTCCTTTGTAAATATTTACTTTTATTTGTGCTGCCGCACTACCTACTATGGCAAATATTGCTATTAGCAATGTAATTAATTTTGTTTTCATATTTTTTTGAGTTGTTTGTTGTCGGCATCGCTAAACTCTGCCGCCCTACGGGTAGTTGTTAGTTGTTAGAGTCTTTATTTTGCTAAAAACTAAGGTACGAAGTACCGTACAACTAAAGACTAACAACTATTTTATTATTTTCTTTGTTACTATCTCTCCTTTTGATTGTACGGTTACAATATAGATGCCTGTGGGGTAGTTGCTTACATCAAGTGTTGCAGTTTCTACTCCGGGGGCAAGCGACTTAATCAATACGCCCTGAATATTGTATAGCTGTACTTGGTTTATTTGCTCAGGCGAGGTTATGCGGACTTCGCCATTGCTATAGATTATCTCTATATCAGCTACCTCCGCTACAGCCTCCTCTATGGAGGTGATATCGGTATCGCCAAAGGTGATAACCTCTATGTTGTCTATTGCCATGGGGGTTATTATACCCGAAATAGAGATGTTCGCTTCATCTTCCGAGGGGAAGGTGATTTTCTCTATTTCGTCAATTGCAATTGACTGAAATGAGCCTTGTGATGTTAAATAGACATTCATATAGTCGGTTGCATGAGCCGATAGGCACACTATTGGTATGAATGCCAACAACATCAACAATTGTTTAATGTAGTTTTGTTGCATAATTATTGAGTTTTATATTGGTTAATGTTTTTGATTATTTTATTCTTCTATAAAGTTTATTTTGCTTCGCAACAAAATAGATATAGTTACTATATCTCTATCTTAAAAAAATTGATATTTTTAGTAGAATTATTTGTTTTAACCTATCTTCAAGGGTGGAAATTGAGAGGTAATTGAAAGTTTGTGCTGCCATAGCTTATGTTTAGTTATGCCATTCACCTCCAAAATGACAATTAAACGCATAAAGAAAGTGTGGAGATGACTTTCGTTTATCAAATAGAAGGTTGTGGAAAGACCTATAACAACAATAAACGATGCGATACCCCACACTTGAATAGTATGAGATACGTTCTAAACGTTATCACATGACTAGACAAGGAAGGTGTTGTCCGCCGTCTTGTTGTTATTGAAAACTTCCACATTTTCTATTTAAGACAATACGAAAAACACTTTCAAATAAAATGTTCTGTCAGTACCGATATCGGTATATGACAATACAAAATTATAAATTATTTTTCTTCTGAACAACACTCATGGGGATATCGCTTTTTCTTAATATCTCTTTTCCTAAAAAATATTCAAGCAAGTTTGTTATTGTTTTGCTCACTGTAAAAAATATTGAACTAAACTTCTTATTTCTTGCTCGCTTATGCGTATCTTTGATGTAAACATCGAAAATACTTTCACTCGCTGTAAAAAATATTGAAGTAAACTTCTTATTTCTTGCTCGCTTATGCGTATCTTTGCTAAAAGATTTAATAACTATACATTATGCGCAAATTTTTATTTTTCATCTTTATACTCATATTTACAAGTTGTAGTAAATACGATAAAGCAATGGATTATGCTCAATTTGTAAATCCTTTTGTTGGTACTGATTTTACAGGTAATACATATCCGGGTGCTACTGTTCCGTTTGGTATGGTGCAACTCAGCCCCGATAATGGGTTGCCCGGTTGGGATAGAATTGCAGGTTATTTCTACCCCGATAGTACTATTGCAGGGTTCAGCCATACCCACCTTACCGGTACCGGTGCAGGCGACCTTTATGATATTTCGTTTATGCCTGTTACAAATCCTTATAACGTGGCAGAGGCTCCACTGGGTATTCACTCTAAATTTTCGCACGATAGCGAAGTTGCAGAGGCTGGTTATTATAAAGTTCTATTAAAAGATTACAATATTAAGGTTGAACTTACAGCCACTGAGCGTTGTGGTATTCAACGATATACATTCCCTAACGCAGAGGCTTCGGTATTCTTAAATTTGGCAAAGGCCATGAATTGGGACGCTACCATTGACAGCCACATTGAGTTTGCCGACTCGGTTACTATTAAAGGTTACAGATACTCTACAGGCTGGGCGCAAGACCAAAAGATATATTTTGTTTCAAAACTTTCTCGACCTTTTAAATATGCCGAAATAGACTCTACCGCTCTTGACAAGGGAGGCTATAGCGTTATTGCAAGAATGGACTTTGACACCAACGAGGGCGATACCTTAATTATCAGAACCGCTATTTCTCAAACAGGTATTGAGGGTGCTGAGCTAAATTTACAAGCAGAACAGATTGAGGGTGGTTTTGATGCTTACCGTAAGGCAGCTTACGATTGTTGGAACAGAGAACTTTCTAAAATTGAGATTGAAAGCCCCGACACCACTATTTTACGCACATTTTACACCGCTCTTTATCACACTATGACTGCCCCCACTATTGCAAGTGATGTTGATGGCAGTTACAGAGGAACTGATAAAGTTATTCACAGAGACTCTACGATGATTACATACGGTACATTCTCGTTATGGGATACCTACAGAGCCGCACACCCTCTATATACGTATATTTGCCCCGACAGAGTGAATGATATGGTCAAGTCGTTTTTAAACCACTACAAAGAGTTTGGGCGACTTCCTGTTTGGAGTTTTTACGGTAACGAAACCGATATGATGATTGGGTATCACTCTGTACCTGTTATTGTTGATGCCTACCTTAAAGGCATTGGCAATTTTGATGCAGAAGAGGCTTTAAATGCTTGTGTTGCCACTGCCAATGTTAAAGGTTACAGGGCTTTAGATGAGTATAAAAAGTATGGTTATATCCCCTACGATATTGAGAAAGAGTCGGTTTCAAAAACAATTGAGTACTCTTTTGACGATTGGTGTATTGCTCAAATGGCTGAAAAGATGGGTAATGATGATATTGCTAAAACTTTTGCCAAAAGGGCCGAGTTTTATCGTAATTTGTTTAACAGCGAAACAGAATTCTTGCAGGCTCGCCACAGTAATGGTAAATTCATTAGAGGATTTAAGCCCGGCGATTATACCGAACATATTACCGAAAGTAACTCATGGCACTATCTTTGGGGTGCTCACCACGATATTTTATGGTTAAAAAAGACTCTTGGCGATGATAAATTTTTAGAGCGTATGAAAGAGTTGTTCTCTATCTCAACTTCTGATGATTTACCAATATTCTCAACAGGTATGATTGGAGAATATGCTCACGGTAATGAGCCTTGCCACCACGTTGCATATGCTTTTAACTACACTAATGAGCCTTGGCTGACACAAAAGTATGCGGCAAAAGTTATGCACGAACTTTATAACGATACTCCTTCGGGATTGTGCGGTAATGAGGATTGCGGACAGATGTCAGCATGGTATGTTTTCAGTGCAATGGGATTTTATCCTATGAACCCTGCTTCTCAAACATACGAGATTGGTACTCCTATTGTTAAAAGTGCAAAAATTAATTTGAGCAATGGCAAATGTTTTACTATTTTTGCACCCAATGTATCAAAAGAGAATATATACATTCAAAAGACTCTTTTAAACGGAGAACCTTACGAACTTAATCAAATAACCCACCAACAAATTATGAATGGTGGCACTATAACTTTTGAAATGGGAAGTTCTCCTAAGATTGATTAAATAAATTTGCAAGCTATATGATTGACCAAATTACTATTGACAAAATTATGGACGCTGCCGATATTGTTGAGGTGGTATCTGATTTTGTGTCGCTACGTAAGCGCGGTGTCAATTATATAGGTTTATGTCCTTTTCACGACGAAAAGACACCTTCGTTCAGCGTCTCGCCATCTAAGGGCATTTGCAAATGTTTCAGCTGCGGCAAAGGTGGTACTGCCGTCCATTTTATTATGGAGCATGAGCAGATGACCTATTACGAGGCTCTTAAATATCTTGCCAATAAATACCATATTGAGATTGCAGAGCGCGAACTCTCCGAAAAAGAGAAGGTTGCCAAAACAACTCGCGAAAGCATGCTTATTGTTAATGAGTTTGCAAAGAATTTCTTTAGCGAGAACCTACTTTCGACAGACGAAGGCAGAGCTATTGGTTTAGCTTACTTTAAAGAACGCGGATTTAGAGAGGATATAATAAATAAGTTTGGATTGGGATACTCGCCCGAAAAACGCGACGCTCTTGCTGTTGCCGCAACAAAGGGAGGATACAAAAAAGAGTATCTTATTAAAACAGGTTTGTGTATTGAGAGCCAAGACGGTAACTCTATAATTGACCGTTTCAGAGGCAGAGTTATATTTCCTGTTTACTCGCTTGCAGGCAAGGTAATTGCTTTTGGCGGACGTATTCTCAAAACAAACGAAAAGACCGCTAAATATTTGAACTCGCCCGAATCGGAGGTATATCACAAGAGTAATGTTTTATATGGTATTTTCCAAGCCAAAAGTGCAATGGTAAAGCAGAACAACTGCTTTTTGGTTGAGGGTTATACAGATGTGCTCTCGATGCATCAGGCAGGCATTGAAAACGTTGTTGCCTCTTCGGGAACATCTCTTACCAACGGACAGATAAGACAGATACACCGTTTTACCGAAAATATTACCGTTTTATACGACGGCGATGCAGCAGGTATAAAAGCCTCGTTGAGAGGTATTGATATGTTGCTTGAAGAGGGTATGAAGGTTAAAGTGGTATTACTCCCCGATGGCGACGATCCCGACTCTTTCGCAAAAAAACAGAGCGCAACAGAGTTTACCGAATATATAAAACGTAACGAAACCGATTTTATAACATTCAAAACAAACCTTCTTATAAAAGATGCCGGTAATGACCCTCTAAAACGAGCAGGATTGATTAACGATATTGTTCAATCAATAGCGGTTATCCCCGATGAGATAACCCGCTCTGTTTATATCAAAGAGTGTAGCCGCATTATGGAGATGCGTGAAGATGTACTATTAAAAACTGTTGCTACCGAACGTCTTAAAAAAGCAGAAACAGGCTCATCTCCTGCACCAATGCAACAAGAATCAGCACCTATTACGGCACAAGACGAGCACCCTGTTTCATCTCCTGCACCAATAGGTATTGAAACAACAAAAAACTCGGTCATAGAGGCTTATGAACGTAAAATTGTAAGATTTATAATTAAATACGGCTTTACTCCTATGATTAATGCCGAAGGCAATATGTCAAACGTATTAAACTTTATCTTATCAGAGCTTAATAATGACGGCATAACTTTTACAACAGAGATATATTCAAAAATTGTAAATGAGGCATTGGAGTTACAAGAAAAGCTCTCAGAAATTTCAAAAAAAGAGATATTCACCTTTGAGCAAATAAGCACAAGTAGTGAAAACGAAAAAATTAGATTTTGGAAAGAGTATGTTAATGAAATAAACCAACCTCTTACAAAACACTTTTTGAACCACCGAGAGGAAGTAATCAGTAAAATTGCCGTTGACCTTATAAGCGAAAAATATCGTTTGAGCCAAAAGCAGACAATGAAGAGCGAAGAGGAGCGTGTTGTCGGGTTGGCAAGACGTATTGTTACAGAACTCAAAGATGCTGTTGTCAGTGAACATATAAAACGACTAAACCTATTGTTAAAAACAGCATTCCGCGAGAAAGATAACGAAAAAATAATGTCTCTTCTTAAAGAGTTAAACAGCTACAATACTATAAAAAAAGAGTTTGCTAAAGAGTTGGGAGAGAGAGTTATCAGTTGTTAGTTGTTGGTTTCGTAAACTCAACCGCCACCTTCGGGGTAGTTGTTAGTTTTTAGTTAATAGAGTCATTAAGGTCTTTTAAGTCATTAGAGTAACTAATGATAAATAAGTAATCATAATTTTTAATAGATTTATCTACTATAAAATTTCCTTTTATTAAAATCTTTCTGTAAATTTGCCAGATACAATGTTTATTACATAATGTAATTACGTTGTTGATTGATAACTATTATTCTAACATATTAAGGTCTGGAAAGACTATGGCAAACAGTAAAGAAAAATTATTCGAACAATTTCCACCTGTATCAACAGAGGCGTGGATTGAAAAAGTTACGGCAGACTTGAAAGGAGCCGACTTTGAAAAGAAACTTGTTTGGAGAACAAACGAGGGGTTTAATGTTAAGCCCATGTACAGAGCCGAAGACACCGAAGGAATGAAATCGACAGATTCTGTTCCCGGCGAATTCCCTTATGTACGTGGTACTAAGTGTGATAACGTTTGGCTAATACGTCAAGACATCGTTGCCAAAAATATTGCCGAGGCTAACGCAAAAGCCAAAGATGTTCTTACCAAAGGAGTTACTTCTCTTGGATTTAAAGTTGATGCAGAGAGCATTAATGCAGAAGGTATTGCTACTTTGCTTAACGGAATTGATATTGAAAATATAGAGATTAACTTCCGTTGCTGTGTACGTCAAGCTGAAAATCTTCTTGAAACTTTCAAGGCTTACGTTTCAAGCATTGGCGCAGATAAAGAGAAAGTTAAAGGTTCGTTAAACTATAACCCATTCAAAAAACTACTTGTTAAAGGTAAAGATATTGAGGGGTTGGCTGATATATGCGCAAACCTTGTAAAAGCATCGGCAGAGTTGCCAAAATTCAGAGTTTTGGCTGTTGATTCTGTTATGCTTTGCGATGCAGGTTCGTATATCTCTCAGGAGCTTGGTTATGCTCTTGCCTGGGGTAACGAGTATATGAGTATGCTAACCGATAAGGGCATAAACGTTGATGATGCTGCTAAAAACATCAAATTCAATTTTGGTATCTCTTCAAACTTCTTTATGGAGATAGCAAAATTCCGCGCTGCTCGTATGTTGTGGGCTGAGATTGTTGCCGCTTACAAACCTGCTTGTTTGTGTGCTGCAAAAATTGCATCTCATGCAGAGACTTCAAAATTCAACCTTACAGTTTTTGATGCTCACGTTAACTTGTTGCGTACTCAAACTGAGACTATGTCAGCAGCTTTAGCTGGTGTTGATTCAATTTGTGTTACACCTTTTGACGCAACATACAAAGAGAGCGACGAGTTCTCTGAGCGTATTGCTCGCAACCAACAACTTTTGTTGAAAGAGGAGTCGCACTTTGATAAGATTACTGATGCTTCGGCTGGCTCATATTACGTTGAAAACTTAACAGCCTCTATTGCTGAACAAGCATGGAAATTATTTAAAGGAGTTGAGGCAGAGGGTGGTTTCTATGCTGCTGTTAAGAGCGGTAGCGTTCAAAACGGAGTTAATGCTTCGGGCAATGCACGCAGAACTGCTATTGCTCGCCGTAGAGAGATTTTATTGGGAACTAACCAATATCCTAACATCAACGAGAAGGCTGCCGACAAGATTGTTAAACCTGAGAAGTGCGGTTGCTGTGGCGGTGGTAAATGCGAACCCGATTTTGCAACACTTGACTTTAGCCGTGGTGCTACTCAATTTGAGGAGTTACGTTTGGCAACCGAGGGCAACGATAAACAACCTACTGTATTTATGCTTACAATAGGTAACCTTGCAATGCGTCTTGCTCGCTCACAATTCTCTGGCAACTTCTTTGGTTGTGCCGGATATAAAATTATTGATAATCTTGGTTTCGACACTGTTGAAGAGGGTGTTGAGGCTGCTGTTAAAGCAGGTGCCGACATCGTTGTATTGTGTTCAAGCGACGAGGAGTATGCAACTCTTGCTCCCGCTGCCTTTAAGGCTTTGAACGGACGTGCAATGTTTGTTGTTGCAGGGGCTCCCGAATGTGCCGAAGAACTTAAAGCTCAAGGTATAGATATGTTTATAAATGTTCGCAGCAACGTTCTTGAAACTTTGCAAGCGTTTAATAGCAAACTTTCAATCAAATAAGAACTATGAGACCAGATTTCAGTAACATAAATATAAATGACGCATTTGCCAATGGTGCAACTTGCGCAGCTTGTAACTCGGAGGCTAATTGGATTACCCCCGAACTTATCCCCGTTAAGCCTATATATACCAAAGAGGACTTGGAGGGAATGGAACATCTAAACTACGTTGCAGGTATGGAGCCTTATTTGAGAGGTCCTTACAGCACAATGTATGTTATGCGTCCTTGGACTATTCGCCAATATGCAGGATTTTCAACTGCCGAAGAGTCGAACGCATTCTATCGTAGAAACCTTGCTGCAGGACAAAAAGGTTTGTCGGTGGCTTTTGACCTTGCTACTCACCGCGGTTACGATGCCGACCACGAACGTGTTGTGGGCGACGTTGGTAAAGCCGGTGTTTCAATTTGCAGTCTTGAAGACATGAAGGTTTTGTTTGACGGTATTCCTTTGAACAAAATGTCAGTTTCAATGACTATGAATGGAGCTGTGTTACCTATCCTTGCATTCTATATTAATGCCGGTTTGGAACAAGGTGCTAAATTGGAAGAGATGGCAGGTACTATCCAAAACGATATTCTTAAAGAGTTTATGGTGCGTAATACATACATTTACCCACCTGAATTCTCAATGAGAATCATCGCTGATATTTTTGAATATACTTCAAAGAATATGCCTAAGTTTAACTCAATCTCAATCTCGGGTTACCACATGCAAGAGGCAGGTGCTACCGCTGATATTGAGTTGGCTTATACTCTTGCCGATGGTTTAGAGTATCTTCGTGCCGGAGTTAATGCAGGTATGGATATTGATGCATTTGCTCCTCGCCTATCGTTCTTCTGGGCAATAGGTATGAACTACTTTATGGAGATTGCCAAGATGCGTGCTGCTCGTATGTTGTGGGCCAAGATTGTTAAACAATTCAATCCTAAAAACCCAAAATCTTTGGCATTGCGTACTCACTGCCAAACTTCTGGTTGGTCTCTTACTGAGCAAGACCCATTCAATAACGTTGGCAGAACTTGTATCGAGGCTATGGGTGCAGCATTGGGCCACACTCAATCACTTCACACTAACGCTTTGGACGAGGCTATTGCATTGCCAACAGACTTCTCTGCTCGCATTGCTCGTAATACTCAAATTTATATTCAAGAGGAGACTTACGTTACTAAAGAGGTTGACCCATGGGCAGGTTCTTATTACGTTGAGACTCTTACAAACGAATTGGCTCACAAAGCATGGGAGCATATTCAAGAGATTGAGAAATTGGGCGGTATGGCTAAAGCTATTGAGACAGGATTGCCAAAACTTCGTATCGAAGAGGCTGCAGCAAGAACTCAAGCTCGTATCGACTCTGGCAAACAAGTTATTGTGGGTGTAAACAAATATCGTTTGGAGAAAGAGGCTCCTATTGATATTCTTGAGGTTGATAACACTCAAGTTCGTAAACAACAAATTGAGCGTTTGAATACCCTTAAAGCCAACCGCGACGAGGCTGCTGTTAAGGCTGCATTGGACGCAATTACAGAGTGTGTTAAAACCAAAGAAGGCAACCTATTGGATTTGGCTGTTAAAGCAGCAAAAGTCAGGGCAACATTAGGAGAGATTTCTGATGCTTGCGAGGTTGTTGTTGGTAGATATAAAGCAGTAATCAGAACTATTTCAGGCGTGTATTCATCAGAGACAAAACAAGATTCAGACTTTATTCGTGCAACAGAGTTGACCGAAGAGTTTGCTAAGAGAGAGGGTCGTCAACCCCGTATTATGATTGCCAAAATGGGTCAGGACGGACACGACCGCGGTGCAAAAGTTGTAGCAACAGGTTATGCCGATTGTGGATTTGACGTGGATATGGGACCATTGTTCCAAACTCCTGCAGAGGCTGCTCGCCAAGCTGTGGAGAACGACGTTCACGTTATGGGAGTTTCTTCACTTGCAGCAGGACACAAGACTCTTGTTCCTCAAGTTATTGAAGAACTTAAGAAGTTAGGCAGAGAGGATATAATTGTTATTGCCGGTGGTGTTATCCCAGCTCAGGATTATGACTTCTTGTATAAAGCAGGTGTTGCCGCTATATTCGGACCCGGTACATCGGTTTCAAAAGCTGCATGTCAAATACTTGAAATTCTTTTGGAAGAATAGCTCATCAGCTATCATCTGTTAGCTTTCAGTTATTAGATAAGCGAGTTGCTCATACGAGCAACTCGCTGTTGTTTTAAGACTATTAAAGTTATAGAAGGCCCAAAAGGGCATAAAAGGTTATAAAAGCTTTTATTAGGAAATATAACTAAGATGAGTAGGGTAACTATGGACAAAATGTTATCTGAGAGACATATAATAATAGTCAACCTAAATCAGGGATAATACATTTCATCGGACACACGATTGTGTGTCCCTACTTGCATGGTTACAGAATTTTGCACCTCAACTTATATGATTATCAATATCTTAATGTAGGGACACAGCATGCATACAAGGTATTTGTTTTTGCAAATAGGATTAACTGAATGTTAATCCGACCGCAGTATGGGGCATTTTTAGGTAATTACATTGTAATTAAAATTGACTAAATGTCAATTTGTGCCTAAAAATGGGGAGTGCAGTGCTCTGCACGACGGAGGTATTAACTCCTATGCGACGGAGTGGTGTCCGAAAGAATAGTCAACCAAAATCAGGGATAATACATTTCATCGGACACACGATCGTGTGTCCCTACTTGCAATGTCACAAAATTATGCACCTCAACTTATATGATTATCAATGCCTTAATGTAGGGACACAGCATGCTGTGTCCGAAAGAATAATAAATAGTTATTAGAGCCTTTATTGCTAAAAACTAAGGTGTGCATAGCACCGTACAACTAAAAAGGAACAACTGCTGACACACGATCGTGTGTCCCTACTTGTATGGTTATAAAATTTTACTCCTCAACTTATCTGATTATTGACATCTTAATGTAGGGACGTACCATGGTACGTCCGAAAAAAACGCCCAAAATCGGGGATAATACAACAAAAGGTTGTAACGCGTACTATTACGTTACAACCTCTTGCTTATTATTGAGTGTTATTCTAAAAACTAAATTTAAACGCATGCGTTTAAATTTATGGGCAGACAGGGCGGACAGAGCATCCGACGTAACGGTCGCCGCCGTCCCAGTACACATAGCTCGAATAGAAGCCCAAGTCGTAAGCGTAGCAGCTGTAGTACGGATTGAGCGAACTTGACCAGTAGTAGCCTCTACTGCCCGCACTGCGGAGATTGCTATCGTTGCGATAGCCCGCCGCAGGGAGAAAAATAGAGTTGCCGTTCTTCTTGCTTGTTACTCTATAGCCGTTTACTCCGTTTTGAGTTATCCAAGTCCATGTACAGTTATTTGTGTCTCTTAACTCATCTTGCTCTGCTTCTGTGGGCATTCGCCAACTGCCGCCCCAATTTACATGGGCTACATCATCTGAAAGTTCTAATGTGGTTTTATTATCTACTGTGCCATAATATGAATCTGTGCAGTATTTGGTCATTGATTTTCTTGTGCCATTACAGTATTTATAGGTACTCCAATCGTAAGTTGTTTTTGGTGTGGTTTCGCCCCATGCAAAATAGTAACCATACTCCTCGAGAGAATTTGCTCCTACATTACAAGTAGCCCATTTGACTGATAAGCCGAGGTCTACGTAGCCTTTACCGTTTTCCATGCCTGTTGGTTTTGTTGGTTTAAAAGATATAAAGTTTGCTTTTATCTCTATATCTTCGGTGATTGTCGCTGTATAGGGGTTTTCTCTTGATACTTCTTCGCCATTGACTGTCCAATTAACAAAGCTATAGCCTTCGTTGGGGGTAGCGGTTAGGGTTACTTGTCCATTATGACCAACTTGGGTTTTGCTTGTTTTGGCTGTTCCGCCTTCACTCGCTGTTACGGTTATTTTATGACTGATAAAGTTGGCTTTATACTCTACATCTTCTGTTATTTTAGTAGTGTAGGGGTTTTCTTTTGATACCTCTACTCCGTTTACCGTCCAATTAACAAAGCCATAATCTTCGTTGGGGGTAGCAGTAAGGGTTACTTGCCCATTATGCCCAACTTGGGTTTTGCTTGTTTTGGCGGTTCCGCCTTCTCCTGATTCTACTGTTACATTATAACTTATAAAATTTGCAATATATTCTACATCTGACGTAATAGTTATTGTATATATATTCTTCGTTGATACTACTTCTCCATTAAGCGTCCAGTTAACAAAGCTATAGCCTTCGTTGGGGGTAGCAGTTAGAGTTACTTTTGTTCCCTTTAGAAGTTCTCCTTCAGAAGTTGATTTAACCGAACCTCCTTCGCCTGCTGTTACTTTTAATGCATAGTTATCTTTTTCAAAGTTGGCTTTGAATTGGGTTGAGGTGGTTATTGTTGTGGTATAAGGGTTCTCTTTTGATACCTCTTCGCCATTGACTGTCCAATTAACAAAGCGATATTCTTCATCGGGTGTAGCGGTAAGGGTGACTTCCCAACCTGACATTACTTCTGTATCTGATGTTGTTGCTGTTCCGCCTTCGCTATATTTGACACTTACCAAACAGGTACTATTGCCTCCGTTTGTAATTAATCCGTCTTCTTCGTCTTCGCTACAACTTGTTATTACAGGTATAGTAAATAACATTGCTATTAACAATGATAGTAATTTTAATTGTTTCATAATTTATTTTATATTTTTGGTTAATATCTTTTTTCTTTGGATCATTTAAGTTTTTATCTATTAATGCCTAAAAGGTCTTAAAAGGCTATTCTTTAATTACTGACAGCTGACAACTAACAAAGCCACGAATAAGCGAAAGCAGAGTTATGAATGCATAAACTATGCCGAGCATGAGTGGGTTCAACGAGCGAATGCTCGTTAACTGACATCTGCGGACAGAGCATGCTCTGTCCCTACTTTAATGCAAAAATATGCTAATTTTTTTTAAGATGCAATAGCGGCAGCTACGGGGGAGGGGGGGGGTAAATTGCTGATTTACTGCTACTTAGCATTGTTGTTTTTTTTTTAAAACTGTTAGTATTAGACCTATTAGCCCAATTGGTCTAATTAGTCGTATTAAAGAGAAACGAAGTTGAAAACTAACAACTGACAAATCTGCGAATATGCGAGGGCAAAATAAGTTTACTTAAACTTTGCCGAGCGTGAGCAGATTCAACGAGCGAATGCTCGTTAACTGACAACTTTTTTATAGTTTATTTAATTGCATAGATGTTGTATATTTTCCGAATATTAATTATAACAAAAAGGTATATTTTTTTTATTAATAAAAACTTTTTGTTAGTTGATTTGTAAAAAAATCATCTTTTGTCAAAAAAATACTCAAAAAAGTTGCAAAATTCCGTTTTAGTATATTACCTTTGCATCGGTCTTAAAAAACCACACAATTAAAGTTTGTGTTTAATTTGAAGTACAATTTAAATTTTAATAAAAATGGAAGTAAAAAAAGTTTTAAGCGATTTGAAAAGACGCTTTCCCAACGAGCCTGAGTATCATCAAGCTGTTGAAGAGGTATTAATGACAATTGAAGAGGAGTATAACAAACACCCCGAGTTTGAAAAATATAATTTGATTGAGAGACTTTGCATACCCGATAGAGTTTTCACTTTTAGAGTAACTTGGGTTGACGACAAAGGTCAAGTTCAAACAAATATGGGATATCGTATCCAACACAATAATGCTATTGGTCCCTACAAAGGTGGTATCCGTTTCCACTCATCAGTAAACCTTTCAATTTTGAAATTCCTTGCTTTTGAGCAAACTTTCAAAAACTCTCTTACTACTCTTCCTATGGGTGGTGGTAAAGGAGGTTCTGACTTCAGCCCTCGTGGTAAATCTGATATGGAGGTTATGCGCTTCTGTCAAGCATTCGTTACTGAGTTATGGCGCCATATCGGACCTCAAACAGACGTTCCTGCCGGAGATATAGGTGTTGGTGGTCGTGAGGTTGGCTACATGTACGGTATGTACAAAAAAATGGCTCTTGAGAACACTGGTACTTTCACTGGTAAAGGATTGGAGTTCGGAGGTTCATTGGTTCGTCCAGAAGCTACAGGTTACGGAAATGTTTACTTCTTGCTTGAGATGCTAAAGACCAAAGGTATTGATATTAAAGATAAAGTTGTTGCTGTATCGGGTTCTGGTAACGTTGCTCAATATACAGTTAAAAAACTTATCAGCCTTGGCGCAAAAGTTATCACAATGTCTGATAGTAACGGTTACATTTATGACCCGGACGGAATTGATGAAGAGAAACTTGCATATATTTTCAACTTGAAAAACGTTCAACGCGGACGTATCAGAGAGTATGCCGAAAAATATGGCTGCAAATATGTTGAAGGTGCTCGTCCTTGGAATGAGAAATGTGATATTGCAATGCCAAGTGCTACTCAAAACGAGATTGATGGAGACGATGCTCGCGCACTTCTTGCCAATGGCTGTTTCGCAGTTTCAGAGGGAGCAAACATGCCCTCTACACCTGAAGCTATCGCCGAGTTCTTGAACGCTAAAATACTTTATGCTCCGGGTAAGGCTGCTAATGCAGGTGGTGTATCGGTAAGTGGATTGGAGATGACTCAAAACTCTATCAAACTAAGCTGGAGCAGAGAAGAGGTTGATGCAAAACTTCAATCAATCATGAAAGAAATTCACGCACAATGTACTCTTTACGGAAAACAAGAAGATGGATACATAAACTACGTAAAAGGTGCTAATGTTGCAGGATTTATGAAAGTTGCAAAAGCAATGATGGCTCAAGGTATTTTATAATATAAACAACTTTACATAACGTAAAAGGCAGGAGATTCACCTCTTCTGCCTTTATTGTTTTATACCTCAAAAAAAAAGAAAGGTAAAGCCTCACGGATCTACCTTTCCAAAGTCATGAAAAACACATTACAAAATCCATTAATCGAAAGTTTCGATTAATGGATTTTGTAGTTTATGTCTCTCAAAATTTTCATTGAAAATTCCTCAATTAATCTATATTCACACAAATCATAGGTTAGCTTCATAGTTTATACTTAAAAACAACTATCCTATAACTTTTTCTATTCTATATCTCTTATAAATTGAAATTAAAACAAAATGTTAAATAATTTCAAATATATTGCGAATGTACAATATTTTTTTAATATACAAGATATTAATGCTAATATTTTTATGTATTTTTGCATGTTATGCTTAAGCAATAGCAAAAATCATATTAATAATTTAATTTCAACCATATAAATGGCTCAAAAGCACAGAGTTTTAGGAATTGACCCCGGTACTAATGTTATGGGATACGGCATCATTGAGAGTGATGGAAAAAATCCGCATCTTGTTGTTATGGGAACTCTTAAACTTAGTAAATTTGAAAACCATTATATGAGATTGAATAGAATATATGAAAGAGTTTCGGGATTGATTACTCAATACTCTCCTGACGAATTAGCCATCGAGGCCCCTTTCTTTGGTAAAAACGTACAATCAATGCTTAAATTGGGTAGAGCCCAAGGTGTTGCAATGGCTGCTGCTATTCATCACGAATTACCTATTACCGAATATGCTCCTCTAAAGATAAAACTTGCAGTTACAGGTAATGGTAGTGCTTCAAAAGAGCAAGTAGCTGATATGCTTAGAAGAATTTTACATATTCCTCAAGATAAGATGGACCCTCAATTAGATGCAACTGATGCGGTTGCTGCTGCTCTATGCCACTACTACCAAATGAAATCTCCTATATCTGAAAAAGGGTGCAAAAGCTGGAAAGAGTATATTACTAAAAATTCCGACAAAGTTATTAAGTAGATTATCAAAATAATGAATAGATATATTTTTGAAGAACTCCTTAAAGAGAGAATTTTAATTCTAGACGGTGCAATGGGTACAGAAATTCAGAAATACAGACTGAACGAGAAGGATTTTAGGGGTTCTCTGTTTAAAGAGCATAAATCAGAGCTTAAAGGGTGTAACGATATATTGGCATTAACTCAACCGCAAATAATAAAAGATATACATAAATCGTATCTTGAAGCAGGTGCTGATATTATTGAGACAAATACCTTCAATGCTACATCTGTTTCGCTATCGGATTATGGTTTAGAAAATTATGTTGAAAATATAAACCGTACCGCTGTCAGAATTGCTAAAGAGAGAGCCAAAGAGTTCTCATCAAAAGAAAAACCACGCTTTGTAGCAGGCAGTATAGGACCTACTAATAAAAGTTGTTCAATATCGCCAGACGTCAATAACCCATCAACAAGAGCTATCACATATGACTCTCTTTTTAACGCTTATAAGGAGCAGATTAATATTCTTATTGATGAGGGGGTAGATATCATATTATTAGAGACAATATTTGACACTCTAAATGTAAAGTGTGCCATTGACGCTGTACAAAACATTTTCAGAGAGAAGAATATTTCGTTACCCTTAATGTTGTCCCTCACAATATCGGACAATGCAGGGCGCACACTTTCGGGACAAACCATAAAAGCTTTTGTTGCATCGGTTGCTCATGCTCCTATAACTTCAATTGGTATTAACTGTTCCTTCGGAGCAAAAGATATTCTCCCTTTCTTAAGAGAACTTTCTGAAATTGCACCATATTATATATCGGTTCACCCAAATGCAGGATTACCTAATCGTTTTGGAGAGTATGACGAAACTCCCCTAATGATGGCAGAAGATATGACTCTCTACTTAAATGAGAAACTTGTTAATATAATGGGAGGTTGTTGTGGTACAACTCCTGAGCATATCAAGCTATTGTCTGAAATTGCAAGAGAGGCTACACCCCATACCCCAACTGCAGTAAACAACAGTTTAATTCTCTCTGGTCTTGAACCATTGACTGTATGTAAAGAGAATAACTTTATAAATGTAGGAGAAAGATGTAACGTTGCAGGTTCTCGCAAATTCCTCAGACTTATTAATGAGAAAAATTACGAAGAGGCTCTTTTAATAGCCCGCAAACAAGTTAAAGATGGTGCTCAGATAATTGACATCAATATGGACGATGGTATGCTCAATCCAAAAGATGAGATGGTTACATTCTTGAATTTACTTGCTTCAGAACCTGATGTATGCCGAGTGCCGTTTATGATAGACTCTTCGGATTGGAGCGTTATTGAAGCAGGTTTAAAGTGTGTGCAAGGTAAAGCTATTGTAAACTCAATAAGTTTGAAAGAGGGAGAGAAAGTTTTTATTGAGCGCGCAAAACGCATCAAAGAGATGGGTGCGGCACTTGTTGTTATGGCTTTTGATGAAAATGGACAGGCTGATAATTATGAAAGAAAAATTTCTGTTTGTAAAAGAGCATACGACATTTTGACAAAAGAGTGCGATATAAACCCCAACGATATAATATTTGACCCCAATATATTGGCTGTTGCTACCGGTATTGATGAGCATAAGAATTATGCCAAAGACTTTATTGATGCAACACTATGGATTAAGGATAATTTACCTTATGCCAAAGTGAGTGGTGGCGTTAGCAATTTGTCATTCTCTTTCAGAGGGAATAACTACATAAGAGAGGTTATGCATTCGGTATTTTTATACCACGCCATAAATGCCGGTATGGATATGGCTATTGTAAACCCTGCAACAAATGTATGTTATAATGATATCCCAAAAGATATTTTAGAGGCTGTTGAAGATGTTATACTCAATCGCAGAGATGATGCAACCGAACACCTTATTGAGATTGCAGAGAGGGTAAAGGGCGAAAAGATTGAGAACAAAAGCAATAGTAATGAAACATTATTGGAAAACATATCTCTATCAGAGAGATTGGCTAATGCTTTAATAAAAGGCAATGCCGAAAATTTACTGAGCGACATTGAATTGGCTCTTAAAGAGTTCAAGAGTGCTGTTGCCATTATTGAAGGGCCTTTAATGGAGGGTATGAACCAAGTGGGTACTCTTTTTGGCGAAGGCAAAATGTTTTTACCGCAAGTTGTGAAGAGTGCTCGAACAATGAAGAGAGCTGTTGAGATACTGCAACCATATATTGAGAATGAGAAATCGTCAACAACAAAGAGTGCAGGAAAAATTGTTCTTGCTACTGTAAAGGGCGATGTTCATGATATTGGCAAAAATATTGTTTCAGTGGTATTGGGCTGCAATAACTACGAAGTTTTTGACCTTGGAGTTATGGTTCCGACAGAGGCTATTATTGAAAAAGCATTGGAAGTTAATGCCGATATTATAGGAGTAAGCGGACTTATCACCCCTTCGTTAAATGAGATGTGCAACCTTGCAAAAGAACTTGAAAAAAGAAGGCTTGATATTCCTTTGCTGATTGGTGGGGCAACCACTTCGGAACTTCATACTGCAGTAAAAATTGCTCCATTATACAGCGGAGCAGTAGTTTATGTAAAAGATGCATCGCAAGACCCTATTGTGGCTGCTAAACTTACAAATGACAAATTACGCGACAACTTCATTAAAGAGGTTAAAGAGCGCCAAAGAGTTTTAAGAGAAGATAAAGCCATAAATGATATTATACCTTTATCGGTAGCTGAAGAAGAGAGCGGAAAAGTGTATTGCAACAACTATACCCCTGTTAAACCAAATAGGTTTGGCGAAGAGATTAATCTCTGTTTTAGCATAAAGGAACTGATGGAGTTTATTAATTGGGGACAATTTTTTTACGTTTGGAATTTAAGTGGTAAATATGCCTCCGTTGCGTACATTAGCGGCTGCGACCACTGCAAAGCATCATGGCTTGCGTCGTTTGATGAGAGCAAACGCAAAAAAGCCTCGGAAGCTATGCAACTGCACAAAGATTGTATTCGCATTATTGATTCTATAATAGAGAGTATTAACCCTCAAATAAAAGCCTCTGTAAAATTTTATAAAGCCTATTCAGAGGAGAGAGAGATTGTATTGGGTGATAATAGGGAGGTTGTAATTCCTACTTTACGACAACAAAAGAGAAAAGAGAACGGGGAGAAATATCTTGCTCTTAGCGATTATATATTACCCTCATCTGAAAACAGTGAGGACTATATAGGTGTTTTTGCTGTTACAGCAGGCATGGATATTCAAAGATTGATTGAAAGTTATAGGAGCAATGGCGACGATTACTCTTCGCTGATTGTTCAATCGTTTGCCGATAGAATTGCAGAGGCCGCAGCTGCATATACTCACTTCCTGGTTAAAAGTGATATTTGGGGATACTCTCCAAATGAGGATAGAGATAGTACAAAAATAATAAAAGGTATAGGTTGCGGCATAAGACCTGCTGTTGGATACCCTTCCCTACCCGACCAATCTCTTATTTTTGATATGCAAAAACTGATTGATTTTAAGAATTTGGGCATTGAGATTACTGAAAACGGAGCTATGTATCCCAATGCATCGGTATGCGGAATAATGATCGCAAACCCAAATGCAGAATATTTTACCATAAATATTGGAGAGGAGCAGAGAGAAGAGTATTCAAAGAAACGAGGTTTTTCTGATATTGAGAAAAATAAGTGGTTAACTATTTAGTATATATTTTAATTATATTAATATAATTAATTGGATTTTATTATTGCATTATATTAATTTTGCGAAATCAAATTTTAAGAATATGAAAATTAAAAGAGTTGCCGTAGTTGGATACGGAAATATTGGGAAATATACTATTGAGGCTATTGAGGCTTCAAATGATATGGAGATTGCAGGTATTGTCAGACGTAACATAAACAATATACCTGAAGAGATAAAAAAATATAAGGTTGTTACAGATATCAAGCAACTTGATAATGTTGATGTTGCTATTCTTGCAACTCCTACTCGTAAAGTTGAAGAGTATGCAACCGAAATATTATCGTTGGGTATTAACACCGCCGATAGTTATGACATACACACAGGAATATCGGCTCTTAGAGCAAACCTTAACAAAGTTGCCAAAGAGAACGGAGCTGTTGCAATTATATCGGCTGGCTGGGATCCGGGTAGCGATTCTGTTGTTCGTACTCTTATGGAAGCTGCGGCTCCTAAAGGTATCACATACACAAACTTCGGTCCCGGAATGAGCATGGGACACACCGTTGCCGTTAAAGCTATTGAAGGGGTTAAGGCGGCTCTCTCAATGACTATTCCTGTTGGAACAGGTATCCATAGACGAATGGTATATATTGAGGTTGAAGATGGCTACAAATTTGAAGAGGTTGCAAAAGCAATAAAAGCAGATGCATATTTTGTAAATGACGAAACCCACGTTATGCAGGTTGAGAGCGTTGATAACCTTCTTGATATGGGTCATGGTGTAATGATGTGTCGCAAAGGAGTTTCGGGTAAAACTCAAAATCAACTGTTTGAGTTTAATATGAAGATAAACAACCCTGCCCTTACTGCTCAAATGTTGGTTAATGCTGCTCGTGCAACTTTCCGCCAACAACCCGGTTGTTACACCTTGCCTGAGGTTCCTGTAATTGATCTTTTACCCGGAGAGAGAGAGGAGTGGATTTCTCATCTTGTATAAAATTAAAAAGATATTATTAATAGATTATTTATCACATAATGCTTAGTTCTATTGTTTGGAATGCAGATCCTACGATGTTTTCAATCTTTGGATTGGAGATAAGATGGTATGGTTTTTTGTTTGCCATAGGCTTTTTGATTGGATATTATATTGAAGCAAAAATCTTCAAAAATGATAAGGCTCCGGAAGAATGGTGCGACAAACTATTTATATATGTAATAGTTGCAACTATTATTGGTGCAAGATTGGGACATTGTTTCTTTTATGGTTGGGAATACTACTCGGAACATCCTTGGGAGATATTGAAAATATGGGAAGGCGGACTTGCAAGCCACGGAGGAGCAATTGCGATACTTATTGCCATATTTATATTCTCAAAAAAAGTTACTCATCGCAGCATGATATGGGTATTAGACAGATTGGCAATTCCTGTAGCTCTTGTTGCTTCAATGATTCGCTTGGGAAACCTTATGAATCACGAAATATTTGGCTACGAAACCACTATGCCTTGGGGTTTTAACTTCATAACAAATATTGCAGCGTGGCAAAACGGAGCAACCCCACAATATACAATGACATCGCACCCGACTCAAATATATGAATCATTATCTTATCTGACACTATTTGTAACATTAATGTTTATGTATTGGAAGAGAGATATGGGTAACCGCAGAGGTGTATTGTTTGGGACATTCATGCTATGGGTATTTGGTTCAAGATTCTTTATTGAAATTCTTAAACAACCTCAAGAACTGTTTGAGATAGAGATGATGGAACGTATATGGCTTAATATGGGACAACTTCTTAGTATCCCTTTTATTATCGCCGGTATATACTTTATTATAAAGGGTAATCAAGGACCTAAAAAGAGTGGTAAGATTTCACATAGACACTCCCATATTCATAGGCACTACAAGTAGCAGCACATCTTTTTTTCCGCCATAGCAGGCAGGTAGATAATAGGCTATTGTTGTTACTATAAAAGTAAATTTAAGCAATTGTTTAAAATAAAGAACGTATCATATGCATAACATGATACGTTCTTTATTTTAACTATTTTGTTTTTACTATTTTAAGACGTTCCCATATAAAGTTGGGTATTAGTCGCCAAAAGGCTACCAATATAGAATAGCGCCAATCTATTATTGCTACTCTCTTCTTATTTACGACCGCCTTATATAGTTTTTTTGCCGTATAGCCGGCTTGCATCTTCATTGGGTAGTTTGCACTACGTAATAGGGCTGTCTTTACAAATCCGGGACGTATATCGGTAAATGATATTTTATCGCCACGCATTCTTGACAATTGCGCCAAGCATTGAAGATATATATTATTAAAACGTTTTGTTGCTGAATAGGAAGGTGCTACTCCTAAGCCTTTTGTCCCTGCTATTGATGAAACTACGGCAATTTGTCCTCCTCCGTTTTTTGAGAAGTAATCGTAAGCCTTTATTACCATCTGTGTCATTCCCAAGCAGTTTGTTTTTACTGTATCAATCTCAATTTGTGGTTGCAACTCTTTATTTTGAAAGCCAATGCCTGATACATGCAAGTATATATCCATTCCCCCCATATCATCAATCAACTCCAATAGTTGTTGTGGAGCTTCTTGTTCTGTTATATCTATCTTTTTTATAAATGCTGTTTGCGGATACTCTTTTTGAAGGGAGAGGAGATTTTCGTCTCTTCGTCCTGCCAATCCTACTATATATCCGTTTTGTAAGAATAGTTTTGCACTCTCCATTCCTATTCCTGATGTTGCTCCTACGATTACGATTTTTTTCATATCTGTCGTTATGAAATATGGTTATAAATTCGTATAAACTTATCTTTTTACAAGTTTAATTGTACGAACAATTGAATTATTTTCAGCAACAACTTTTAGTATATATATTCCCTTGTCTCCATTGACATCAACCCTTACTATCTCGTTTGCCTCTACTGATAGAGATTTACTCTCTATCAATTTCCCGTCAAGGGCTACTATATCTATTGTGTATGCCCCCTCTTTTACAAACGATAGATTTACATAATCGGTAAATGGATTGGGATATAGACTCATTTGGTCAACAACAGCTCCTTCTATTCCATCGGGATATGGTACTATTACTATATCAACCAATTTGGTTTCGCTACTACCCCACATATTTTTAAGGGTTAATCCTGTGGTATATGTTCCTGTAGCATTGTATGATATTCTTGCTCCATTTGACAATGTTGTCAACTCTGCTTCTGGTGTATTCCACTCGGGGATTGTTGTTACTTGGTAACTTCCTGAAATCATTGGATTACCCAACTCATCGTTTGACGCATTGATTACTGTCTCTACTTTATCTGAAGAGGTATTCTCTTCTCCTAATGTCGAGATCATCTCTGCAACATATGACGAACCTTTTTTCCCTAAGTTGGGGAATACTTTCTTTCCTTCACTATTCTCAGTGGTTGTCTCAAAAGTCCAATATCCCTGCAATCCGCTTGGTGCTACAGAGTATCCTTTCATGGCTGCTTGTATCTCTGTATCAGTTAATACTCGATCCCATACTTGGAATTCATCTACCCAACCATTAAATCCGCTCTTATAGACACTTGTTCCTCCTACATAAACACTACTTCCCTGTACTCTTACAGCATTGTTTGTTATATGTTGGATTGTGGTTTCTGCAACTTTTTTTCCGTTGAAATACATTTTTTGTTTATTATCAACTCCAAATGTTACGGCTATGTGTGTCCATTGGCCTTCGTTTACACTATGGTCGTTTGACATCATATTAGAATTGGGAGAATCATGTTCTGTCCAACCGTAAGTATTAAACGATATCTCATTTTCCAAATGTATTTTATCTGCGGCAGTTGATGTTGCCCCGGTCTCTTTCAATGCCATCTGCTCAGGACGAATAGTCACCCAGAAATCGCCCCAATTATTGTGTGGCCATGACTCCGTAAAACTTCGTTTGTCAATTAAATTTGTTCCTTGACTGTTGTGGGTTAGTTTATCGGTCTTAAACCACATCATATATGTGTATGGGCGTGAACCAACAACTTCAGGGAAACGCAACAAATTGGGATCTTCTACTTTTACTGAACGAGATACTGTTCCCTCTCCTAAACGAGATGTTGTATATGACAATGTTATTTCATCATCTTTATATGCTTTATTTGTACTGGCTGCAAGAGATGTTAAAATAGGTATCGCTCCTGTACCTATAGGCGATACTTGAATAATTCCGCGAGTGTACGCTACTGTCCCATCGCTATTGGTTATTTTCACATCGTAAGAGCCTTCATTTGGCAATGACAGTGTTATTGATTTTGTATTATTGAATGTTTTAACAGAAGCTCCTGTCAATGAGTTTATAACTTCCCATGTTGCTGCAGGGTGATTGCTGTCAATATATTTTATTGTGAATTCTTCATTTGCTTTTATTATAGGTTTATCTATTTCTGTTCCCTCAACTATTGTTGGTTCAATAGTCATTGGTTCCAACCATTCGCCCCATGCTATTTCACTCTCTTTTTCGCCATCAAGGCTCACTGCTGATACTCCGATGCGTATTTTTCCTCCTATTTCTGTATCATACGGTGCCGCTACTACATATGCTGCCCAAGATGTTGTTGCTGTAAAGACTTTTTCATCTTTACCTTCTTGTTGTGTATAAATACGGAAGTATGAAGTATTAACATCTGAATTATATATAGGTTCATATGCCTCTTTTGGTGTTCCTGTGTATGCATTGGTCATATTATATATGATTTTCATATCAACTCCTTTGTAGTTGCGAGCCATCATTTTAACCTTATCCACAACAGGAACGTTGGGGAGTGCAGAACTACCTACTTCTCCTCTTGTTAGTGATATTTGACCTATCAGTATTTTAAAGTCATCGGAAGTATTGGTAAATTTCAAACCTATCTGTGCTATTGTTGAACTTTGTAATTTTAATTGGCGATTACTGATTTGTGTGCTTACTGTTAACCAGCCATTTGCATCTTCATCGCCTGTTGCATATGTTGCGTTTGCCTTTATTACTTTTTCTACGACATTTGTTTCATCTCCCTCTTTTGAACATGCCCATGTTATTGTTCCTGTTCCTGAAAGAACTTTATAGCGTATAGTCAAATAATCGCCCGATTTGGCTGTTTCATATTTTGTTTTGAAAAGTTGCAAATATGTTTTGTCTGTTGCTCCTGATATTTGTAAACATGAACCTCCAA
>JAZNCN010000004.1:0-15809 GCA_045587545.1 Candidatus Caccoplasma sp.
TTTTATCTTTTTTCTCTTACAAACCCGATCCGATGCTCAAAATTACTTTAGTGTCTAAAGTTAGTTTTGACGTTGACTTTATTTACTCGTCTCGTACTACTTTGTCTTTTTCAAATATTCAATGATCTCTTTTTTTGTTGCTTCCTTTCCGAAAGCGAGTGCAAAGGTACTACTCTTTTCCTTTCCCACCAAATATTTTTACAACTTTTTTCTGAAAATTTTTACCCCTTTTCGTAAATACCCTATCTCTCAGTGAGTTATTTTTTATCTTTTTGTGAACTTTTTTGTACTAAATTTATTCATATAATCAAAAAGAGTCTTTTTATGCCTTTATACGACATTCTGCTAATTTCATCAATTTTATTTACAGATTTTTCGCCTTCTCTTATATATAATGTATTATATATTTCTTATTATTGAAAAATCATAAATAATGTAAATTTGCTTGGATTGTTAAAATTATAATATATATTTGCATTACAAACTCTTAAAATTAACATTTATGAAAAGATTTATTTTTACAATTGCGACCATTTTCACACTCTCATCTTCAGTGTGTTATACATCAGCAAGAGAAACTGCTGTCGATATTAAATCAATCCCTGAAAAAGCACAAACTTTCGTAAAAACTAATTTTGCAGATAAAAAAATTGTTTCTGTAGTGAAGGATAGCGAAATAGTAGGAACAGATTATACTGTTTATTTCTCTGATGGAACAAAAATCGATTTTACGTCAAAAGGAGAATGGACAAACATTGATGCTCAGCACGCTTGTTTGTCTCAAAATGTTCTTCCTGCAGCTATAGCTTCTTATGTTACCGAGAATCACGGAGGTATTTGTGTTTGCCAGATTGAGATAGACAAAGAGTTCATGTCATTCCAATACAAGGTAGAGCTACAAAATGGAATTGATTTAAAATTTGACAAAAACGGAGGATTCCTTGGTTTTGATGATTAATTAATTGTATTAATATAAAAAAGATAGAGGGTAGGTCGTTGACCTACCCTCTTTACTTTATAATATTGTATCTTTTTTTAGATAGCTCCTGTATCTTTAAGAATTTGATTAACCTTGCGAACTGCATCAGCAGAAGCCTCAAATTTAGCTTGTTCCTCTTTTGTTAATTCAACTTTTACAATCTTCTCAATACCTTTTCGACCGATAACAACAGGAACTCCAATCATAATATCCTCTTGTCCGTACTCTCCCTCTAAGTAGCAACCACAAGGTATGATACGTTTTTGGTCTCCTAAGATAGCCTCAACAACAGATGCTGCTGCTGCTCCGGGTGCGTACCATGCAGATGTTCCGAGAAGACCTGTCAATGTTGCTCCACCAACCATAGTGTCTGCAGCAACTTGCTCCAATTTTTTCTTTGAAAGGAATTGTGATGCAGGAACTCCTTTGATGGTGGCTTTTGATGTCAAGGGTATCATTGTTGTATCTCCGTGCCCACCAATTACCATACCGTCAACATCGTGAATGTTTGCATTAGCAGCTTTTGCCAAATAGCAACGGAAACGAGAAGAGTCTAATGCTCCACCCATACCTATTACACGATTTTTGGGAAGACCTGTTGATTTCAAAGTTAAGTATGCCATTGTATCCATCGGGTTAGATACAATAATAAATATTGCTCGTGGAGAGTAAGCCAATGCTTGAGAAACTACGCTTTTAACAATGTTTGCGTTTGTCCCTATCAACTCTTCGCGAGTCATTCCCGGTTTACGAGGGATTCCTGAAGTTACAACGATAACATCTGAGTTAGCTGTTTTTTTGTAGTCGTTTGTACATCCAGTAAGTTTAGTCTTGAATTCAGTAGTAACTGATGCTTGGTACATATCAAGCATTTTACCCTCTGAAAGACCTTCTTTGATATCAATTAATACAACTTCGCTTGCTACTTCGCGAGCAGCCAATACGTTTGCACAAGTTGCGCCCACCATACCGGCGCCGATAACTGTTACTTTTGACATAATTATTTTACTTTATTTAGTGTTAGAATTTTTTCTATTAAACTTTTACAAAGTTACAAGATAAAACCCAATAAACATCAATTGCTATGATAAAAATTTTTAAAAAATTACTATATGATTGCTGGCATACACCTCAGGGGATATGGCAGCAATTAGTATAATATGAAATTTTGAATTTATTATTCTGTTGGATTAGGAGAACCTTTTTGGTAACTGAAATTTAAAAGATTATGAGACTTGGAAGTGTAAATTTCAAATTCTCTGGTAGTCTTCTCTCCAGAGGCAGAAAATCTACCATTCCACCCGAAGTTTTTATTCTGAACTCCTTCTGCAGTATAGCCTGCCACATTGGCTGTAATATTGCCATCAATTCTATAATTTACTCCGTCTTCTATGGCAGGAAGGGGATTTTTCGGAACAATATCAACTTTGCAAACAACATTTTCCGGAGCTTCTTCATAGCTCATTGTGTATGATTTATTCCAGTTGTCATTAATAGCCTCTTGCTTTACCAATCCATTCTCATGAGTATACTCAACTGTAACATCAAAATAGTCATAATAAGGCTTAGCCAAACTGACAGAATAGTTCAAACTTACGTTCTTAACCGTTACATCAGGTGATGTTGGTACTGGATCGTCTTTACTTTCATCATCGCTACAAGAAATCATAAAAAAACCAACTAATAATGTCGTCAATAAAAAAAGTCTTTTAATCAATAAATTCTTCATGATAATAAAATTAAAAAGTTTGTACTATGTTTCTTTAAACATCGCAAATATAATATTGCAAATGAAAATAAGAGTTAAACCATACAGCAGCTTTAGTAAAAAAACATAATTTTATTATTTATTCTCTTTTATCAACAATAACTGTTACATTGGATCTACATCATAATACAAAACTAAAGATTTAAAGTCTCTTTGTAGATAAAAATTATTTTCAGCAACTGCAATAATCTCTCTAACCTTTTGGATAGAGGAGTTATTCTCTAATTTAAGAACAATTTTTCTGATATACATTGATTGTACTCTACCAATAACAGGTTTGTCGGGACCTAAAACTCTTGCTCCAAACGATTGTCTTAATAGGTCGGCATACCATTTTGATGCTTGTTGAACTCTTACCTCATTACGACCTTTTATATATATATATATAAGTCTTGTATATGGAGGATAATTAAACTCTTGCCTTTCAACAAGCTGAGTATTAAACATTCTCTTATAATCATGACTTAACAATTGTGTTATAATTGGGTGCTCAACTTGCGATGTTTGAACAATAACATGACCCTGTTTCCCTTTTCGTCCTGCTCGCCCGGCAACTTGTTCCATCATTTGAAAAGCCCTTTCGTGTGCTCTGAAATCAGGCATATTAAGCAGTGAGTCAGCTCCTAAAATACCCACTACTCCAACGCGCTCAAAATCTAATCCTTTTGTTATCATTTGAGTACCTATTAACACGCGTGTAGTAGCATTCTCAAATTCAGAGATAATATCCTCGTATGCTTTTCGGCTTCGTGTCGTATCCAAATCCATTCTTGCAACGGGATAATCTTTAAATGCATTTGAAGCCTCCTCCTCAATATGCTCCGTTCCAAAACCTTTTACCTCAATTGTGGGATATCCGCAAGCAGGACATTTGGTTGGTATCTCATAGGTATATCCACAATAGTGACACGTAAGTTGATTAAGATATTTATGATATGTCATTGAAACATCACAGTTCTTACATTTGGGAGTCCACCCACAGGTTTGACACTCTACAATTGGAGCAAATCCACGACGATTACGGAAAAGGATAACTTGTCCTCCCATATCCAATACCCTCTTTGATGCTTGTTCAAGTTGAGGAGAAATATCTCCTTCTTTCATGATTTTTTTACGACGAAGTTCACGAGTGTCAGCTATCTCTATTTTAGGGAGCATAACATCTCCGTGACGAGTAAGTAACTCTACCAAACCATACTTATCAATTTTAGCATTAAAATAACTCTCTATTGAGGGAGTGGCACTTCCCAGTAAAGTTTTTGCCCCAAAAGATGCGGCAAGAACAGTGGCTACATTTCGAGCATTATATCTTGGAGCAGGTTCTTGTTGCTTATAACTTGTTTCATGTTCCTCATCGACGATAATCAAGCCTAAATTTTTAAATGGCAGAAACACCGAAGAGCGCACGCCCAATACTACCTGAATACCATTATCTTTTAAAAGCGAGTTCCAAATGTCTACCCTTTCGTTATCAGTAAACTTTGAGTGATAGACTCCAAGTTTGTTTCCAAAAACACGCGCAAGTCTGTTAGCAAGTTGTGTTGTAAGAGCAATTTCCGGGACAAGGAAAAGTGCCTGCCCCCCTTTCTCTATTGTGTCTTTTATGAGATGAATGTATATCTCGGTCTTACCACTTGAGGTAACCCCATGCAACAGAGTTATATTCTTTTTGGCGAAACTATCTATAATTTCGTTATATGCTTTTTTTTGAGCAGGATTAAGTTCGTGAGCCTCTTCAACCTTATTCTCTCTTCCTTCAAAACGATTAATCACCTGCTTATATTGAACAAATATTCCCCTGTTTATCATTGCCGACAGAACAGACCCTGTTATTTGGGTCCGGTCTAAAAGGGCTTGTCGGGTAACAACCATCTCTTTTCCCGGACGGTTAAATCCCGACATCTCTAAAAATACCATAAAGAGCTTTAACTGAAGTTTTGCACGTTTAAGCTCTTCAAAGCACTTCTTAATTTTAGCTTCATTATCTCTCTCAAAAGATAGCTTTATACATAATTGAGTTTTGGGTTGATATTTTCGGCGCAACTCCTCTTTAACCGCAATGACATTACGTTCAAGAAGAGATTTTACAGAAGGCATAACACATTTTATACCACTCTTTTCAATAGTAGCAATCGAAGCCTCCTGCTCTTTCGCAAGCAAATTAATAATAGATTGTTCTTTGGGGGTAAAGTTATTTATCTCTTCAAAACAACACTCTTTATTAAGTTGCAAAGTGGTTTCGCTCTCAGGCTTTAAACCTGACGGCAATGCAGCCTTATATACATCACCTACACTACACATATAATAGTTGGCAATCCACTCCCAAAACTCCAACTGCCGTGGGCGTATAATAGGAGAAGAGTCCAACACCTCTACTATAGGCTTTGTATCATAATCCGGCATATTATTATGAATTTTCCTGACAACAGCAGTGTAATACTTCTTTGTTCCAAACTGCACAATAACTCTACTCCCTATTTTTATAATAGGAAATATATCCTCTGGAATTATATATGTAAAATATTTACCAAGAGGCAGAGGGAGTATTACATCTGCGAAACAATTCATAAAAAAATTTTTACAACCAGATACAAAAATACGAAAGTATTTTCGGGCTTTTACCCCAAAGGTACGAAAAAGTTTACTATTTTTGTAAACATAAAGTGAGATATGGATATTTTAGAGGCAATAGAACAATATAACAAAAACAAAGGGATTAAACTCTGTTTTAAAGCTTTGCTTTCAGATATGGACGGAGTTCTTTATAACTCTATGCCTTTCCATGCCAAAGCTTGGGCTGAAACAATGCATGCAGAAGGGATAAATTGTACTCCGCTTGAGTTTTATGCCCATGAGGGAAGGACAGGTAGAGGTACTATAAATATATATTTCACAAGAGATAAAGGTCGTGAAGCTACAGAAGATGAGGTTCAACGCATATACGCAGAGAAGGCTCGCCGTTTTGTTGAGTGCGGCAAAGCCAAACCCATGACAGGGGCTCAAGATGCTCTACAATTAATTAAAGCACATGGCATTACTACAGTATTAGTTACAGGATCAGGGCAAAAATCGTTGTTGCAAAAGTTATCGCTTGACTATCCAGGAATATTTACTCCAAAAACAATGGTTACGGCTTTTGATGTCACAAAAGGCAAACCTCACCCCGAACCTTACCTTATGGGCTTAAAAAGGGCATGCGTTGCTCCACATGAAGCAATTGTATTGGAGAATGCCCCATTGGGCGTAGAGTCAGCTGTTGCAGCCGGAGTTTTTACCATTGCCGTTAATACAGGCCCCTTAGACGAGAAGCTATTATATGATGCGGGAGCAAATATGGTATATCCTGATTTAACCACTTTTAGTAACGAAATCAAAAAACTGTTTTAAATTAATTATTTAAAAGCTATTTATGATAAACAATATTATATATACTTCAAACATCTCAGATGGAGTAGAAAAAATTCTCTCACAAAAAGAGTTTGATCTGCTTTTTATCCTTACCGATGAGAATACTCATCGCTATGCAATGCCTCTGCTCTCAAATAGCAAAATATACAAAGAGGCAAAAGAGATTGTTATCCTTGCTGATGATAGCAACAAAAATATTGAAAACCTGACTACAATATGGAAGGCTCTTGGAGAAGGTGGTGCAACAAGAAAATCGCTATTGATAAATTTGGGTGGCGGAATGGTTACCGATATGGGTGGTTTTGCTGCTGCAACTTTCAAAAGAGGTATAGACCACATAAACATTCCTACTACATTGCTTGGTGCTGTTGATGCTGCCGTAGGTGGTAAGACAGGAATAAACTTTGGCGGACTCAAAAATGAAATAGGGGCTTTTAAACAACCATCGGCAGTTGTTATCAACACAGAGTTCTTTAAAACGCTTGCTTCAGAGCATCTCCTCTCAGGATTTGCCGAGATGTTGAAGCATGGACTTATAAGTAATATGGAAAGTTACAACAGATTATTACAATTTGACATTTGTAACCCCGATTATGCCTCTCTATTATCATTAGTTGAGGAGTCCGTTGCCGTAAAGGAGAGAATTGTAGAAGAAGATCCGTTAGAGAAGGGAATTAGAAAATATCTAAATCTCGGACACACAAGCGGACACGCCATTGAGAGCCTTGCAATAAAACGTGGCACCCCGGTTCAACATGGATATGCCGTAGCATGGGGATTGGTTTGCGAAGCAATTCTTTCGCATATTAAACTTGGATTTCCTCAAAAGGAGGTTTACCAATTAACGGAATATATAAAAAATAATTACGGGACATTTAATATTAGTTGTAACGATTACTCTTATCTTTACGAAAAAATTACTCATGATAAGAAAAACGAATCGGGACGTATAAACTATACACTACTCAAAGATGTTGGCATAGTTGAGATAAATGTTGCCGTAACTAAAGAGGAGATTGAAACTTCGTTTGATTTGTACCGCGACCTATTTGGTCTTTAAATAAGATATAAAATGGATAACAGATATTGTGTTATAATGGCCGGGGGTATAGGTAGCAGGTTTTGGCCTGTATCACAACCCAATATGCCTAAACAGTTTCTCGATTTTCTTGGGACAGGCAGTACGTTACTGCAAACCACATACGACCGTTATAAATCTATTTTCCCAAAAGAGAATATTTTTGTAACAACAAATGTTGCATACAAAGATATTGTACATTCGCAAATTGATATTGCAGACGAAAATATTATATGTGAGCCCCTACGCAAAAACACTGCAGCATGTATTGCATACGCATCATACAGAATTAACAAAATAGCTCCTCAATCGGTTATAGTATTTGCTCCTTGCGACCACCTGATTTTACGTAAAGAAACTTTCTGTTCTGCTGTTGAGAAAGCTATTAAATTTGCACAAAATCACGAAGCTCTACTCACAATAGGCATCAAACCTATACGGCCTGAAACAGGCTACGGTTATATACAGATTACAGATATTGTAGAAGATGGAGTAAACAAGGTTAAGACATTTACCGAAAAGCCTAATAGAGAGTTAGCTGAAGTTTTTGTAGAGAGTGGTGAATTTTTCTGGAACTCAGGTATCTTTATATGGCGCACCGATGTTATTATTGATGCTCTACGCAAATACCTTCCTGAAATAACATCTCGCTTTGACACAGAAAGCAATAATTTCAATACTTCAAAAGAGGCTGAACTTATAGAAGATATTTACCCTACACTGCCTAATATTTCAATAGATTATGCCTTAATGGAGAAAGCCTCAAATGTATATGTGCTCTGCTCAGAGTTTGGCTGGACAGATATTGGTTCATGGGACTCACTTTATGAAATTTCGCACAAAGATCACCGTGGTAATGCCGACCTCAGCGACACTCTCATTTATGATAGTGCTAACAATATCATATCGGCATCATCAGGCAAACTTACTGTTATTGATGGATTAGACGGCTACATTATTGCTGATTCAAATGATGTATTGCTTATATGCCGTAAAGGCGACGAAAACAGAATACGTCAAATATTCAACGATGTAAAAAGCAAATTTAAGAAATAAATCTGTTGTTAGTTTTAAGGAGTTTTATTCCTTAGTTGTTAGCAAATTTAGCTTACTTAAATATTTACAAGCGCAAAAGGGTCAAACAAACGAATGTTTGTTATCCTGCAAAAGTACTATAGGCAAATATATGCTGATTTTAAAATCAAAAAAAAGAGATACCCCTAAAAAATGGGACACCTCTTTGTATCTCCGCCGGGAATCGAACCCGAATCTAAAGTTTAGGAAACTTTCGTTCTATCCGTTGAACTACAGAGACATTTTTTATTCGGCGCAAAGGTACTCTATTTTTTTATATCTACAAAATAAGATCTATAACCTTACCTTAATCAAATATCTGTTTTAGTATATCTATTGATTTAAGGGCGGAAAAACCTTGATGTATTCTATAATACTCCACCATTCGCTCAAGTGCTTCGCGCCTCTCATCACGCGAGAATTTAAACAGATGAAGATTATTGAAATTCATTCTTGAGAGCAACATAAATTTCTCGGCATCTGAGGGCATTAAAATATGATTATGCATTGGACGCGAAGTAACAAAAACTCCATTAAGCATATCAAAATATGCACCCTTTACATAACTACCTGTATCTGGGAAAAATCCTAAAAACGATGAAAGGTTAAATAAAAAGCATAAATGGAAATTTGCTTTACCCTCCTCCATTACATTGTATAAAGATATTGTATCTGTCAAAAATTTAAAGAATATCGGGTATGGCTCCGGTTCACGAATTACCCTCATCAAGAACTCTGAAAGGAAGAGTGCCACCGAGCTTTTGATTGCATCGAATTGCAACTGTTGCAACACCAGAGGTTCAATTCCTCTTATCTTTTGAAAACTCTCCTTGGAACGATAATCACACTCAATAGATACTATTGACAGAGGCGATAGTAACATTCGTTTCATACGAGAGGTTTTACTGTTACCTACCACAAAGAGATAGGCTAACCTGCCATACTTTTCGGTATAAGCATTTACTATAAGGGTAGTATCGTTATGTTTTGTTACGTGAAGTATAACTGCATTGCTTTTCTCTATCATAAAACAAATAATTATAATAAAACAACGGGGCTACGTTTTTGCAGCCCCGTTGACATATAAAGTTTATTTATTTTACTATAAATACTTTACTTTCAGAAAGCTCTTCTCCTACAACTTTTATTATGTAGTTACCACTACCTATATTGCAATTGAACGGAACTTCTACAATGTCATTCTCTTTATTTACGGTTATTGTTTCTATTTGTTGCCCCAAAGTCGAGAAAACGGCAAGATTAACCTCTCCTCTTGCAGCACCGTTTATTTGAACGGTGAATGTTCCCTCGTTGGGGTTTGGAAAAACCTTTACATTCTCCTCCTTTACACTCTCACTTATTGCAGGTCTTATTCCTGTAATTTCTGATTTAAGTTGACCGTTTTCCATTGTAATGCGATATTGCTCGCCCTTTACTGTTGGGAATGCCATTTTTTTGCCATTGTAACGTATGCGACACTCTTCTCCCATGTTTGATGTTATCAATGCGTAATCTAATTGATTGTTTGCATAGTATATATCAACAGTAAAGTTACCACGAGCAAGAAGTCCTGTTATTGAACCCTCTTCCCAATCTGATGGTAATGCAGGAAGGATATATAGTGTATCCATTTGGCTTTGTAAGAACAACTCTGAAATACCTGCTGTTCCTCCAAAATTACCATCAATTTGGAATGGTGGGTGTGTATCCCACATATTATCCATTGTTCCCTCTTTTAGAAGATTCTTAAATAATGTATATGCGTGGTCACCATCTTGAAGACGCGCCCAATGGTTAAGTTTCCAACCCATGCTCCAACCTGTTGCTGCATCGCCACGTTGACGTAGTGTCTCTTTGCAAGCCTCTGCCAACTCAGGTGTTGTTATCGGGTTAACCGTACTACCTGGGTGCAAACCAAACAAGTGGTTTGTATGACGGTGTTGGTCGCCATATGTATCAATATCTTCGTACCACTCTTGAAGTTGTCCGTATCGTCCAATTTGATATGGATACATATTATTCAACTTCTCTTTCCACTCTGCAACAAGGTCTGCATCTTTATTAAGAATTTCTGCAGCTTTAATAGCCTCAATCAAAACCTCACGAGTTACCGCGTTTGCATATGTAGCTCCAAGGTCGCATGTTCCATGCTCGGGAGAATACGATGGTGCCGATGTGTATGATCCATTAGCATAATATAATAGATCCGACACAAAGTTTGCGCTTGATTTGATAATATCGTAACCTACTTCTGCCAACCACTCTTTATCGCGAGTGTAATCGTAATACTCCCAAATTTGTGTTGTTAACCATGGACCTGCTGTTGGATTGTAGTTCCAGCTCATATCTGAATCGATAAGAGGAGCTGTAAATCCAAATATGTTTGTTGACACCTCAGCTGTCCAACCTCTTGCTCCGTAGTATGCTTGTGCAGTACGTTCTCCCGGCTTAACCAACCCTTTTACATAATCAATGAATGGTTGATAACACTCCAACATATTTGTACATGTTGCAGGCCAATAGTTCATTTGAAGATTAATATTGTTATGATAATCAACACGCCAAGGACCGTCAATGTTGTTGTTCCACATACCTTGAAGGTTAGCCGGCATATTTCCTGCACGAGAACAAGCAATTAACAAGTAACGACCATACTGGAAGTATAAAGCCTCTAACTCGTGATCTAATGTTCCGCTACGATAGTTCGCCAAACGTGTTGGTGTTGGCAAATTTTCAAAGGTTTCGTTAGGATTAATTGATAATTTTACCCTATCAAATATCTTACAATAATCTTCTCTGTGATTATTAAATAATTCGTTGTATGATTTCTCTTTTGCCGCATTAATTACATCGTTTACACTTGCAATTGGGTCAACTCCTACGAATGCTTTGCTGTCGGTAAATGACGGATTAAAGTTCATCTTATAATCTGTATCTGCAGCTATTATAAAATCAACATCTGTTGAGCCTGATACGGTAATTGTACGTGCCGAAGCGTCAGTCGCAACTGTTCCTCCTCCATTGGTACGAACGTACACGCGCATTGCCCACTTCATTCCGTTATTATCAATTTTGCAATCATAAAGCAAACCACCATCAACCTTAGTTACGCTCTGTACGTTTTGAGGACAATTAAATGAGAATTTAAGGTTTTGAGTTCCTCCTTTTGATTGGAACTTCCAGACCATAACACTATCAGGGTATGAGCAGAAATATTTACGAGTATAACCTACTCCTCCTGCATCAAATTTAACAACAACCATTGAAGAGTCCATATTCATAACTCTCTTATAGTTAGTAACGTTGCTTTCGTCTATACCTGTTTCAATGTATGCCTCACCCATCATTGTAAATGTACCAAATACATTTTTATTGTAACTGACTGTTCCGTTATAGTTGCTTTGTACTAATGAATGGGCAGAAGAGTTATTTCCTGCTACCAAATAATTGCGAACTTGTTGAAGAGTAGAAGATGAAACAGTTTTGTTCATATTCCAATAATTGGTAACTCCTGTTCCGGGACCTCCTTTCCAAAGAGTTTTTTCGTTCATAACCACTCGCTCTTTGTTTACGGCGCCCATAATTGTTGCTCCTAACGATCCATTACCAATAGGAAATGATTTTTTCTCCCAATTTTGATCAGGATTAGTAGTTGTAGAACTAAAATCATTTGTGTTCCAAATTGCAAGACCGGCAGTTGAAGAGTTAGGAGTATCAAACCAAATTGCATTCCCTTTTGTATAGTCAACTATATTTGATACAATGTATTCACCATCTCCCAAATCAATGTCAGTCTCTTTATTGCCATTTACAGTTACATTATTTATTGTAACTTTTATTGAATTTCCTAAAGTTGCATCATTAGCTACATCAGCAATCAACAAGAAATAGTTATTGCCATGCGCCAAAGTTTTATTTGCAGTGAACGAAGCAAGGTTACGAGAGAATGATGCTTTTTCGGCAATAACCTCAGTAGTTACATTACCTGAAGTAGAGTATATCCAACGAAGGTTAGTGATATCCGTAGATTTTGTTCCTGTAAATTTAACTGAAAAAGCAGTAACTGCAAAAGGATTTAAAGCTCCGTCGGCCCTTACATTAACAGAAGCAAGAACTACCTTTTTCTCTCCACAATTAACTTCTCCAGAGCGTTTATCAACAGATACAGAAACAAGTTCCATATTCTTTGGAGCATTTACTTTGATAGTAAAATCAACTACACAGCCTCCATTTGATGTAATATAATTTCCTGCATTACTATTTCCACAAGGATCTAAGCTATTCCAATCAACTTTAAAACGAGCTGTATATGTGCCGGCATCAAGAGTTGATGGAATTGTAAATGCCGGCATTACGTTTGCATTTGGCAATCCTGCTCCGTTACTAACATATGTTCCGGCACTATTTGGAGCATTTGAAGCCCCTGTTGAACTATAATAAGAATAACTTACTACTTCACCCCCTGTTGTACCATCAGCATTAAGAGTTTGATTAAACTCTCCGTCCTTATTATAATCGACATAAAGATAGCCATGCATCCATGCGCCATTCCAAGTCAAATCAGAGAATGTAATCGCTTCTCCCGGAGAGGTTTCAAAAACAGTTGATTTACGATCATAATAGATAGACCCTGATGTCGTTTGGTTTACAGAAACACTTTGAGTTGTTGTCCCATCGGTAAGCCCAAATGACACTAAATTTCGTCCGTTACTTGCATTATAATTACCAAATGAGCAATCGGCATATGCATTACCAAATACCATTGATAAAACTAACACAAGAGTACTAAGTAAAAGTTTTTTCATAATAAAATAGTATATTGTTTATTTCCTAATTTGCAATAATTCCCATTTTCGTTACAAATATATAATAAAATAGCATACATTTCACATTATCATATAAATAAATTTATTATTAAAAAAGGTATTCTATCTTCTCAAGAAACAAAAGAACTATTTTTATCAAAGTTTTTAGGAAAAAAATTTGCCTAATTAAAAAAGAGTATATATCTTTGCAGTCGCAAATCGGGAAAGGTGTCTTGTAGCACCAAAATGAAATGCAAAAGCCTTGGCCCTTTCGTCTATCGGTTAGGACGGGAGATTCTCATTCTCCAAAGAGGGGTTCGATTCCCCTAGGGGCTACTAAATATTAAAAATTAAAAATAAGAAAATTAATGGCAAACCATAAGTCTTCTATCAAAAGAATCCGCGAGACAGAAACTCGCCGTTTGCATAACAGATATTATGCAAAAACTATGCGTAATGCAGTTCGCAAACTACGCGCAACTACTGAAAAAGAGGAGGCTGCTTCTCTATTGGTAAAAGTAACTTCTATGCTTGACAAATTGGCTAAGAAGAACATTATCCACAAAAACAAAGCAGCAAATCTTAAATCAAAATTAGCTCTTAAAGTTAACAAACTATAAGAAAGCGAGCGTTGGACAATCCACGCTAAAGGATGGTCCATTCGTCTATCGGTTAGGACGCAAGATTTTCATTCTTGAAAGAGGGGTTCGATTCCCCTATGGACTACGTAAGGTTGAACAAAAGTTCAACCTTTTTTTTATTTTATCAAAGCAAACCTATTATGTTATAGATTACCCATAATTTGTTTGTTTTATAGAAAATATCAATTCTATAGCGACTGTTTTTATCTGACTTACAATTATATTGCATTTTGAAAAATATATTTTATCTTTATAGAGACAAAAAATAAGAGAATGGTTAAATATTCTGATAAGATTAGAGAGATTAAAGAAATAGGCTCGAATGCTTATAATCTTTCATTGAAAACTCTAGAATATAGTTGTGATATATATCTAGAGCACTCGAACTATTTGAAAAAAGAAGACTCCTTTTCTATTTATTTAATGAAACAAAATTTACATAGAATAATTGAAAATAGGGAGACTTTGTATGTATTAAAAGAACGATTAATCTCTTATAGAAATGATGTAGATAATGCTATACAGAATGAAGCCATTGAACAACTTAGTCTCGTAAATACGGCTATTGATTCTTGTTGGGAATCTATCAAAGGTGTAGAGGAGACTTTTGGCGAAGAGTTCAAGGAGGAAAAGATAATTCCTCTATTTCGTCAAGTTGAGAAAAAATCTTCTTCTAAGGATAAAAATAAATCTATCGCTTTAATTATTTATATAATTTTTCTAATAATAGGAGCATTCCTTCTCTTCTTTTAGTGCCTTTCTTTAGGAACTTATAATCACTCATATTTACAAAAAATAAGTAAATATGAGAGATATTTCTACTACCGCTACGGTTGTCCTTAATGTTAATGGAACACAGGTAGATAATAAAATTCAAAAACAAAAAGAGTTAGTTAAAGACCTTGAAAAGGCCTATGCAAAAGTTTTAAATTCAGGAGACTCTAAATCTATAAATAAAGGCCCTTTGCAAAACAATAGTGCCAGTATTGACATAGCTCTCTATCAACATTAAAAAAGGGGAAAGGAGGTTATACTTTCGCAGTATAACCTCCTTTTTTTATTTCTCGTTGCAAATATACAATGTAAAGTTATTTTTTTGTAAGTTTGTAAAAACAAAACAGACAATGAATATCCCTAAAAATTTTGTAGCAATTGACTTTGAAACGATGACTGCAGAACCTACCAGTGCCTGTGCAGTAGGACTTGTCAAGGTCACCGAGGGTGTGATAACTCAAGAGTTTTACTCCCTTATTAATCCTATCCCTGACGACAGGGACAAAGTAAATACATTTATACATGGTATTACCATGGAGCAAGCAGCTCTTGCTCCAACATTTGCCGAATTATATCCGCAAATATTAAATATGATAGGCAAATTACCTATTGCTTGCCACAGCAAAGGAGCAGATATAAATATCCTTGATGCGTGCATGCAACACAACAATTTGAAGGATATAAACACCTCTAATCATATCTGCACATATGAACTTTCAGGACTATCTCTTCCTGATGCGTGTGCTAAATATGGAATAGAAATGGGGTGTCATCACAACGCCTTAGATGATGCCCGGGCATGTGCAAAAATCCTAACCGCACTTGATGGAAAAATCCACGCCGACACATTCAAATTTGACAAGAGAGACATAAAAAGTTTCTTGAGTCGTAAAGTCTCAAAGGATTTATTAACACAACTGTCAGATAGCGAAGTATCAAATCAGGATACAATATTTTTTCACTCCATAGTAGTAATAACAGGAACATTTGATGCATATCCTGACCGCAACCAATTAGCCGCTAAGCTTCGTTCATTAGGTGCTGACATCAATACTTCCATATCAAAGAACACTAAAATTGTTGTGCTTGGTCGAGGAGCAGGACCTTCTAAAGTTAAGAAAATAGAGGAGTTGCAATCATTAGGATATGAGATAAAAATAATACGAGAAGCAGAACTAATAGAGTTGCTATCATAAGGAACTTAACTTCCCTATCATTGGCAAGTTGTAAGCAAGATTCTCGGACATACGAACATTACCACAACGCAGATTTACGCAAAGGT
>JAZNCN010000005.1:0-142707 GCA_045587545.1 Candidatus Caccoplasma sp.
TCCACATGGTGAAAGTTGATTCCATGCTACTGATATACGCATGCGATAATCTCCCGGTTCTATTGTTTCCGGTAATTTGAATGCGGGCAATCCTTTACTTGTTCCATATTCGTTGGTGTATGAACGTGTATTTGCATATTGAGGACTTGCATCAGCGCCGTTAATAGTCATTTCGTTCAAACAGTTGTAAGTTACTACCTCTCCGCCGGTTGTTCCGTCGTTGTTTGTATTGGTATTGAATGCTTTGTCATTGTCATAATCGATGTATGCATATGCGTGCATCCATTCGCCTTCCCAGCCGAAAGCAGGGAATGTTACTATTCCACCGGGCTTAACTTCCAATATGGCAGTTCTTGAACGATTTACATATACCGCTCCTCCGCTTGTGGTTCCTTGTACGTCAAGAACATCTGTTCCGTTTGATATTGAGAATGATGCCAAATGGCGTCCGTTGTATATGTTTCCTGTTACTGTACAATACTCTGTCTCAACAACTATTTTTGAGAAGTTTGCTATATATTCAACTGATCCTGTTATTTTTTCGCGGAACGATAGATCTGTTGATACTACTTGTCCATTAGTGTATGTCCAGTTTACAAACTCATATCCTGTTGCCGGGGTTGCTGTAAAGGTTGCATTTGCTCCTTCAACAACTTCTGCTGTAGTATTATTATTAACTGTTGCTGTTCCTCCCTCTGCTGGAGAAGCAGTTACTGTTACAGTATATGTTGTTGGCGCTGGTCCGTCACTGATACCATATGCATAAAATTCTGAACAGTTACCAAATTTTGTTGATGCATTTGAGTTCCAAGAGTCTGTTATCAATAGATATAGATATTGACCTTTTACAGATTCTGCCAACTCAACGTGATGCTCTGTTGATACCCCATCATATGTAAACTCTCCCTCTGCTGCCGGAGTTAAACCGATAGGTTCTTTTGTTGTTGCATCTATGTTTGATGATATTTCAGTCTCACTTACATAGAATTTATATGTTCTTACGTTACCATTACATGTGATATTTGCTCCGTCTGCTGTACGAGAAACGTATGTGAAGGCTGTTATCTCATAAGATGATCCCATATTGTATTGCAACCAGTGTGGTACAGTAGGATTTGGTGTTACACTGTAATCTGAGTGCCAGAATGTTGCTGGATCGTCATCAATTGTATGCTCAGGCCAACCACCTGCAGAACCCTCTCCATCATATTCGTATGAAGAAGCTGTTGCTGTCCACGCTGAACGGTCAAGAATGATAGGAGTTCCGCTTGATACAGGTTTGATTTCAAATGCTGATGAGAAGTTTGAGTTAAAGAAGTCACCTCCTGCACCATCAAATGCACCTGTTGATTTAACAATGATAGGACCTTCCATATCGACATATTTTCCATTGTCATATCCACGATAACCCCATAGACGAACATATCCGAACAAATCTTCTGCTGTTGCAGATACATTTGCATCTATTGATATTTTTTGTATATTAAATTGTGTTACTCTTGATGCTGAAGACTCAAGACCTGTTTCACTTTCATTATCCAACCAACTTTTACCTCCTATTGTAGGATATGCCATGTAGTATGCTCCGTCAAATGTTTTGAACATATATTTACCTGCTGTTTCATCGTACTCGCAAGTGAATTTTGCTGCATCTGGCAACTCCATTCCTTCGGTATATGATGCTAATGATAATGTTCCATCACCATTGTACATATAGTAATCAGCAGTTACTCCTTTTGAGATGAATGTGTAAGTTTTTCCTGCTTGAGGAAGTTCAATTTCATCTGTTGTATAGAATGTTTGTATTGCATATGTTAATGTTGCAACATTTTCTGTTGATGCATCTGCCTCAACTAGCTCTTTTGCTGAACGCAATTTTGCTTTCGCTATTGCATTAGGATAACCAACACCTCCTTTTGATAACAACTCATTGGCTTTCTCAACCATCTCAAGTGCATCAAAATTGGTTGTAGCCAACAACCAATCCATTGTGAAGTTGTAGTATCCAATGTTAAAACCATCTTCTCCAGGAAGTGCAGAGTCCCATTTACCTTCTTCTACAAGAATACCTATGGTTCCGTCATTCAACACCTCTAATGATGAGTATGCTGAATATCCGTCATATATTTTACGGCTGATAGGCCAAGTTTCTCCTCCGTCGAGACTTGCATACACTGTTACATTCTCACGAGTTGATGTGCTTGCCGGAAGTGAGTGCAATAGATAGTATTGTCCATCATATTCGATAGATACAACATCTCCGTTACATGCCGGATCCATTAGGTTATTGTTAACCTCTGCTGTTGTCCAAGTTGCTCCTTGATCTGTTGATTTTGCCATTAGACGATAACCTGAACCGTTTGATGAGTCATCTTTACGGTTTTTGATACTCATCAATAAATCGCCATTCTCCAACTCTACAACTTTTGCCTCATCTCCACTTGTACAAGCGGCTGTTGAAACTTGCCATGTTGCTCCGTTATCGTCAGAGTAAACTGCGTAGTTACTGCAATTTCCGCCCCATGTTGAATTTTGGCGTAAAGCAACTACAAACATCAAACGACCTTCTTTATCTCCTTTTTTAAGTTGAACTGCACTTCCTGATCCTGCGAAACCTCCTATCCAAGAAGTTCTTGAACCATAAACGGCATTGTAAATTGACTCTGTTATATCAACAGGAGTTGTCCAAGTTGCTCCATTGTCAGAACTCTCTGATTGGTAGAGTCGCAAAGGATAAGATGAATTTGAAGCCCATAGACCTACACAGTTTGTTCCGTAGTTTTCGTTACCAACAAATACAGTGATAATTTTGTCTGTCTCTTCATCATAAACAGCAACTGCATCACCATAAGTGGTTCCTGCTGTTGCTGACCCTTGTGCAATTGTTACCATGCTGTTCCATGTTGCACCTTTATCAGTACTTGTTTTAGCAACAATGCTGATGATGTTTGGCAAGTCGCCCAATGCACTACCACGTTGGTCTGCTATTGCCACCAATGTTCCATTAGCAGTCTCTACTATCGCAGGAATACGATAATATTGAGAACCACTCTCCCCCATTGTAAAAACGGGCACCCTTGTTAGCTCATTTTGAGCAAATGATGTTGTAGTTAATATTGATACCAACAACATCACAAAAAAAGATAATAGTTTTCTCATAAATAATTATTTTTTTGTGAATTGTTTATTTACACAAATATAAGTTATTTATTTTAATTTTATCCCAATTAGAACAAACTATTTATCAACACAAAGATAGTTATTTGTATATATAGCCATCTTATGAGAAAGATGGTGATTGTATAGGATTTTTAAAGTATCTTTGTATTTTATTTTATGCGGATTATTTATAACAGATTTTAATGAAAAGTTTTGAAGAATTAGGTGTTTCGGACGAAATACTTTTAGCCATAAGTGAATTGGGATTTGAATACCCTATGCCTGTTCAAGAGGCTGTTATCCCATACTTGTTGGGAAACGGTAACGATGTAGTTGCTCTTGCTCAAACAGGCACGGGAAAAACTGCAGCATTTGGTATTCCTCTTATTCAACGAATTGATATTAAACATCGTTATCCTCAAGCTCTTATTCTTGCTCCTACCCGAGAACTATGTTTGCAAATTGCTGATGATATTAAGAGCTATTCAAAATATGTTGAAGGACTTAAAGTTTTGGCGGTATATGGAGGCTCTTCTATTGAGAGTCAAATGAAAAGTCTTAAAAGTGGAGTCCATATTATTGTTGCGACTCCGGGTCGTCTGCTTGATTTAATGCAACGAAAAACCGTTAAGATGGAGAATATCCATAATGTGGTTTTAGATGAAGCTGATGAGATGCTAAATATGGGATTTGAAGAGAGTTTAAATGCTATTCTTGCAGAAGTTCCGAAAGATAGAAATATGATGATGTTTTCGGCGACGATGTCTCCCGAAATCAGCGAAATTTCAAAAAGTTACCTTAACAATGCAAAGGAGATTACCATTGGTGTTAAGAATGAAAGTACAAAGAGCGTGAAACATATCTACTATATGGTTCATGCAAAAGATAAATATCTTGCACTTAAACGTATTGCCGACTACTATCCTAAAATTTATGGTATAATATTTTGCAGAACAAGGAGAGAGACTCAAGAGATTGCTGACAACCTTATTAAAGACGGATATAATGCAGACTCACTACATGGTGATTTATCGCAAGCTCAACGCGATGCTGTCATGCAAAAGTTCCGTCTGCGTCACTTGCAACTTTTGGTCGCTACCGATGTTGCTGCAAGGGGTTTAGACGTTGATGATTTAACTCATGTTATCAACTATGGTTTGCCCGATGATATAGAGTCTTATACTCACCGTAGCGGGCGTACAGGACGTGCAGGGAAAACAGGTACTTCTATTGCAATAATCAATATGCGCGAACGTGGCAAACTTCGTGAGATTGAAAAGGTTATTGCCAAAGAATTTATTACAGGAACACTCCCTACAGGCAGACAAATTTGCGAAAAGCAGTTGATTAAGGTTATTGACGATGTTGAGAGAGTTTTGGTTAATGAAGAGGAGATTGAGGGATTTTTACCATCAATATACCGAAAACTTGAATGGCTAAGTAAAGAGGACCTTATTAAACGAGTTGTTTCTATTGAGTTTAATAGATTTTTAGACTACTATAGAGATGCTGATACAATAGAGGTTCCTACCGAGAAAGCAGCTAAAAAAGAGTGTAAAAAGGCTAAAAACAGCGAAAGTGATTCTTCAAAGAGAGGAAGAAAGGCTGCACCCGGTTTTACCAGATTATTTTTAAATTTTGGCAAAGCCGATGGTTTTTATGCAAACCACGTTATAGAACTTATAAACCGCAATATGAAAGGTTTTAAACCTTGCGTTGGCAAAATTGATTTATTGCGTGAGTTCTCGTTTTTTGAAGTTGCCGAAGAAGATGCCGACAGCGTTATTAAAGCTCTTAATAAAAGTTTTGCTAATGGCAGAAGAGTTATTGTTGAGGTTGCCGGTGAAAATACAGGAAAAAGCGATAACAGCGGTAAGAAAGATGGAAGAAAGAAAAAGAGAGGCAACAACGATGACGATATATTTGAACCTAAAAAACATAAAAAAAAGGGTAAAAAAGATGATTGGCAACAATTCTTTAATGGCGATTTCTCAATCCCTGATGATAGCATGTGGGTAAAGAAAAGTAAAAAAAAGAGAAAGTAGTTTCTGCTGTTAGTTGTTAGATAATTGTGAAGAGAATAATATTTTTTATTTTAGTTCTATTTGTACTCTCATCTTTTAAGGTTTCTGCTAACCCTATTAACGGTTTGTTGGAGAGAATTGATAAGGGTGCTTCAGATAGATTCGTTATTGAGATTTGCGATAACGACAAAGATTTTTTTGAGATAAGTTCAAGAAACAATAAGGTTGTTGTCAAAGGAAACAATTACGTCTCTATTGCTGCCGGAATTAATTGGTATTTAAAGCATTATGCAGGAATTCACTTATCGTGGAACAATATGAGCAATACCCTGCCCGACTCTCTTCCTACGATTGAAAAAACTATTAGAATTGAGAGTAATGTAAAATATAGATACGATCTTAATTTCTGTACCTTTTCATACTCAATGGCTTTTTGGGATTGGGAGCGCTGGGAGCGCGAAATTGACTGGATGGCTCTGCATGGTATAAACCTCTCTTTGGCAATAACAGGTAGTGAAAACGTTTGGGTTAATGTTCTTAAAAAACTTGGATATACCGATAACGAAATTAATGATTTTATTGCCGGACCTGCATTCTCAGCTTGGTGGCTAATGAATAATCTTGAAGGTTGGGGTGGTAAAAATTACAAAAGATGGTATGAGAGACAAACGGCTCTTCAACAACAGATAATCAAAAGAATGAAGGAGTTTGGCATTGAACCTGTATTGCCGGGATATTGCGGCATGATTCCAAGCAACGCTAAAGAAAAACTCAATATTGATGCTGTTAATACCGGTTTGTGGTGCGGATATAAAAGACCTCTCTTTATTCTGCCTAATGATAACAATTTTAATAAAATTGCAGAACTATATTATCAAGAGCAAAGTAAACTTTACGGAGCTGCAAACTTCTATGCAATTGACCCCTTTCATGAGGGAGGAATGAGTGAAAGCATTGATATGAAACAAGCCGGCATATCAATTATGAATGCCATGAAAAAAGCAAATAAAAATGCTATATGGGTGGCTCAGGGTTGGCAAGGCAATCCTAATAAAGATATGATTGAGCCTTTAAAAAACGGCGATATGCTTATTTTGGATTTGCATAGCGAAAGTGCTCCTCAATGGCAACATTATGGAAAACATAATTGGGCTTATTGCATGCTCCTAAATTTTGGTGCTAATGTTGGCTTGCATGGTAAAATTGATGCAGTTATAAATGGTTTTTACGATATAAAAGATAATGCTAAAAGCAACTTATTTCTAAAAGGTATCGGAATGACTCCGGAGGGGATTGAAAATAACCCTGTAATGTATGAACTTTTAACAGAACTTGCATGGAGAGAAAAGAGATTTAACAAGAGCGAATGGCTAACTAATTATGTAAAGGCAAGATATGGGACATCTGACTCAACCTTAATTAAGGTATGGCATATTTTAGGCAATAGTATTTATAATGCTCCAAAAACAAATCGCCAACAAGGTTGCACTGAGTCAATATTTTGCGCCAGACCTGATTTAAATGCTAAAGATGTTTCAAAATGGGCAAATTCTGAAACATACTACAAGCAAGCCGATATTATTTATGCCGCTTCTCTTATGATTGATATTGCAGATAAATACAAAGGAAACAATAACTTTGAATATGACCTTATTGATATTGTGAGACAAGCTATTAGCGAAAAGGGGCGTATTGTTTTAAATGAGATAAAGAGTGCATATTATAACAACAACTTTGATTTGTTTACTCTTAAATGCGATACATTTTTAAACCTTATTTTAGCCCAAAATAAACTTTTGAGTTGCAGAAAAGAGTTTATGGTTGGAAATTGGATTAATAGTGCTAAGAAAATGGGAAAATCCCGTAAAGAGAAGGCATTGTATGAGTGGAATGCAAAAGTGCAAATTTCAACTTGGGGCAACAGAACTGCCTCAGAAAATGGAGGATTAAGAGATTACGCTCATAAAGAATGGAATGGAATCTTAAAAGATCTATATCATCACAGATGGAAACTCTATTTTGATGAATTAAAGAGAGGTTTTAAGAATAAGGAATGTAAAGCCTTTGATTGGTATTTAATTGATGAAGAGTGGATAAATAAAAAAATGAGATATCCCGACAAACCCTCTAACAATAGTTTAAAGGTAATCAAAGAGATATCTCTATTATTTTCTAATCCAAATTAGTATTTATTATCTGCGAATATTTCTGTACTCCATAAATTTAGTATAACTACGAATGTAATCGTGTTCATCATACGGCAATGATGCCAATACAAGAGTTATGGCTCCTGATGAGAAGTTTTTTATCTCACGCCAAATTCCCGGCTGAAGCAACAATCCATAATAAGGTCTGTTTAAAGTTATGGTTTTTCGCTCTTTTCCGTCATCAATAACCACATCAAAACTTCCACTGACCGCTACTAACAATTGCGCTAACTCTTTATGAGCATGACCTCCTCTATCGGTAGCTCCGGGAACATCATATATATAATAGACCCTTTTTATTTCAAAACCCATATCCTTATTGCCTCCTTCAACGGCGGTAAGGTTTCCATTTGGGCGATAATGCTTTCCTAATTGAATTATCTTACAATCCGCAATACTATGTAGTTTCTTATTCATTACAATTTATATATTGTAGATATTCATTAAATTCTTCGATATAATCTTCTGGCGAGTAGTGTGTTGATGATAAAACCAATGCTACTGCATTGGTTGAGAAGTTTTCTATCTTTCTCCATATTTTATTAGGAACATATACTCCCTGATATGAACGATTTAAAGAAAAAACCTTCTCTTCTTTTCCATCATTTAGTATTATATCAAAACTACCTGATAATGCCACAATAAATTCGTGCTGTTCTTTAAAAGCATGCCCATAGCGTTTCTCTCCACCAGGGACATCATATATCCAATATGCTCTTTCTATGGCAAATGGTATATGGGTAAACTCCTCTATAACTGAGAGATTACCTCTAAAATCTTCCTCTTTGGGAAGCATTACTATTTTTGCATCACTGAGAGCCACTACTTACTAAAATCTTTTACCAAATTTATTAAATATTGACCATACTGGTTCTTCTTCATAGGTTCTGCTATTGATAATAGCTCTTTTGATGTTATCCATCTATTGCGGAATGCTATCTCTTCAAGACAAGCAACCTTCAATCCTTGACGTTTTTCTATAGTTCCTATGAAGTTTGACGCATCAAAGAGAGAGTCATGAGTTCCTGTATCAAGCCATGCAAAACCTCGTCCTAAAAGAGATATTTTAAGACCTTGCTCCTCTTTAAAAATATTATTTACAGAAGTTATCTCCAATTCTCCACGAGCTGAGGGCTTTATACTTTTTGCTATCTCTACTACTTTGTTTGGATAAAAATATAATCCTACTACCGCATAATTCGATTTTGGATTTTGTGGTTTCTCCTCAATAGATGTAACATTCATCTCTTCATCAAATGTGGCTACTCCATAACGTTCCGGATCATTTACCCAATATCCAAAAATTGTAGCTTCTCCATTATCAGCTTTTACTACGGCCTCCTTAAGCATTCGTGAAAAACTTTGTCCGTAAAATATATTATCTCCGAGAACCAAACATGCCGAATCGTTACCGATAAATTCCTCTCCAATTATAAATGCTTGTGCCAATCCATCTGGTGATGGTTGCTCGGCATATGAAAATTTCACCCCAAACTGCGAACCATCTCCTAATAATCTTTCAAAACCTGGTAAGTCGGTAGGCGTAGAGATTATCAATATTTCTCGTATGCCTGCCAACATCAATACAGATATAGGATAATATATCATAGGTTTATCATATATCGGCAACATCTGCTTTGATACCCCTTTTGTTATAGGATAGAGTCTTGTGCCTGAACCACCTGCTAATACTATACCTTTCATAATTAGAGATTTTTTTAATTATCTGTTATTATACATCTTTTCGTAATACTTCTGATATTCTCCACTTGCCACCTCTTCAACCCATGCTTGGTTTTCTAAATTCCAACGTATGGTTTTTTCTATTCCTTCGGTAAATGGGGTCTCGGGATACCAACCTAATTCCTTCGCAGTTTTTGAGGGATCTATTGCATATCGCATATCGTGTCCTAAACGGTCGCCTACGTATGTTATAAGGTCGTAATTTATCATCTCGACAGGAACTTTTAATGCTGAGCGATATGTGGGCTCCTCTTGCATTAATCGTGCTATGGTATCTATTATAAGTTTTACGATATTTATATTTGTCTCTTCATTAAATCCTCCAATATTATATACCTCTCCCTCTTTTCCGTTATTCAATACCATATCTATTGCCTTAGCATGGTCCTCAACATATAACCAATCGCGAACATTTTCACCTTTACCATATACTGGTAACTTTTTACCTTCTAAGATATTCTTAATTATTAGCGGTATTAATTTTTCAGGAAAATGATATGGTCCATAATTATTTGAGCAACGTGTTATATTGATAGGCATCTTATATGTTTCATTGTATGCCTTTACTATCAAATCAGCTCCGGTTTTTGATGCTGAATATGGAGAACGTGGGTCTAATGGTGTAGTTTCAGTAAAGAACGCTTTGCCGTATGTCTTCAAATTTGTTCGTCCCTTTACAACTTGTTTTACTTGCTCATCTTCTATTGATAGAGGTTCTGGTGTTTCAAAATCTTTCGTTAATGAACCGTAAACCTCATCTGTTGAAACTTGAAGATATTTTTTACCCTCTTTATATGTAGGATATCCTGCATTATCTTTTCCTGTAGCCCACGCATTTTTAGCACACTCTAACATATTTTGCGTGCCTAATATATTTGTTGTCAAAAATAGTTGTGGGTTTGTTATACTTCTGTCAACATGTGATTCTGCAGCAAAATTGACGACATAATCTATATCGTATTTTTCAAAGATAGCAGATACAACCTCTCTGTTACAAATATCTCCTAAGACAAATTCTACTCTTGGATCTTCTACCTCTTTCTTTATGGTACCTAAATTACCTGCATATGTTAATTTGTCAAGTATAACTATGAATATATTTTGATACTTTGACAACATATATTTTACAAAATTTGCTCCAATAAAGCCTGCTGCTCCTGTTACTAAATATTTCTTCATAATATATATATTTTATGCGAAGATAATAATTATATTTTTTAATACAACAATAGAATAACAAAAAAAGAGGATATGCTCAAACATACCCTCTTCTCTCGTTGTATATTTTATTAAAATTTGAAGTCAAATCCTGCCAATAACATAGCAGTTGCATCAAATCCTGCATTTGATTTATATCCGTCTATCTTATCGCCATAGAAGACTCCGCGAGGCTCAACATAGAAGTTTACATGTTTGCTTAACCTTACATTTGCTTTTAATCCAAATGCTGCGGTATATGTAGCTTTTGAACCGAGGTTAGCTTCCTTATCAATAGGTATTACTGCTCCTAAACCTGCAAAGAAGAGTGCATCAAATATTTTATTGGGATTATAACCTGATGATAATGATGTTAAATTAAGCATATAATCAGCACGTGCTGATACTACACCCATCGGTTCTCCTATATGTTGATATGGTTTTCTTATGTAGTCATATTCTCCGTTTATTCTCAAACCATGAACAGAGTTAATCCATCGTCCGTATGCCAAACCTCCGGAATAGACCATCTTCTCAGCAAAACTTCCACTTGAAAATTTAGACATCAATGTATTTCCGTATAATCCTACTCCTCCATACATTGATATAAAGTTTTTCTCTTCAACCTCTGAGGTTGTTCCTGATTTAAGACGCTCGGACTGATTCATAGTATATGTCAGACCAGCCATAAGTGCAACATTTGTTTTCTGTTTATTAACTCCGTCAAATTTGTTCAAATATACTGCAACTTGCGGTTCAATATACAAACCAACCTTGGGAGAGATATTAAACATTCCTTGAAGACTTCCTTTTACTCCGGGAATAAATCTTCTATCGTGATTTACTATTGAAAATCCTGCATGAACTCCTGCATTAATATTCAAATCAAATAAACGATATGGCTTATAACCTAATGCTGCGTCCATAAAACTGAACATTACATCAGCCTCTAATCCGCCATGAGTTATATCTTTTTCGTTTGACTCACCATTCAACTTTTCAGCCATTGCACTTACTCTCCAACCTAAAACCGGTGTTTCCCAGCAACCTATTGACAAACGGCCCAATGGTCCTACGCGGAATTTTGTATTATCCCACAATCTGTTATCAAGATTTCCTGATGCTCCAAGTGCAAATGAAAAGAACAATCGTTTTCCCTCGTCTCCCTTAAATATTTGATATGATGCAGCATCGTAACCTCTCATTTTGTATGTAGTTCCGATGTTTGCTGTCATTAATATTGTCTTACGAGTTATAATAGTATTTGTAAAGACACTACGAGAAGGAGACCATATTGCATATGGCTCTACATATACGCTCCAATTCTTTTGTAAATTGAAGTTCCCTTTAAAGAATGCTTGAAATGCAGGATAGAATGTTGAGTGATGATATATAGCAGATGCTCCTATACCTCCAATCACTTCAAATAATCTATCTTCGCGATATCCACATACAACATTTGTCATGTTTAGTAGATAGTCTACTCCAAATGTCAACGTTCTTGCACGATATGGCTCCTCCGATTCAAGTCTCGGATTTCTTGTTCCGTACAATAAAGAACCTCCTGAAAATTGAATTCCAGAATTTTTAGTAAACCATTTTCCGATACCTATATTAAAGCGATATGCAAGAGCGTCTCCTCCATTTAAATCTTGGTCATAACGTTCAATTAATCCGCCCATACCTGCTGATGCAGATACAAACATATGGTCAGCTCTTGATTTTTGAATAAATTGATCATTATCTTTTCGATACTCTTGATCGTTACTATGATAAGTTACACCAAACAATACTGATGCAACTCCGTCAAAACGATTTTCTACTCCGTGCGTATATGTTTTATTATAGAATGATATTCTGGGCTCCATAAACATGTCTATGGTTGGAGATACACGGAATGCTCCTTGTAATCCTATACCCAAACCTCCTGCCGCTTTCCAAAATGTATCGTTATATTTTGTCGCTGCAAGCTCTAATCCGAATGTTCCTATGAATTTAAATATTCTCTTTTCATTATACCCTCCAAAGAGATTACTATAATTTACCAAATAATCAACTCTACCGACGGTGTTAATAAGTTTTGTAGCTTCAGAAACTCCTGCATCAGAATAGTAAGGAGAAAAACCAGCTATGGCAGAAAGTCTTATACCTTGTACGGGTGTAAACCAACCTCCAAATCCTAACATTCCATTAAAACCGGCATAATTTCGATCCTTAATATCAAATAAACGCGAAGTTATACGTTGCAAACCAAATGCTCCAGTAAAGAATACATTATCTTTGAAAGATGAACTTCCATAATCTGTTGTACGACGTTTTGACTCAGGAACCATCTTATATGTCATACCCACAGTTACCTCCGGCAATAAGTCAAATTTGCGTTCTTGCCATTTTTCACCCTCATTATAACCATCGTTTGCCAATGTTACTTTTGGTTCAATATATACTGCCATAAGAGGCGATACATTGAAACTTCCTTGAAATCCTAATACGCCTCCTATAAGATTTGTACCAAAGCCATAACGATATGAACGTTTATATGTTAATCCCGCAATACCATAGAACTCAAATAATCTGTCCGGATTATATCCCCTTGCAAATGCACTTAAGTTAGCCATGTAATCAAGGTTAAATCCAAAAAGAGCATGCGTTTTGGTTCCTCTATCATAAAGATAAGACATATCTAGACCAAATCTTGCTCCAATAACCGGTGTGAACCATTTTCCAAATGAATATCTTATAACAGGACCTATTTCTGTTCCAGGTTGTTCATTCAAAAAGTTAAATTGTGCTCCGGCACCTAAACTGACAAATGTATGATCCATAAATTTTGGATTATCAAACTTCTCAAGTGCTGGTCGCTTTTGTAAGCGATAATCTAAGGCATTAAATTGTGCAAATGTTTCTGAGATTGCGATAGAAAATATCACAATCAACACACACATATAACGCACGCTTGTTATTTTAATATTTGTATATATCTTTTCCATCGTTACAACAAGTCTTTAACATCGGCATCAATCTCCGCAATTTCTCTTAATGAAGGATCCATCTCTAATGCTGTTTCTATATAATTAATAGCTTCAACCACCATATCAAGACGGTTTGTTATTATTGCTTTTACATATAGTGTACGAGCTGAATCGTCAGGTAATTCTTGTGCTTTCTCCCAAGCCTCCTCGTTTCGTTTCATTGCCAAAAGTATTAATACCTCATTAATACCTCCTTCATCTGCAAATTGTTCTAATGCTTTTTTATAATCTCCATTTAATACGCGAGTTACAGATTTTATATACTCTGTTGTTTCAGAATCAGGCATTAAAGCGGCTACAGAATCAGCACTCTCATATCTCCAATCATCTAAATATGCAACTATCTGGTTTGACAAGACTTCAACAGGAGCACCCTCTTTTATAAATGGCTTCAATAGTTCTGCATCTGAGCGTCCTTGACGTATATACATTGCTGCAAGATTATTTGCCGCTAACATAAATTTTGGATATACCGACAAAGCTTGAGAATAGAGTGTTTCTCGCTCAACATCATCTTTTGCCTGCAAGAACATTCTATAAAAGTCGTAACGAGAAAGTTGTGTGTAATTTTGCTCATACATTTCTCGTATCTCTTCATCTTTTAGTACTCGATAAAGAGAGTATCCAAAGTTATATTCAACCCTTCTTAACTCAGGAAGGTATTTGGGTACTATCAATGATCGATAGTATGATAATTTACGTATTTTGTCAAATTGAGCATTTAATTTACCGGGATACTTATCAATGATTGCTTGCAACTCATTTGCTTTATCATTCAAAGAATCACGTTTCATCATAGCCACAACAGGAAGCCAATCTTCTACTTTTGATGATGATTCTACTTTAAGGAACTCTCTTGTTACAGGGCTTATATATGATAATATTCTATCACGCGCGACCTTCATACGTTCTTCTGCCAAAACAACGTTTTTGTTATAATCTCCATCAGGAGAAGATACTCCATTGATTGACATTGACTCTAATCGTGCATCGGGATCGTTTTCAAGAAACGCTATTCTATCTTGTAATTTTTTAAGTTCCGACGCATTATGAGAATCGCTTTCATCAATTTTTGCTTTACCGGGTAGATATGACAAATTCACCTCTCCCTTGTCGTTACGTAACGCCAACTCTGGTTTTGGTATATATATTGAATCGGTCAAATCTTGTGCCCCCAATTGATAGTCAAAGAAACGCAATGGATTTACTGTTCCTTTTGCAATAGTCATTGTATCAACCCTGATAATTTTTTTGTAATCTTCAACTGACAAAAAGACATCTGAACGATAATCATCACGGTTATTCTCAATATAGACCGAATCATGATATGCGATAATTTCGCCTTGTCGAGACATCTGACTCTTTTGAATATATGGAGATAAAGTATCTCTCTTGATATCAAACGAATACATTCGTTCTTGTGTCAACAAATATTCTCTTCCGTCTGACACAACAGGACGTAAATAGATAATTTTACGTCGTGTTACATTATATATTGTAGGTTGCACCACCAAACGATGGTCTAACGCCATTATATCCTTTGGTACTTTAAATCTTGTGCGTAAATGGAAATAGTTTCCTATAACCTCAATCTCTGATGGCTCAAATACCACATTACCTAAAAGACTCGCTGTTACTGTAATCTCCTCTATCTCACGAGCTGTAGATTTCATCTCAACATCTATGGTCAAACGTCCTTTTACCTTGACTTTCTCTTCAGAATATCCCATACAAGTAAAAGATAGCGTTGCATTGGGCGCTAACACAACCGAATATTTTCCATCTTCATCGGTTATACCCAATACTCTCTGACGACCTAAATCCGTAATTGACACACCACCAATTCTCTCGCCATTATTTCCTCTGACCACACCTGTAAGACGGATATTCTGAGCGCAAATTTCAAATGGCAAAGCCAATATAAGCGTTGTTATCAACAATAATATTTTAGATATTCTTTTCATCTCTGATTACTCCTTTTTTTAGAAAATAACGTAAGAAACTGTTACTCCCAACTTAATAGGGACCAAACACCATCTGTTTGCATTATTCGTAACAGGAAGAGGTTCTCCTTCAATATATTTCTTTTCCCAACGATGCATCACTCCTATACCTGCGGTCAGTTCCAAATTCCATCTTTTAGTCAAAACAAAATTATAACCGTAAGTAAAACCTCCTCCAAATGCTTGTCCGTCATGATATTCCTTTTTATGCATTAAATCATAATCAAGGTACAACAATGTAAATCCTAAAAAATGTTGCGCCATAGGACGTTGAAACCAATAACGCAATTCAGGTTGAAGACTCAAATGGTTGAATTTTGAATCAGCATATGGAGTCCAAAGATTAAATGATGCCGACAAATCAAGCGACATATAAGGATTCACCACAAACTCAGCAGATATATTCGGAGAGATTGTTGCCCAATTCAAAGCATTTGTTTTTACGGCAATTTTTTGAGATAGTCCTGATAAAGGCACCAACATAAATAGTATAAATAACACTATTTTTGCCTTTCTTTTTAAAAGAGGATTTGATGCATTTACGTTATTTATTGAATGTATTTTCATATCTTTAATTAATCTTTTTATCATTTTCTCTGATACTCAGCAGAAAACAAGCATTCTGCAGATCACAAAATACGGGCGCAAAGTTACATAAATCTTTTATATTTTACAACATTTTTTAAATAAATATTTTCTTAATATTCACTATTTTAGAATAACCGTTTTTAAATGGCAATAATATCAAAATAGGATATCTCAAACTCTTAGTTTGTAAAAAATTTACCTGCAAAATTTCGTATAATTAGTATTTATCGTTACTTTTGTGTGTTTATTACGTAAATTACGAATTTATTTGTAGTTACGACATATTACTTCTTTTTTTTTAATTCAAGAAATAAAAGTAAAATGATTAACAATCCAGAAATAAACAGCATAAAGCAACGATTTAACATTATAGGAACCACTCCTTCATTATTAAGAGCCATAAGCCGAGCTATTCAAGTTGCAAGGTTTGATATATCGGTTCTTATAACAGGGGAGAGCGGAACAGGTAAAGAGTTTTTCCCTAAGATAATACATGAAAACAGCGAAAGAAAACATAAAAAATATATAGCTGTAAACTGCGGAGCTATACCCGAAGGCACCATTGATTCTGAGCTGTTTGGACATGAGAAAGGAGCCTTTACAGGAGCTTTGGCAGACAGAAAGGGCTACTTTGAAGAGGGCAATGGTGGAACAATATTTTTAGATGAGGTTGGCGAACTGCCACTAACAACACAAGCTCGTCTTTTAAGAGTTCTGGAGAATGGAGAATTTTTAAAAGTTGGCTCTTCTAAAGTTCAAAAAACAGATGTGCGAATTGTGGCTGCAACCAATATGAATATGACAAAAGCCATTCAAGAAGGTAAATTCAGAGAGGACCTTTTTTACAGATTAAACACTGTCCATATTGAACTCCCCCCTCTTCGCAATAGAATGGACGACATTCTTTTACTATTCAGAAAATTCACATCTGATTTTGCCGAAAAATACAAAATGCCGGCAATTCGTCTAACTGAAGACGCAAAAGAGCTTTTGCTTTCATATCGTTGGCCCGGAAATATCAGACAACTACGAAATATTACTGAACAGATTTCAATATTAGAGACTTCAAGAGAGGTAAATGCTGATGTTCTTCGTTCATATCTTCCTGTTTATGACGGACCTAATTTACCTGCCATAAATAAAAGGGAAGGCAATGCTTTCATCGATGGTGAAAGAGAAATGCTATATAAGATAATATTGGAGATGCGCAAAGAGTTGAATGAGATTAAAGAAAAAATTGAATCAACAGATATAACTGATATAAATATTCCTCATAAACTTCACCCATCAAATTATGGGGAAGAGATACCTCATGAGGTTATACCCTCTGTGATTGAACGCAAAACACAAATTTTTGACAATATTGAAACCGTACATGCTGAAAGTGTTGAGGATAATACCCTTTCTCTTGAAGATGCAGAAAAAGAGATGATAAAAAAAGCTCTTGAAAGAAATAACGGCAAACGCAAAAAGTGCGCTGAAGAGTTAAAAATTTCAGAAAGAACACTATATCGCAAAATAAAAGAATACAATTTAGACTAATGAAACATATATACAAAAAAATAGTTTTATCATTTGTCATTGTTACAATAATGGCAGGCTGTACCATATCATACAAATTTAATGGTGCTTCAATTGATTATAATACAACAAAAACTATATCAATTGCCAACTTCCCCATTAGAGCCTCTTTGGTGTACCCTCCTCTTGCCCAAGCATTCAATCTTGCTTTGGAAGATATATATGTAAGACAAACTCGTTTAAATGTTGTTAGAAACAACGGAGACCTACAAGTTGAAGGAGAGATTACAGGATACGACCTTACCCCTCAAGCAGTAAAAAGTGACGCTTATGCATCACAAACAAGGCTGACTGTAAGAGTAAGAGTAAAATATACAGATACTAAAAATCCTCAATTTAGTATTGACGAAACTTTCAGCGCTTATCGCGATTTTGACAGTTCAAGACTATTAACTGAGGTTCAAGATGAACTTATTGGAGAAATAACAAAAGAGTTGGCAGAACTTATATTCAATGCAACCGTAGCAAACTGGTAATCTATGGCTCACAATAATAAAACAAAAGATAGAGTCTCTGACGGATACAAGCGTAACAACCTGCTCTCGGCAATGAATAAGCCGGGAGACAATCTTGCAACTCTCTCTAAAGAGTTGAAAAAGCTGGCAGCATTTATGCATAACTCAAAAAACAACGAAACTAATAGCTCGGAGCCTAAAGATATTATTGAAAAAGTTGAGCGCAATTCAAAAGATAATTTTTCATCTATTAATTCATTTTTAGAGAACAATGGTGTAGAGGAAACATCTCTTGACGATATTCTTATAAGCGAAGGTTACAGCAATGATTACTTTGCCATGAGCGAGGAGACAATTGTTCCCCCGCATAATGATGAACAGATAAACTCAATCGACTCTTTTCTTGAAGCAGTTGAAAATGGAGAGTTTAGCAAAACCATTGAAGAGGATAGTAGTGAAGAAATTGATGAAGATATGTTTGAAGAAGAGGAGTATAACCAACCTATTGATGAGAGTTTTTATACCGAAAGTTTGGCAAGCATTTATATAAAACAACGTAAATATGCACGTGCTTTGGAAATTATTAAGAGCATAAGTTTGAAAAATCCAGAAAAAAATATTTACTTTGCAGACCAAATTAGGTTTTTGGAAAAATTGATTATTAATGTAAAATCTGAATAAACATGGCAACATTTATTACCATTCTTATTGTACTTGCAGCTATATTAATGATTCTCATTGTGTTAGTACAAAATTCTAAAGGTGGAGGTTTAGCTTCAGGCTTTGCTTCATCAAACCAAATTATGGGTGTTAGAAAAACCACTGACTTCCTTGAGAAAACAACTTGGACATTGGCTGCAACTATTGTTGTTCTAAGTATTCTATCTGCCGCGTTCATCGCTCGCACAGGAGTTGAGACTTCTGAAATTCAGAACTCTCTTCAACAAGAGGCTCCCGTTGCAATGCCCGACATTCAACAAGAGGCTGCTCCTGCTGAGATTCCTGCACTACCAGAGAATACTCAAAACTAATAGTTATACTACATAGAGTTAGGATATAAAAAAACAGCAACATAAGTTGCTGTTTTTTTTATCTTATACGTTTCTTTTGTTACACATTACTTAAACTTTGTTTGACGAATTAGACCGATTGAAAACCTGCAAAAGAGTATCAATCGCATATTTCTACTACTATAAATCTCTCTCATATTTTTTATATAAAATTTACCAATTAAACATTTACTCCATATACTCTCTATATTAATATCAAGCAGGCAGTTCAATGAACTGCCTGCTTGATGTTTTATTGTTTCTATCAACTAAGAAAATAATATATATACTATTTAATCAGCACTTTATATACTTTAGATGCAACTTTTACGATATATATGCCGGGTGTTTTCGCTATTCGTGTTTGTCCGTCAACTATTTGAGTATTTTCAACTATTCCCGACATATTATATATTCTTACCTCTTCTGGTTTTGGGGTAACAATATTTATCACCCCTGCCGATGCATATACCACCGCTTCAACTGCATTTACATCTTCTATACCGCTAAAATTGGTATATTGAACATTTATATCTGTATCAGTAGTTACTTTTAGTGTATGTTTTCCATTATTCAATTCTGACGATTTATCTTCTCCGTTTACTGTATATGCTATAAGCGACTCTCCTGCAACAGGAGTAAGAACTACTGAAACTTCTGTTCCATAATCAACCATTGAGCCACTTAGTATTTCATTTTGCTCGGCATCTTTAAGTATAAAATCAACTCCTCCTTCAATGGTATAGTTTACAGCATGTTGCTTTATTTTATATGTTGCATATATTTGTGTATCCGATTCAGGCAGATATGCATATGAACCTGACGAATTGTGTTGCTCCGTCACATCTTCTTCGTTTATCAACAACTGCTCCAACTCATATCCCTCAACAGGAGTTGCAGTTATTAGTAATACCGTATTTTCCGGGACAGTAGTTCCAGATGCTACAATAGAACTGTTTTCCAGCGTTTTAACTACAAGCTTACCTCCTTGTTCATAGTTTTTATAAAATTTTACCCAATCAAGATACATCTCAACCGGCAGATCTGCTCCTGTTACACTTCCTACCCATGAACCTCCTAATTGCATATCAAGTATAAGATAAAAATCTTTTCCGTAGGGATATTGGTCGGTAGCTCCCGTATTGGGGTATGCCATTGTTACATTACCGTTTACCATCAACTTTGTTGTATCAGGAGATAGTACTACCCCGTACGTATTATAGTCTGATGTGTTTACCGAATATGTTATATGCGACAAGGGACTCTCTTTACTTACATTATATGTATAATTGCTATGTAGAGTTTGATATACAAAACCATCGTAATTGAGATGTTCAAAGATATCTATCTCGCCACAACCGGGCCAACCGGCCGATTGGTCTTCGGGCATCATCCACAACGCAGGCCACGCTCCTTGTGCCGACGATGTTTTTGCTCTTATCTCAATACGTCCGTTTGAAAAACTTTTTTTACCAAGCGACTCTATTCCTCCACATAAAAATGAACGGGTATCGCCTGTTATCGCTTGTCCCGGATTGGCTATTCCTCTGAGAACTATATTTCCGTCTCTAAAATCAAAGCAACCATCGTATGTTGATATATTTTTTCTCCAATCGGGATTACCACTCTCATATGGTTCAATCTTTGTCCAAATGGTTTCGTCAAGAGTGCCTTTATCAAATTGCTCCTCCCACTCCAATTTATACTCCGATGTATATTGATTATTTATTGTTATCTCATAGTTACGAACCAAGCCTGATAGTCTGAGAGTCAAATCAACTATTGCTCCTCCGTTCTGTTCCATTGAGTTACCTGTTGCAGTTGTACGTCCGCAAGGATCAGGAGAATCCCAATCAACTTTAACTCTCATTCGATAATCTCCCGATGGAATATCTTCGGGTATAATAAACGATGGGGTTGATGATGGCGGACATACTCCTCCATCGGCAAATTGTTCTCCTTTACTATTACGCCATACTCCGTTTTGCATATATCCACTATATGCTACAAGTTCATCATCGGTATTAAATTCTCCGTTATTGTCATAATCAATATATACATATCCATGCATCCAAGCCCCTTCATATCCGATTTGAGGAGTTATTGTTGCCCCGGCCTGTGCATAAAACACTTTTGAAGTTTTGTTGTAATATATGGGAGAGTATCCGCTTGTTGCAATAGTAAGAGGTGAAAATTCATAGGTTCCTCCTGTAAATGCTACACTATTAAGATAGCGCGAAGAGTTTGAAGATGTTGTTCGCGTACAATAATCAGCCTTAACAGTCATAGTTGTTAAAACTGTAAACATCATCAACAATAAAAAGTAGCTTTTTTTCATATTAATTGTATTTTAATAGTTTACGATTTGTAAAGATATACATTTTAATAATAAAAAAGTTGAGGATATATCAAAAAAATGACATATCCTCAACTATATATTGCTGTTTTTATGTTCTAAGCAAATATTAACGGCGTTTTGCTTGTTGTTTTGCGCGTTCACGCATTAATGCCTCTTGACGCTTTTGTGCCTCTTCTAATCTTGCCATAAATCCGCTCTTTTTACGAGGTTTCTTTTGGTTCTCTTTTAGTTTTGCCAATACCTTCTCCTCATTTATTAATTTACGGAAAGCATATGTTTGTAATATTGTTATCAATAGAGATACAAAATAATAATAACTCAATCCTGATGCATAGTTATTAAAGAATACCAAGAACATCAATGGCATTAAATACATCATTGCTTTCATTCCCGGCATTTGAGAACCTGTTGCCTGACTATCCATATTTATCTTGGTATAGATAATATTTGTTATTGTCATCAAAAGACAGAACAAACTTATATGATTTCCGAAGAATGGAGTTATAAGAGGTATATACATATCCCATGAGAAGATTGAATCATATGATGACAAATCTTCAGCCCAAAGGAATGGTTCTCCTCTCAACTCTATTGATGATGGGAAGAAAGCAAACATTGCTATCAATATAGGCATTTGCAATAACATTGGAAGACAACCGCTCATTGGGTTTGCACCTGCCTTGCTATACAAATCCATTGTTGCACGTTGACGTTCCATTGCTTTTTCATTACCCGGATATTTTTTGTTTATCTCTTCAACTTGGGGACGCAATACTCTCATTTTGGCTGTTGACATGTACGACTTGTATGTAAGTGGCAACAATATCAACTTTATTATTATCGTTAATAAGAGTATTATTATTCCATAGTTGCTAATAAAACCTCCGAGGAATGTAAATACGGGGATTACAAGTATCGTGTTTATCCAACGGAAAAGAGATATTCCCAATGGGATAAGCCTATCCAAATCAAGTTGTTCGGCATCATCTAACCCTTTATCATACCCTTTTAACAACGGATATAGATTGGGACCTAAAAATATTCGGAATGATGGTCCTTGAGCATTAGCAGGGTTATAATCAAACGATGTTTTTACATCAAAATTCTTCAGATATGCCGAATCACCTTCAATTATTGAAGAGGTCATCTCTGCTCCATTAAATTTTTGGTCTGCTATAAATACTGATGAGAAAAACTGATTTTTAAAACCTAACCACTTTATTCCTGTATTAAATGTCTCTTTGTCATCGTCTGTTTCAGAGAGATAGTCAACATCTGAACCCACAAACTTGTAGTACAATGCGCTATTACGCTCCTCAAACATTCGTCCTTTTTCTTGACTGCGAAGTTTTTGATTCCAATAAAAATCGAGATGGGCAGTATTTTTTGGTAACACATTATTCATTCCTTCCTGCTCAATCTCCATCTTAAGCATATAGCTATTTGACGGTAGTGTATATTTTACGGCAAAGTTAGCTCCGTTGTCAGTAGCCAAAGACATTACAATGGTTGAATCTGAACTTTTTTCTGCTGAAAAATACAAATCCTTAGTATCTATAACCCTACCTTGTGTTTTAAATATGATTCCATAATTATTATCTCTCTCGTCAAAAAGCACCAAAGGCAATGAATCGTAACGAGAATACTCTTTAAGAGTTGCCTTACTCAACACGCCACCTTTGCTATTAAATTGTAAGTCAACAAGATTATTTGATAATGTTATTACACTATCAGTTCCTTGTGCTACTGACGAAAATTCTCCAAATTCAGCTTTTAGTTGAGCATCAACCATTGCTGAATCTGTTACTATATTTTCTGCTTGTGCTTTTATAGCCTCTGCTTCTGCTATAGCCTGCAACATCTCTTGCTGCACAAGCGCTATTGAATCATTGTATTTTTTTGCCTGCTCAATCTCCTCTTGTGAAGGTTGATTAAGCCATGAATAACCAAAAAGAAGTGCCGCTATAAGGAGAAATCCTATTATAGTGTTTTTATCCATATTCCCTTTTTAATCTGTTTCTATTTGTTTATTTTTTGCTATTCTCTATTGCTGTTTTCATAAAGCTCATAAACAAAGGATTGGGATTTAAAACGGTACTATTGTATTCTGGGTGATATTGTGTTCCTACATACCATTTCAAAGAAGGTATTTCAATAGCCTCAACCAATCCTGTTTCAGGGTTCTCTCCTACGCACATCAATCCTGCTTTCTCAAATTCCGCACGATACTCTGTGTTAAATTCAAATCTATGGCGATGACGCTCTTTTATATCAAGAACTCCATATGCATTTGCAACCTTTGAGCCCTCTTTTAAGCGACAGTTATATTCTCCTAATCGCATTGTTCCGCTGATATTAAGCACATTTTTTTGCGCTTCCATCAAATCAATTACATTATGTTTGGTGTTTATTTGTATCTCTGTTGAGTTTGCATCTTTATAACCCAATACATTACGAGCAAACTCTATTACCATGCATTGCATTCCTAAACACAAACCAAGTGTTGGCACATCATTTTCGCGTGCATATTTGAGTGCCACAAACTTTCCGTCAATTCCTCTTTGACCAAACCCGGGAGCTACAACTATTCCATCAAGGTCTTTTAAAGCCTCCTCAACATTTTCCTCAGTCAAATCGGCAGATTGTATCATCTTTAATTCAACTTTACGGTCGTTATATGCCGCTGATTGTATTAATGCCTCTGTTATTGATTTATAAGCATCTTGCAACTCAACATATTTTCCTACAATACCAATCTTAACTTTCTCTGTCGCATTTTTAAAGCGATTTACAAAGTTTTCCCAACGAGTAAGGTCAGAAGGATAATTTGTGTAATCAACACCTGTCTTATTCAATACAATCTCATCTAATCGCTGTTCTTGCATTTTCAAAGGAACCTCATATATTGAGGGAACGTCTATTGATTGTATTACTGCCTCAGGTGATACATTGCAAAATTGAGCTACTTTACGACGAATGTCGTCAGCCAAATCATGTTCGGTACGCAATACCAATATATCGGGCTGAATTCCTAATTCCTGTAATTTTTGAACACTATGTTGTGTAGGCTTAGTCTTTAGCTCTTTTGCTGCCGAAATAAATGGGACATAAGTTAAATGTATGCACAAGCAATTTTTTCCAAGTTCCCAACGCAACTGACGTACTGCCTCTAAATATGGTAATGACTCCATATCTCCTACAGTTCCACCAATTTCACTGATTACAAAATGATAGCCCTCTTTTGCTCCAAAATGTTTTACATTACGTTTAATCTCGTCAGTTATATGAGGTATTACCTGTACTGTCTTACCCATATAATCTCCTCGGCGCTCTTTATCTAATACAGTTTGATATATACGTCCTGAAGTTATAGTATTACCACGTGTTGTTTTAATATTTGTAAAACGCTCGTAGTGACCTAAATCCAAGTCAGTCTCACGTCCATCAGTTGTAACGTAACACTCTCCATGTTCATAAGGGTTTAATGTTCCTGGATCAATATTGATGTATGGGTCAAATTTTTGGACTGTTACTTTATATCCTCTTGACAACAATAATTTTGCCAATGACGCAGATATAATACCTTTACCCAATGAAGAAACAACTCCTCCTGTTACAAATATGTACTTAGTTTCCATCGTATTTATTTTGAAAATTTATTTTTAATCAACTCACAAAGGTAGAAAAATATTTGCATTTTAAGTATAAAAATTCATTAAAGATGTGCTATTTTTTTTCTTTTTTTTATCAATGCAATTTTTTTATCATATTATATGATTTTTAAATAATAAATAACTAATTTTGCAATAATTTGAGGAGAGTAACCCCAATTGTTTTATTAATTGATTTGAATAGTTAATTTCAATTTTATATTTATGAAAATACTTTTACTTCTTTCACTATTTTTCATCGGCACTAATGCCCAAGGAGAAAACAATGTAAACTCTGATAGCTTAGTTGTAACTACAGCAAATGTTATTGACTCGGTTGCCATTAACATCATTGATTCTGTCACAACAAAAATAAACGATGAAATTGCCGTTGTTTCTGACTCTTTATCAACTATTGCAGCGCCAATAGATAGTTTGAATACAAATAAAGAGGAGATAAAATCTGATGTTATAAAATATTTGGAAAAGCTTGCTATCTTTAAAGGAGATTCTACTGTAAACGATTCTCTAAAGGCTATCATATACTCCTCAATTACTGAGTATATAATGGACATAAAAGATAGTTCTGAAAATCCGGTAAGCCCAGCAAATCCTAATTTCTTATCTTTAGTGTTCAACGAAAAAGAGATTAATACCAACATTGATATTCCCAAGAGCGAATATTACAACTCTGAAACGCCAAATCTATCTTTAGATAATTCTGTTGTTAAAAATTTTGAGCAAAGCGAGAGCGATAAAATCATAAAAGAGGCTCAACAAAGTGTAGTGGCTAATAATCCTGAAAATGTAAAATACACAAGCGCTACAATGCCTGAAGTTCCTAAAAATGAAAAGATAGAGAGCTCAGGCAAGAAAGAGTTGGTTAAAGTAAATACGCCAACCCTTATAGCAACTAATATTGAAACAGAGACTCCTCCTGTTACAAAATTGTGGAAACATAGTTTTAATAGTTCTATTCAGGTTACGGAGGCATATATCTCAAAAAACTGGTATCAAGGAGGCGAGAGTAACTTTAACTTAATCAGCGACCAAATGTATAATGTAGAATACGACCATAATAATATCTTATTTACAACAGGTTTTCAATGGAAATTAGGTATAAGCACTGCCCCTTCTGATACTGTTCATAAAATAAGTATTAATGATGACCTTTTTCAAATAAATTCAAAACTTGGTATAAAAGCAGTAAAAGATTGGTACTACACTGTCTCTCTACTTTTCAAAACACAGCTATTCAGTAGCTATGCCTCAAATAGCGAAACTAAAACTTCTGCGTTCTTCTCTCCAGGAGAACTTAATCTCGGAGTCGGTATGAGCTATAACAAAAAAATACCTGAAAGGAAGTTTGAGACTTCTGTAATGTTTGCACCTCTTTCTTATAATTTAAAATTCTCGTTAGATAAGGAATTGGCGGCAAAAGCCGGAATTAAAGATGATAAATTATTTGAAAATCAAGTCGGTTCTTCTTTTGAAGGGACATTCAAATGGGAGTTCTATCCTAACCTTACTTGGACTTCAAGATTATTCTACTTTACTGATTACAAATCGGTATTAGCCGATCTTGAAACCGGATTAAACTTTATTTTCAACAGATTCTTCTCAACAAAAATATATCTTCACGCAAGATATGATGATAGCGTTGACAAGAACAAACATCACAATCACCTACAATTCAAAGAGATGTTAAGCTTTGGATTTAACTACAAGTTTTAATAATTTAAAATGAAAATTTCTCAATATATAAGAGGTAAAGCAAAATATATTTTTTTCATTATTATTTTGCTACCTCTTAATATTGTAGCTCAATGTCCTGAAATATGGAACAGAGCAGATTCAATTAATTTAAACAGCGCATATAATCTCTTTCAAGATTACGATATTAACTCCATTGAAGGTATATGGGAAAACCGAAATGGAGTTATTTTTATGATTGAAAGATGTCCGGCAAACGAGTGTATGACAGATTATCGTATGGTTATGCTCGTTGACAAAGTTTATTATGGAGATGTACATATAAAAATACCAGCAGGGAGTGTTATTGGAACCATAAGCAAAACCGCAAATAAAAATATTTTCAGTTGTAAATACCGTCGCAAAAACAAAGACCCCTTTACATATTACCACATTACTTTAACTAAAGGTAAACTATCTCTTGTCTCTGGTTCAAATCTTTCGCGAAGACTTTTTGCCGTAAAAATTTATCCAACGGAAAATAACTCTGAGAAAACAGGTAAAAATTCTCCTTTTGAAAACGGTTCTATAGATAGAGAGAGCAACATTAAAAGATAGAAACAAGTATGAAACTTAAAAGAAAATCTTTTTTTAAATCAGTGTTTTCAGTTATATCAGATATAAGATTTTCTCTTATAGGTCTTATTGTATATGCCTTGGCGATAGCAACCGCCACTTTTGTTGAAAATTCTTACGGAACCGAAATTGCCTTTAAAGCGGTTTATAACAACATTGCTTTTTATCTGTTGCTATCATTCTTAATTTTAGGTTTTATTTCAAATGCAAAAAAGAGAAACTTAAGAGAGAGAAAAAGATATGGTGCAATATTCATACACTCAGCATTTATAATAATTTTACTTGGTGCACTTACAACAAATATTTTAAGTTCTGAAGGAACTATGCATTTGAGAGAGGGTGATACTTCTTCAGATATAATAATTAATGATGGCAAAATCATTTCACGCCCCTACTCCATTACATTAAAAGATTTTGCTGTTGAATACTATGAGGGTGGAGAATTCCCTTCGGCATATAAATGTTTTGTTGAAATTAAAGATGCAAAAAAACAATACAACACTGTTATAGAGCTAAATAGCGTATTAAATATAGATGGAGATAGAATATATCAAAAGTCTTTTGATACAGACAAAAAAGGTGTTACCCTATTGATAAATAGCGATTTTGCAGGAACGACTATTACATACATAGGCTATATAATGCTTTTAATTGGGTTTGTTTTATCCCTATTTGGGAAAGAGAGTCGAATAAAAGATATTCTAAAAGATATTTCTAAAAACAGTAAAGCTGTTATTATTCCTGTACTTATATTCATATCTGTAACCCAAACAGCTAATGCACTTAATATTGATAATACCATTCTTATTCCTCATGAAGATGCTAAAAAATGGGGACAAATATCAGTTTTAAGCAACGGAGGTATGGTTGAACCTTTAGAGTGTCATGCACGAACTGTCCTGAGGAAATTGACAAAATCTAATGGTAAAGATGCTGACGAATGGGGAGCAAGAGTTTATATAAGCATAATTGCATATCCTGAAAAATGGAGTAATAGACCTTTTATATATTGTAAGAATAAAGATGTTTGCGATGCTTTGAGTATCCCATATTCTAAATTTATTGTTTTCAATGATTTATTTGACTCATATGGGAATTACAAACTCTCTACTTTAAAAGCAACCGGAGAGATAGGAAAAGAACTAAAAAAATTAGACGAAAGGGCTCGCATCTTTGCCGCTATTGCTAATGGCTCATTACTTAAAATTTTTCCAATAAAAAATGGCAATTGGGGTACCCCAATAAAAAATGTATATGCGGATAGGGATTCTGTTTTTGCAAAAACAATTTTCCCCAAATATATCTCATTCCTAATAAACAAAGACCCTAAAAGATTGGAATTGATTGACCACATAGCCTCTTTTCAACGATTAAAGCACCCCGAAGGTATTCTTTCTTCAACAAAGAGTAATCTTGCTATTTTTTATAGCAAGGCTCCTTTATTTAAAATTGCCGCATTTGGTTACATTATATTAGGCATCATTCTAACTTTCTTGTCAATCAAATATTTGGGAAAGAAATCTTTTATACAACAGATAAAGATAGGGGCTATAGTTGGTGCTATTTTTGCAATATTCCTTCTTCATACAGGAGGAATTATATTGAGATGGTATATATCTGAGCAACCGCCATGGAGTAATACCTACGAAACTATGTTATTTATTGCATGGAGTATGACATTAGGTGGACTGTTCTTTATAAAACGTAACTCTATTGTTTGTGGATTATCATCTGTTATGGCTGCTATAACCCTGTTTATATCAACTCTTAATTGGTTAGATCCGGTTATAACTCCACTTATGCCTATTTTAAATTCTCCATGGTTAATATTCCACGTTACAATTATAACTGCAGGTTATGGATTTTTAGGAATTTGTGCCATCATTGGGTTATCTTCTTTAATAATATCATTAAAACACAATAGTGCTAAAGATGTGGCTCACCTATCATTGATTAATGAACTATTTATGTACCTTGGTCTAATTCTCATTACCATTGGTACATTCCTTGGAGCTGTATGGGCAAATCAATCATGGGGCAGATATTGGGGTTGGGATGCGAAAGAGAGTTGGGCTTTAGTTACTATTTTAGTTTATACAATTATTACACATATAAGATTAATTCATAGATGGAGAAATGATATTATCTTTTCTGCACTATCAGTTTATGCCTTTCTTTCAATATTGATGACATACTTTGGCGTAAACTACTATTTAAGCGGACTACACTCTTATGGCAATAGCGACAATGCTCCTGCTATTGGTTATGTTGGCATTGGCTATGGTGTGATAACCTTGGTATCGATAATTGCATGGATACGAAACAGAAAAGGTTTAGAATAGATGTAATTTTAAACCAAATGATAAACGTAAATAATCTCGGGGACGTAAATAGCTATTGTCAACTCTGCTAATCAAAAGAATATCACTTGTACTCAATTCATAATATAGCGATATTGATTTTGCCAAATAACGTTGTTCTTTTGACAGAAGGAATGTTATACGTTGACCCATAAAGATATGAATACGTATTTTACTCGGTAGCTGATAATATCCTTTAGGGTATTTATGCGGTTGACGAGACCAAAATTCGCTTCCGAATATAGTATTAAAATATCCTCCGCAAGAGAATGCTTCTATTGAGAAAATTGGCGTTAATTGAACACTCCAAGGTATATAATTTTGTTTTAATGTAAACGTTGCTTTTGCTTTATCTGTTGAATACTTTGGAAGAAAGCCAAAGAATATATCGGTTTCTCCTTGATTTTTCTTTCCGTAGTCCCAACCTGTTCCGAATGAGAGCAGGCCCATTCCTCCTCCATACTGAATTTTAGTGTACGACGGAATAAGTTTAGCCCATGCCTTCTTATAATTATTTATACGTTTATCATATTTACATTCTGAATGTAAATTCATAGATATTAATATAAATAGTACCGATATTATTACTTTAATACATAATAATCTCTTTTTCATAGTCATCTGCATTTAAAGTAAATATATAGTAACCTCGTTTTTTTGAACATGCACATTGATAATAGACTATTCCGTCATTGAAAATATCACTTTCTAAAAATGAATGACCATGTCCGTTTAAGCAAAACAAAAGATTGGGAAATCTTGAAATATATGAATGAAAAGATTTTGATAAATTTTCGACCAGTTGTTCGCTATTAGGAGCAGCATGCATAGCAACTATAGTCCTTTTATGTGAAGGATTTTTTACAGATAACAATTCTTCAATGTATATAAAATCGGGGACCCGCTCTGAATAATCAAATTCTAAGGAATTTGTATTAAGCATTACAAAACGAGTATCTCCTGCCATAAAAGAGAAATTTAAATCTCCGAATATCTCTTTAAAAACATATTCGCCATTGCCTAAACAATCATGGTTTCCGATAACACATAAATAAGGGTATTTTAATTTCTGAAGTATATCGCATTGCATTGCAAACTCATGAGTTGCCCCATAATCAGTAAGGTCTCCTAAATGCAATACGAAATCAATATCTCCACGAGAATTTATATCATTTACACAATCTTCAAGTTGATTATACCACCCTTGCGAATCACTTATAACTGCAAATTTTATAACTTCCTTATTTCGGCAGTTATTCTCTATTTGATATAGATTCGTTGTATTAATTGATTTTTCTCCTCTTATTTTACCTGCATATTCATGAGGTTCAAACAATTCGCAACAATTAAATAGAAGGAGTGATAATAGAAGAAATATTTTGCACCTTGTATTCATAACTTTCATAGGTGCAAAATTATAATTTTCAAAGATTGAAACAGAGTCCGTTTATTCGGTATAAATGTTTAAAAAGAGAAAACTATTATTGCGTAAGATTATTAAGAGAGAGTATCTCCATAAACTTATCTTTATAGGTATCTGAGATTGGTATATACTCTTTCCCGAATACAATACGGTTGCGTTCTACAAGATTTACATTATCAAGATTTACAATATATGAGCGATGCACTCTCATAAAATTATTTCTTGACAACATCTCCTCAGCATACTTCATTGTCATTAATGACACTATAGGTGATTGATTTACCATATATATTTTTATATAATCCTTAAGGCCTTCAATATATAGTATATCTTTTATTGATACCCTTTTATATTTTGACTCAGATTTTATAAATATTGTATCTCCTTGAGGCATCTTTTTTGAAAGTTCTTCCGGCTCCTCTCTTCTGAATTTATTTGCAGCACTTATGAAATTAGAATACGAAATTGGTTTTAACAAATAGTCAAGAGCATTAAGCCTGTAACTCTCTACGGCGTACTGCGTATAGGCTGTTGTAAAAATTACTTTCACACTCTTTGGAATAAGTTTACACAACTCAACCCCATTAAGTTCAGGCATCTCTATATCAAGAAAAAGTAAATCAATCTCTTTCTCTGCAATATCCTGCATTGCTTTTATTGAACTTGTTGTTGAACCCACTAACTCCATATTTGGAGTTTTAGCCACATAACTCTCTAAAAGTTTTACAGCTAATGGCTCGTCATCTACGATATAACTCTTTATCAACATATTTCGCTCTCCTCTCTTTTGATAGGGACTACAAGTTTTGCCGAATATTTTTCTTCGTCATGTTTAAGGTCCAAAGAATAATCTCCTTTATATACAATATCCAAACTTTTTCTCAGATTATCAATGCCCACACCTGTTGTATTTTGAGGAACATCATTTCTACGATAATAACTGTTTTCAACCAAACAGATTACATTATTATTATGGGCAGGAAAATGAATTGTACAAAAGCGTAAAACATAAATATTAATATAATGTTCTTAATAACAAAGAGTTAAGGAGATAATATAAGGTATATATAAATAAAACGGAATGTACAACAAGTTTAATTCTATTTAATTTCACTTTAATTACGAATGGTAAAGAGTTTAAGTTAATCAATATATACATTTAATTTGAGTTTAATTTGGTTTAATTGGGGGCTGTGGGGGCTCCTTTTTTTATGCTTTAGTATTGCTTATCTTGAGGGCTAAAGTCTTGTTTAGGCTTGATTTTAGAGGGTTTTAAGGATATTTGTGTGGTCTTGCTTAGGTTTGGTTGTTTAAGGCTGAGATTGGCTGCTATTGAAGGCTATTTGAATACTATTTGAAGTGTGCTTAATTGCTGTTTTATGGTTGTTTCTTGGTGGTACTTTTGGGGTGCTTTTTGTGGAGTTTTTTGCTGAAATGTGCGATTGGGATTACAAATGGGATTACAAATGGGATTACAAAACAGCGAAAAAAAGTGTGTAAGTTTACCCCTATAATACATTAAAATGCGTTGAGTTGAACCCCATAATACATAAAAAGTACACGAATTTTTGAAATTTTTACCCTCTTGAACACCTTTTGTATAGGGCGTTTTAGGTGTTTTTATTGCATTTATTAAGGGCGTTTAGTGCCTCTCTCCCTTATTTGGGGTTATTTTGCTCGTACAATTTACACCCATTCAAGAACATTATTATCCTGCACTTGCAATATCTCCAGTGCTGGCATCTGATACATTTTTTTGTAGCTGAAGTTCAAGTTGTGAAATACGTTCTTTTAGTTTGCCGATCTCTTCTGCTTGTTCTAAAGTCTTTTTATAAAATAGATTAATTTTTACATCATCGGCATCAACTTCAGTTTTATTAATAGATATATCTTTTTGAAATTGAATTCTACGATTTAAATTATTTCCATCTTCTATAAAGTAGGGCTCTAAGGGCGTATGTGTTTTTCTAAAGATACTATTACCTCTTCCTAACAATAACCAATATGGGTCAACAAAGTACATATCGCAAATTTTAGCAACCATATCAATACCTGCCTTCATTCTAAAATTCAGAATTTCTGAAAACTTTTGAGGTGAAACACCTAAGCATTCAGCTAAATCTTGTTTACTGGCAACTAATTGGTTTGCAACAATAGCGTTTAATGCATCAACTGCACGAGAATTAATTTCAGGTTTTGACAAAATTCTTTCAAATAATTCCATATTTTCTGAAAAATATTTTTGATAATTACAGAATTTCTGTATATTTGCATCGTGTTAAGAATAACAACGCAGTAAAAATACGAAAAAATAAGTATTTAAACAATATAAATATAGCAATTATGGACTTTACAAAGATTATTCAAGGAACAGACCATTGGGGTAATGTTTTCAAGTATGAGATTAACGGTAAGCAATTCTCTATACAAGGAGAGTTGTATTACAACAAAAAAAGAGAGAGATATGAACATATACACGTAGGACCACGAGGTGGTGAATATTTAATATGGTGGAAATAATGGAACTTAAAACTTACAAGGCAAATAAATATCTGTCATACTTGGCTGATTATTTAATCAGTAATAACAAACCGTTCAGTTTTGACGGAACAGAGATAGAGTTTACAGCAACTACAGCATTTATTAAGAGAATGCAAGAGGGTGATCATTTTATTATCAATAATAAAATTACAGGAGGTAATATGGGAATGAAAAAGATAAATCTGCAAGTAAAAGTAACTTACACTGTAAGTATGGAATGTGAGGTTACTGATGATATAATGAAAGCTTTAGAGTGTATGCAGGAAGAGTTCCCTTCAGGGATGTATGATGATCATACTTTGGATTGTAGCGAGGATTCATCAAAAGCATTTGAATGGTTAGGCGATAAGTGTAAAGAAAATGATGCCTATTCTTGGAGTTTTGAAATTGAAGATTTAACGGAGGAATAATTATGAGCATAAAAAGATATATACATGTAACCGGTGAACAACGCCAATTTTTAATAAAGGCGTTTAAGTCAAATGAGATGACTATATGGCGAGCACTCAATTATATAAACGATAGCGACACATCGCGTCGCATAAGGAAATTAGCAATAGAACGTGGTGGTATTGCTATGGTAATGGCAGAAGAGGCAGAGACACTCTATGATGCTGACGGATATATGAGGCAGTATTTTCCGAACGGAGTGCTGATAGAGGGTAATAAAACAACCGGTTATGTTGCGATACTCAAAGAGGGCACAGAGATAGCGGGATTTAACAACCCAAGTCTGACAGAGTTAGAAAATATACAAGCACAAGCAATGAGATTATAATCCTGAATGGCATAGGCTGCGGTTCGACTCCGCAGCAGGAGCAAATAAAAGAGAGTGATATGGAATATTACAATAACATATTGGCAATAGAGGCAAATTGGTTGATTAATGAGGGTATATTTACTAAACCTAATTATGATCAATTAAGACATAGAGGTGATATTCGTGTGGTTAGAGGTGGTTGTCGTAATACTCCGGCTTTAGTTGCCTTTGACAATATGCCTGACAGGTTTAAAGCAAAGGTGATTGAGAAGTTAGGTGGTAACCCATACGATATTGTCAAGACTAACCGATTAGCCTCGCTTATTGAGGACGATTTGGAGGCTTCAAGGTTCTTTGATGAATACGAGATTAGCGAAGATGGCAGACACTTACCAACAGAGAAGAGACGCGAGTATTACGCTAATGCTATTGTGCTTAATGCTATCGGTGTACTAATTGCCAATCGCAGAGCCAAACGCTCGGCATTGGGTAGTAAAGCGGTTAGGTTCTGGGACGTTATAGCAGAGTCGGCACAGGAGTTAGATCGTACTCGCTATCCTCACTCTTTACCTGCCAATCCACGCAGATTAGAGAGCAAATACAAACTCTATCAAAAAGAGGGATATGCGAGTCTTGTACATAAAGGATATACCAACAACAACCGCAATGCTGCAAGAGTTAAGAGTGAGGAGCAAATGAGCACTATGCTAACTCTCTTATCGTTGCCTCATAACTTTGATGACACAGAGGTAGCACGCAAATATAATCAAATGGCTGCTACTTGGGGTTGGGATACCGTTACAGCGAGTACCGTTGCCAATTACCGAGACAAATATGCAGATGTAATATATCCACGTCGCAGAGGTGGCAGTGCTTATCACAATAACCGCAGTATGCAAGTTAAGAGGTCAGCACCTGTATATCCTATGCAAATGTGGACACTTGACGGGTGGAAAGCCGAGTTGCTTTATCAAAAGCAAGAGACAAACAAAAAAGGGCACTCGGTTACTACATATTTTCATAGTCCAACCATAGTAGTTGTACTTGATCCTTGCTTAAAATATCCTATCGGTTATGCAATAGGAACACATGAGACTCCAGCATTAATCAAGGAGGCTCTTGCAAATGCAATGAAGCATACAGCAGAGTTATTTGGCGAGATGTATGAGGTGTCGCAAATCCAAAGTGATAACTATGCAATAAGCAAGATGAGTGACATCTACGATAAGGTTGCCGATAAAGTTATACCTGCAGCAGTAGGTAATGCAAGGTCAAAAGTAATTGAGCGATGGTTTGGACAGTTTAATAATAAGTATTGCAAAAACAGCATAAACTGGAGCGGTTATGGTATAACAAGCAGAAAAGAATCACAACCTAATGGAGAATATCTAAGCAAGTTTAAGCACCAATTCCCCGATTTCGCAGGTGTATGTCAACAACTAACATCATATATTGAGGCAGAACGTGCAACACTTCGCGACCAATATTTAGCGGCATGGGCATTGACGCCCATTGATCGCAAGCGAGCATACAGTTATGAGCGTTACCTATTCAACTTCGGGGAGACCAACGGACACCGCAGTTTGATGCAAGGTAGCGGCTTACACATAACAGTTGGGGGGCAACGCTTCGATTACGAGTGCTTCAACCATACCTTCAGAATGTTTGCATCTACTCGCTGGGAGGTACGATATAACCCCGATGATATGAGCAGAGCATTAGCAGTTAATGAAGATGGAACACGCTGTTTTATGCTTGAGGAGAAGTATGTGCAACCTATGGCATTAGCAGACCGCAAAGAGGGTGATGCGGAGCAGCTTGAAAGAGTCAGACGCTTTAACCGTGAACACGAGGCTATAATAGCAGATAAGGTATGCTCGGCTGATGATACTGTACGTCGCCTGTTCGGTACCAAACAACTAACTCCTGAAGAGGAGACATTAAGCAAATTCTTGCTCACAGATAGCAAAGGACAACACAAAAACAGGTTGAATGCCCAGAGTGCTAAAAGAGGTAATACAACACCTACGCCTGTTGAAGAGATATTTGCCGTTGAGGATATTTATAATGATTATTAAACAACAATTAAATAATATTTAAACGATTATGGAAGCAATCAAGAAACAACAGATTTGTAACACGCTACGCGAATATTGCGAGCGTTACGGAAGCCAAAACAGAGCAGCAAACACTCTTACAGGCGTAAGTCCTGCCACTATAAGTCAGATGCTCAATGGCAATTGGGATTTAATAAAAGATGATATGTGGCGTAATGTTGCCGCTCAAATTGGCTACAAGGACGAGAAGTGGACAGCCGTTGAGACAGGCGACTATCGCAGAATGACAGCAATATTAACCGATATTAAAGAGAACTCGTTGGTTATGGCGGTAACAGGTGCTGCAGGCTCAGGCAAAACATTTGCAGTTAAGCAATATGCTGCAAGTAATAGCGGTGTATATCTTCTTTGTTGCAATGAATATTGGAATCGTAAACTATTCCTTAATGAGTTGCTAACCTCTATGGGTTGCGACAGCAGCGGTTACACTGTTGGAGAGATGATGAGTGAGGCTGTGCGACGCTTGAAGATGCAAGAGGCTCCGCTTGTAATCCTTGACGAAGCGGATAAATTGAGCGACCAAGTATTGTATTTCTTTATCACTCTATACAATCAACTTGAGGACCAATGTGCGATACTATTGTGTGCAACTTCACACCTTGAGAAGAGATTAAGCAGAGGTGTAAAACTTAATAAAAAGGGTTACTCGGAGATATGGAGCCGACTTGGCAGAAAATGCGTTGCCCTGAAAGGTGTAACCGCAGGTGATATAGTTGCCATTTGCGAGGCTAACGGAATTACCGACCGAGCAACAATTGAGAGTATAATTGAGGATAGCGACAGCGATTTAAGACGTGTTAAGCGTCGCATACATGCGACAGTTAAACGTGCTAAACAAGTTGTTGGTTGTTAGTTTTTGATTGTAAGAATGAGGCGTAAAAGAGCATTATCGATAACGGATATTGAGAACTACCAACCTCGAGTGTTGGAGTTTGAGGGGGAGTGGTACGATGCCATAGGCAATCCTGAACTTACAGGCTCGTGGATCATCTGGGGCAACAGTGCAAACGGAAAGACCAGATTTGCTCTTCAACTTGCCAAATATCTCGCACACCATAAAAAGGTGATATATAACAGTGTTGAAGAGGGGTTATCCCTCTCAATGCAGAAGGCAATAGCCGATACAGGTATGCACGATGTAAAGCGTAACTTCTTATTGCTCGACAAAGAACCTATTGCAGAACTGATAGAGAGGCTACGCCGTCAGCGTTCAGCAGACATAGTAATTATTGACTCGTTGCAATATACAGGATTGAACTACGACGCCTATAAAAAGTTGCGTGATGAGTTCCGCAATAAGATATTCATATTTATATCTCATGCAGAGGGTAAAGAACCTAAAGGTAATGTTGGCAAGGCTGTGAGATATGATGCCTTTGTGAAGATATATGTTGAAGGCTACAAAGCAATGCCACAAAGCAGATACGGTGGTGGCAAAGAGTATATAGTATGGCAAAAGGGGTATAACGATTTTTACGGATTATAAAATGGTAACGGTAATGGAGAAGCAACACAAGGGACTACTAAAAAAGTTCCATACTCTGCTCGGTAAAGCAGGTGTAAACGAAGATGGCAAGAGAGAGATACTTGCATCGTATAAGGTAGTTAGTAGTAAGGATCTGACTGCATACGAGTTGTTACAGATATGCGACAGGTTGGAGGGGCTTATCTCTCCCTCAAAGCAAGAGGTTGATAAATGGCGTAAGCGAGTTATGGCAGCCATTGGCTCATACCTCCGAGCAATGGGTTATGAAGAGAACCGCTCGGTTATATACTCAATTGCATGCAGAGCTTCGGGAGTTGAAAACTTCAACAAGATAGGAGTTGAGAGATTGAGAAGTATCTATAACGCCTTCAATCATAGGCGTAACGATATAAAGAGAGTCAATGATATTAGTTTGCAATTAGGAATTAAGAGAGAAGATTTAGGAATGCTTAATTAAATTAGGAATTAGATATAATAAATAACAGATTTAATATGAGAAAAGTAACAGAAGATTTCCTAAATAGGAAAAAAGCAGAAATACTTGATGCATCAACATGGTTGCCTGAAATAGAGCGAGCAGAGTTTTTTAACGAACTTGCAGATTGGGCATATAGTGAATACGAAAAAACAATTGTCAGAGATGATTTGGAGATGCAAGACTACGATGAGAGTTGTTAGTTTTTAGTTGTTAGATAAAGTTTAAACACATTTTTAATAGATTTTATATGGACCAAGTACAAATGACAGCGGAAGAGAGACAAGAGTTCGAAGAGTTCCGCAGAGCGAAACAGAAAAAACAAGCGGCCGAACAGGCTAAACAAGCGAGAGAAACTTACAAAGTGTTGGTTGATGAGGCAATCAGTGATTCAATGCAATGTCTTACCCCTCTATCTGCCGAGATAGCAAGAATTAAGGGTGAGGTTATGGCTCGTTTTCAAGAGGCTCTCCGCCTTAAAGGAGAGATTTTTGATGTGGCAACCGACCAACGAAGCCACATGTTTACAAACTCGGCATCTACTGCTCGTATCCATTTGGGGGTATATGTAACAGATGGGTATCGCGACACAGTTAATGAAGGTATCGGTATGGTAAAAGAGTACATTGAAGGTCTCGCCAAAGATGATGCAAGCAGAGCATTGGTTAAGGCTGTATTGCGATTGTTGAGCCGTGATCAGGCGGGCAACCTTAAAGCGAGCCGAGTATTACAACTTCGTAAGATGGCAGAAGATAGCGGAGATGATCGCTTTATGGAGGGTGTAAAAATAATTGAAGAGAGTTATCAACCCAACATCAGCAAGCAGTATATCAGAGCAGAGGTTAAAGATCCCACAACAGGTGCATGGAAGTCGGTACCACTCGGAATGACTGAGGCAAAATTTAAAAAGGAGAAGAGCGATGAATAACGAGGAAGCAAAAGAACAAAGAATATTTTATCGACAAGTATCATCTGTTGAGGTATGTGGTAGATGTGGAGGTAGAGGACGAATATTACAATATTCGCCAACCGATATTTTCAAATTGCGGGAACCAAAGGATCTTACCTGTCCATTATGTGAAGGTAGTGGACTATTGAAAAAGGTTGTTTCAATAACGACAGATTTATCACCTTATAAGCAAGAGAAGTATTGATAATTAAAATAAATGGGAAGCAAGAAACATCATAAGAGTACACTAACAAGAGTAATGGCGATAAGAGCCATTACCGAGAACAATTATGAACCGGGCAATGCCAATAAGTGCTATAAAGCAGTCTGGCGAAGATACATATATCCCATATATGGGTGCTGTTACAGAACATACCTAAACTATTTAGGTATCCCAACGCCACCTGTAAGAAGAAGCCATCCCGGGCAATTGCTCCTATTTAATTTTGATGATGAAGAAACCGCAGCCAAATGACTGCGGTTTTTTTTTAATTTATCTTTATCCTATGTTCAATTTACCAAGAGTACATCGTTGTAAGGATTCAAGCATTGCGGAAGTATCTTGCACTCTGGTAATATAGCGTTCTACACTTTCAATCAGCTCAGCATGGTCGTGATTGGTTGCTGATGTTGTAAGCATAAATCCTGCAAAATTCTCACCGCATAGTCCTTGCATTGCTGAATTAACCTTATTGATTAAATCAAGGAAAGTCAATGCGGAATCTTGTTTGGGGTCAGAACTGCCATTGTAAGAGATAGCATCTGTAACGATATGAAGACGAACTGCCATTTCTGCCATTCTTGCCCTGTTTTGCTGTTGTCTCCATTCTATGGTTTCAAATTCTACAAATACGGCTGGACGAGGCCAAACGGCTCCTCCTGTAAGAACTGCAATGTTATTGTTCCAAAGGTCAATATGTTTTACATCTGAAACCTTTGTCAATAGCCTTTCACAAATAGCCTTATAAACCTGTTTTCTCATTTCTTAATACATTTTGAAGTTGAACATTAAATTCTTTAATATTATCTGAAACTACACCTTTTATAATCTCTTGAGTACGCTTACCATCTCCTATAAATTGGCGTTGTGGTATATCAAATTTTCTTGAGTGAGCTTTAACTTGATAACTTTTTCCCTTTTTGCTCCTGCGGGTATGTGCTCTTACCCCTTTTGTTCCGGTACCACCTTCATTATGAATTGAAGCATAAGGTACAGCAGACGTAAAACGAACACCATTACCTTTAACCTCGCTCTTGATGGAGCGTCGCAATGTTCCCGTAACAAGCAATAAAGAGCCTTTTGCTTTGGAATTTGCCCGTTGCTTCCATTTGTCAGTAAAGAAGGCTTTGCGTTCAAAGTTTTTGTCAAACTCTTCTGTTAATTCCACCCGCATATCGGATAGAATGTTGCGTTTTAGTTGCTCTCCGTCTAAAATATCAGTCATAGATTTAAATTTTTATTGCTAAATGCTTGTTTATATGATATTTTTTGTATTTTTGCTGTATGAAGCAAATTCCGCAAATAGTCAAAGATGCCGCCAAAGACTTAATAAAGATTTATGGCGACAATATTGACTTCCTTGGCAAGTATGAGGAAGCGGATGCTTATATATACCATTTCCCCGATGATACTTCTACTGGTTTCCCATTTGTTTACATTCATAAGGACGACAAGGTTACTGAAATAACAGGCTTTGAAGCTCTTGATATAAAGGCTCTATTTGTCGAAAATATCGATGAAATGAGTGTCGAATAATTTATCATCAATTCTCATTATACCACGACAACCGTGTTGCGAGGATGCTCCCATTCTGGCAAGATAATTGATATCTCTATTTTCTCTACCTGAGCCTTTTGAATTATCGTGTTGTGGTTCAATGTATCGTAATTCTCCGTCTTTGAAGCGTTGTAGAACGGTCATGTGTCCGCCTCCACCTTTCCAACCGATACTTAACCCATATATACCGACCTCTTTGCAAGTCTCATTAAAAAATTCTAGCCATCTCTTTTGTGTCATTTGCTTGTATTTTTTACGAGCAAGCCAATCATTGATACTTGTGTGAGTTGCTTTTGTGCCGTCAAGATTTTTCCATATTTCCCAAGCATTATATCCTCTGCTCAAATAGTCAAGCTTAGAGCCTGATTTGTTTTCTTTAGCCGTGATGTTAAAACCACGAGAACGCAAAACATAGGCAGGGGTACAAGTTTGACAATTTATACCATATCCTTTGCTTTTTCCATAGTTCGGATTTGCATTTTGTTTGTCGGCTTCCTCAACACTCATACGCTTCCCCTTAGTAATGCCGAGAGCCTTTTCTATTTCAAGACAGTTCTCTGCAATAGCTTGTTTTTCTTGTACTGTTAGGTTATCGGGGAGCTCTGCAATTATATCCTGAATGCGTTTAGCTCTCATTTCCTCTGCCGATACCTTCTCAATAACAGTTGTTACTGCCTTCGGTGCTTTTCTATATGGGTGCTTTGGTGGAAATAGCTCCATCGTTTTGCCCGGATTATAGCGGAACATCTTTTGCTTTGCTCCATCAGTGCAGTTGTCGCCCCTAAGCATAGCCATAGCAGGGTCAGATGTTTGGTATTTGTCTTTACGAACTTGAACAACCGTACAACGGCAATTCCAGCCATTGGGAGGGTAATACTTATCCCAAAACGGATCGTTTACAGGCAATGTGGTTTCGTGCAAAAGAGCATGTTCCTCTCTCACTTTATCATCGTTGGCTGTGCGGTATTGTAAGTTATAGCGATCCCCGGCTTGCTCAAAGTCGTGCCATTTAGCAGCCATTAAAGAGGTGCCGACAGCGTGGTTATACTCTGCATATAGGTAGTTATGGTTATACTGCTGATTAATCTTTCTTACATCAGCCATAAAGTCGTTAAAAGGCTTTATATCACCTTTGTCAGTTAGCATAGACAAACCTATCTCACGCATTGAGTGAAAGGTCTTGAATCCTGAGAAAACAAAGGCATTGTTTTCGAGAGCATAGCGAACTGTTGCCGGGACTTCGTGTGGCAATCCGCTATCAATAGCGGTACTCAGAACACGCAAAGTCTCATTAATTACAGCCCTTGTGGCTGGGTCTTCGAGTTGTAAGATGTCAAAGCCTCCATTCTCGTACACCAATGACGCAGCAGCCTCAAAGAGAGTAGCGTCAAACTCAAAAGGAAGCTTCTTATCCGCTAACTGTAGAATATCTTCTTTATATAGTGTCTGCAGGGCGGTATTAAAAACTCCGTATTGTTGGCGTAGCCCCACGCCTGTAGTGGGGCTTATCCGAAAAAAGCATCAGGCTGTGTTTTTGCTTTTCGGATTCCTGTTATTTGTACATTGTATTTGTCAATGAAATACTGCGGGTCAATCTCGTAGTATTCCAATAAAACGCGTTCCAATTCTCGCTGTTCGGCAGGGCTGAAAGTGGCAGCATTATCCCACTCAAATGATAGTCCTGCAACAGGGAAACCGTGCTTAACCATAAGAGGTAGTAACTTATCGTTTACGATACAGGCAATGAGGCGTGCATCAGCTGCAACGACATCTTCAAAGATTTCGAGGTGCGTTTCGGATTGCGACAAAGAAGACCCACTATCAATGGTCATTGTTTGCATAAGCGTACCCTTTGACAATTCGCTGTTACACCTATCCACGCGCTTGTCATATACATTGTAAGCATCTCCCCGGCTGCTTTCCTTAATCTCAATATCGGTACCTTCAGGGAAAAGTGCCCAGAACGCTGCACCCATATTGTCAAGAGATTTCTCGATTCGGCTACGTTCTTTTTCGTCTTGAGTGTTGGTGCGGGCTACACGCATAGGAGCACCGAATATTTCGCCGAACATATCCCAAAACGCAAGCATATTCTTTTTGCTTATGCAAGCAGGTGCGCACTTCAATAACAAACCGAGATCACGGGGCTTGCCAACTTCAATGCACCAATTTGCAAAATCACCCTCCTTATAAGTTATACCGTCTTTCGGATCGTCTGAAGCTTCTCGCAATATAACACCAAATTCTGGGCACACGTGTTTACGGGGTACCAGTTCAACACGGTCGAAGCGCAGACCATCCTCATCTTTAATGATGTCACCCAGCTGAATAAGACTATGCCCCCAGAAACGACTATCGAGAGCGATATCCATAAAGTCGAAAAACCATTCTTTTTTTAACAACGCAGTTGCTTGCTCATTCTCTTTCCCATCTTTGCCAACCAGACGGAACTCCTTTTGCAGGGTTTTGCCCTTACGCTGGCCGATACAGCCCGTTAGGTGCAGATCTACAAGACAGTCAGAGTAAATATCGTATAGTATGCCCCTTTTGGGATTGTCAATACCTATAGCCATCTGCCATGCCTGACGCCATGTGGCAACGTCTTTTTTAGTCAGACTATCGGTTTGTTGCATTAGTTGTGCTGTCAGTTTAATACCCTGACTGCTTTTTGCAAATCGTGCTAATCTAACCATTTCGGCTGAGTCCTGTTTGCCTCCAAAGAACTGTTTAATGTTGTTTATAATATCCATTTTAATGCTGTTTAATCGGTTATTAAATGCAGTTTAATAGTCGTACCTGTTTGGTGGCATAGAGCCATAACGGACAGGATTGTTCGCGTCGGTGTTCCCATCGCTACTTACATAAGTAGGCAAGTCTGGTGAAGCTTTGGAGGATTGTACATCACGCAGCCATTTGATGCTATCATTGTATAGACATTCACGCCTTTCGTGCCCCATAGATTGAGGCAAACGGTGTATCATAAGCCACAGCGTTATATTAACGGCACACTGTACAAGCATCGCATTGCGGTCCTCTCCCTCAGCAGAAAAAGCCTTTTCCATATCGTAGCGGTGGCGTGTGTAACTGCTTATCTGTTCCATTGCTGCACGTTCTGCCACAAGGCGGTCATCGGTAAGAGCCGACAACTGTTCCATTTCAAACTCGGTGCAGACACTGCTGTAATCTTCAACTGTCAAAAACATTTCGAATAAATTTTATTGTTTAGGATATGCGATATATATAGCAAGTTTACAAGCGACATCAGGAGTAAAATCCTTCGAAAATCTTTTTGCCCTTATCATTTGTTTAATACCCTGCATTGATACAACGATAGGTTTCCCTTTAAAAACCAATACAAGAAACTTTTTACCATACAATTTGGCATCTTTTTTAGCCTTTTTGATAGCTCGTTTTTTACGCCAATCAAATAGCAATGCTTTAAAATACTTTTTTACCATAATACATTTTTTGCGTTATTTCGTCTGCCGAATGACGGTGTGAAACTATTTATCCTTGTATGCTTCTGCAGATACCAAATCGCACCTTCATCGGCGTCAGGTGCGTCATCATGTCCTCTCATACCTTTTTCAAAAGCGAGTGTTTGGTCAATACCTGCCTGCATATCCGGGTCGTTTTTTTCATCTTCATTGTAAGTTACAAAACCGCGTTCCCAAAGAGGACTTATCGCCTCTACTCGTTGGAACTTATCGGGCTTCTTTCGCTTATCTCCACTTATGGGCAATTGATACCCTCTTACATCTCCCTCTCTTCGAAATTCATCAAGAATTGTATCCTGCATAAAATTGGCTTCCATATACCATTTTATAGCGATGTTCTTTTGCAGAGACCACTCATAGAGATTATAAAGCCAGCGTACCATTTCGGCAACGCTACACTGCCTTACAAATGCTTTTATGTGCCACAGTTGTGAACCTATCTTGCCCCAAAGTTTGGCAGCTTTATAGTCATTCTTTGTAGTACCTTTAAATGAAGGGTCGATATAGAGGACAAATTCCTCAAACTTTTTGAGTTCTGGTAGTTTTCCCCATTTAATCCAATCCTGACGGAATACGGCTCCTTCTGTTATTGGGTTATTCATATACTCCTTTTGGAAGGATCTGTACCCTTGAAATAGTTCAATGGCTTTTACCTCTTCAGGAGTCCACTTTGCATTCCACGATACATTTCCGTTTTTATCCCAAATATTGACCTGTGATACATGCACCCCATCAGTTGCCGCTATATTTGCCAATACGCTGTTTTTTGCTATAAGGTTACCTACCATAATAAAGCGTCCACGTCCACCATCAAGAGCACCAAACAGAGCCTCTTTTACCCAATTAGTAAGACGCTTAACGCGTACGGGGCTTTCGCATAGTTCGTCATCATCAAGGTCATCAATAACAATATAGTCTGGTCTATGACTGCGATAGCGGAGACCACGCGGTGATTGTCCTCTACCACGAGCAAAGAATGCAGTACCATCTTTGGTTACAAACTCACCCACTTCCCAAGAACCATTATTGTATTGTTCTCCGAAGTCGTGAATATATCTTTGATTAAATTGTAACTCTGCCTGAATGTCGCCAAGAAGAGTATTCGCATTATCCTCACTTTTACCCACAAGGACCATAACATTGAGTTGCTTTACTTCCTGACATTTTAGCCATAGTGGAATAAATACATCAAGGTGAGTAGATTTAGCAGCGCCTCTGTGCCATTTAAATACGGCTTTAAGGTTACGCTCCTTTTTTACTTTATTTGCCGCCTTAATATGGAAATCGGCACAGGCTGTTATTTTTCCAGTTTCCTGATTGGTCGTGTAATGTGGAAAATAGTGAGCAACAAACTCTGCATAGTCTGCTCTCACCCTTTTAATTCGTGCAAGTTTATCTTTTTCACTCTCAGCAACATTAATAGTTGTAGAGTTTTGAACTGTCTCGCAGAGTTTTTTCCATCTCTCAAGAGCCTCTCTTAAATTTGCCTTGCTTACCATAAGCTATTTAATTAAATTTCCTTTGCAGTAGTTCCGTAATATATAAGTCGTGATATTTATTAATAGTACGCACCAATTCAGGGGTAACTTCATCATCAAATGACATTCTAAATTGTAACCACTTGCTGAATGCCATAAACACATCTACCACATCAACAATATTTGATTTTTTGTCAAGGCGTTCAATTGTTGATGAAAATTTTGCCAATTTATCGCCCAAACCGTTTATGGCTTCGGGATCATCGCTATCGTTAACCCGTTCAATAAGTTTGTTGATAGTGCGTAGTAGTTTATTAACCAATTCCGGGCGTGTAATATTTGTTGCAGCTCTTTGTTCCTGCCACCCTCCGTCATTAACCCATTTGGTTATTGTTTGTGCCGAAATATTTGTTTTATCGGCAATTACTTTTTGTTGCTCTCCCTGCATAAAAAGCAAACGGGCAAATTCCTTTTTCTCTTCAAGTTCTTTTTTTGACCTTTTCATTCAAATTTATTATAAATCAATCTTTAAAAATGACTCATCTTGAGTCGTTAAAACAGTACAAAATTCCATACATTCTCGCGTACTATAAAAAAGAGTGTCAAAGTTTTACACTCTTTTTTGAGGAGCGGTTGTAATGTTAGAATTTTGCCTATGAAAAGTTATTGCGGGATAGAGCAGAGGTAGCTCGTGAGGTTCATTCCCTCAAGGTCGGCGGTTCGATTCCGTCTCCCGCTACAACCCGAATAGAAGTTGTTGGATTGCAGGAGATCGGAAGGATGCGATAAAGTGATACAGTAAATGGGGTTTGTATCCACGCATCCGTCCCCTCCAAATTAAAAAAAATTATGGCAAGAGAAGGAATTATTACTACAAATGGATTGAATTGTTACGGAGGTCGTATCCTGACAGAAGGTGGAGATTTAACACAATATAAGCGAAATCCTGTCTTATTGTATATGCACAAACGAGGGTATGATGGCAAAACTATGCCTATCGGTCGCATGGAGAATATCCGTATTGAAGGCGACAAAGTGATAGGAACCCCAGTATTTGACGAAAAAGATGAGTTTGCCAAACGAGTAGGTCAAAAATGGGAAGATGGCTTTTTGCGTATGTTCAGTGCAGGTATTGAAATTTTAGAGACCTCTTCGGATCCCGAAGTATTAATACCGGGACAGACAAGACCAACCGTGACTAAGTGGAAACTTGAAGAGGTCAGCATTGTGGATATCGGAGGAAATGACGAGGCATTGAGATTAACTCATCAAGGCAAAGTCTTGAACCTCTTTTCAGACAAAGACTCTGATGTTTTACCATTATTGGCAAATAACGAAACTGAGGGAACTCCCGAAGTCTCATTTAATAATCAATTAAATAAAAACAGTATGAACAAAGAATTTTTACAGTTGCTCGGATTGCCTGAAACAGCAGGAGAGCAAGAGGCAGTAAACGCATTGCGTTTGCTGAAAGGAAAGGCAGATAAGGCGGAGAGCCTACAACTTGCAGGAATTAACGCCCTTGTTGATGGTGCTATTGCGGATAGACGCATTACGGCTGACAAAAAAGAGCATTTTATCAAACTTGGCAAAACGGCAGGAATTGAGAGTTTGCGTACAACTTTGGATTTGATGCAACCCCAAAGCAAACCTACAATGGTTATCCGTCAGACAGATAATCCCGATGGGCATAGGACTTTTGCTAAACTTTCAGAGGTTCCTGATGACGAAATTGCCAAACTTAAAGAGAGTAATCCCACTGAATACGCACGCCTATATAAGGCTGAGTATGGAGTAGAAGTCTAACTAATTTATTTTTAAAAAGAATGAAACGTATTTTATTGGTTTGTATAGCCCTTATTTCTGCTTTTGCCTTCAATAGTGTGGCAGGGGCAACAATTGCTTCGGTAATTGACATGGCTCCTGCAGCAGGTGCCATAACCGCAAATGTAATATCATTTGTAGCAGGTAACTTTATCCCTGCAGGAGTACTCCCTGTTGGAGTGTTTTCTGAAATATGGACAGGAGAGATGATCAAGGCATTCCGCACTTCTGCCGAAAGTGTCGGTTGGTATGAGCGTATTAGAAGTTACGATCAGTATGTAAACAATGATGTTATCCATTTTACTGCATTAGGTGGAGACCCTACAGTACTTGTAAATAATAAGACTTATCCTCTAAACATAGAGTCTTTGCAAGATGCAGATAAACCTATATCATTAGACTATTATGATACAACTGCCACTCCTGTAACAGATGATGAGTTACATGCTTGCAGTTATAATAAGATGGCAAGTGTTTTAGAACGCCACAAAGAGGCAATAAAAGAGAAAATATACGAGAAAGCTATTCACGCTATAGCACCAAGTTCGGATACAACTGAAACGCCTGTGCTTTTTACATCAGGTGATATTACCACTGATGGTACTCGTAAACGCCTTACCTTCGCAGATATACTTGCCGCTAAAGAATTTTGCGATAAAATAAAGATGCCTAAAAAGGAGCGTATATTGGTACTATGCAGTGAACATATTAACGACTTGTTATTAACAGATCAAAAATTCAAAGAGCAATATAATATCAACCAAACAGATGGTAAAATTACACGACAATATGGTTTTGATATTTATGAATATGACGGAACTCCTTACTACAAAGTATCAGGTAAGTCAAAACTTGCGTGGGGTGCTGTGCCTTCATCAGCAACAGACAGACAAGCTTCTGTATTCTACTTTAATGGGCGAATGATGAGAGCAAACGGTTCTGTACAATTCTATCATAGCGAGGCGTCAAAAGATACTTTATATCATCGTAGCCTTGTAAACTATCGCAAATGGAATATCTGTTTGCCACTAAAAGCAGAAAGAAGTGTTGGTGCTATTGTAAGTAACTTAGGAGCATAATAATAACTACTCAATGGCAAATAGACTGAAATATCTTGTTATTCATTGTACTGCCACCCCTGAGGGACAAGAGGTGTCTGCCTCTGACATTAAAAGATGGCACACATCTCTACCTCCTGAAGGTCGTGGGTGGAAACAAGTTGGATATACAGATCTTTTTCATCTTGACGGAACGATAGAGCGTCTTGTTGCCAACAATGAGGATGCAAATGTTGATACTTGGGAAATAACGAATGGAGTAGCAGGTTACAATGGTATAAGCAGACATATAGTTTATGCAGGCGGTGTTGATGCCGACAATATAAAGATAGCAGAGGACACTCGAACACCAGCACAGCGTGAAGCGATGAAACGCTATATATTAGATTTTCACCGTAAGCATCCATTAGTAAAAATTGTGGGTCATAATCAACTTGCAGTGAAAGCCTGCCCTTCATTTGATGTTCCCATGTGGCTTGAGAGCATCGGTATTAAACAATAAATTATGAATGAGTGGAGAGATAACAACCATAATAGTGTCAGCAATTGTAGCAGCCATATCTGCACCTTTAGGTGCTTGGGTAAATAGTAAAATACTACGGCAGAAATACGACATTGAAATCGGCAAACTGCGTGCCGAGATGGAAGCAAAACTATCTGCTGTCAAAAAGAGTGAGTTGGACAATGTGCGTGAGGCATTAGAAATAATTATGGAGAATATTGTCAAACCACTTAAAACCGAAATACAATCATTACGAAGAGATGTTAAAAATTTCAGTAAAGCTGTTGAAAAGATACCTACTTGCCCTCTGGGTGATAAGTGTCCTGTTTCTCGCGAGTTGCAGGACATACAAACCACAGGTGATAACAACAAATGACAGTATAGCTGTCAGAGAGATCGTGCGAGACAGCATTATAACGATTCCTCCCGACAGTGCTTGGCTATATGCTTGGCTTGAATGTGATTCCACAGGTAATGTCTTGCTCAAGCAATTGGAGCAAGTGCAAGGTGAAAGAATAAAAATTGATAATTTGACACTTGAGAGAGATTCTAATGGAGTAGCAAAACTTCGTTTGCTCGCAATGGTTGAGTCGCTTAAAAGAGAAATCCAAATTAAAGATCAATTGATAGAGCGGCTGAAGACTAATACAATGCTTGTTGAAGCAAAGATACCTCCTTTTAAACAATTCCTGATGTGGACAGGCGCTATCGCCCTGATATTTGTGGCAGCATACATATTTATAAAACTTCGTTAATAAAAAATTAAAGTAATGGCAAAGAAAGAAAAAAACAATGCAGATGTACAGCCTACTGCAGATAATGAAACAAAAGTAAATACAATATTAGAGAAGGTAGGGAAAACTGCCATCAAAGAACATGGGCTACCTGAAGTATTTGTAACTTCTGATGGTACAGTATTCCGCACAGATAATGACGCAAGAAATTATGCTGCTAATCTTCAAGATAAGAGTATTCTCAAAATCAAAAAATAACAACAATGCATAAATTAGAAATTCAAAGACAGAACGGCAATGTTCCTAAAAGTCTTGCAGGGGAAGACCATATAAGCGGATTTATTACTTATATCAACTCAGCAGAAATTCCGGAAGAGTTTAAGAACGAACCAGTCCATGCTGTTTCAACCATAGATACAGCGGAGTCGTTAGGTATAACTGCTGATGCCGATAGTTGGGCAATTAAAGTTCTACATTATCAACTTTCAGAGATTTTCCGTATTAATCCTGCCATATCGCTTTATGTAGGATTATTCGCAAAACCAACCACATATACATTTGCAGAGGTTAAGACAGTTCAAAACTATGCAGGTGGCCGTATTCGTCAAATGGGAGTTTGGTGCGGTGATAAAGCCTTTTCGGCAGATGATGTAACAGCAATTCAGGGTGTCACAGATGCTCTTGACTTAGTTAATGCACCCCTATCAGTGTTGTATGCTCCCAAAGTAGAAAAAGTTACAGATCTCCCAACTGATATTGCTGGAGCAGGACAATGTCGCGTAAGCGTAGTTATAGGTCAAGCAGGAAGCGGAACAGGAGCAGAACTCTACACTGACAAAGAGAATGAAACTGCGAAATCTTCTGTTTCGTGTCTTGGTGTAGCACTTGGATTGTTATCTGCAGCTGCTGTTCATCAATCTATCAGTTGGATTAAACAATTCCCTTCAGGTGTAAGTATGCCTGCATTCGGTGATGGAACATTATATCGTTCACTTGATTCGGCATTAATAGAACAATTAGATGCTGCTCGTTATATCTTCCTTGTTACGCATGTAGGACAGGCAGGAAGTTATATTAACGATAGCCATACTATGGATGCTGCAATAAGTGATTACGCTTATATTGAGGCTGTGAGAACAATGGATAAAGCAGTGCGTGGTATTCGTACATATTTGACTCCAGAACTTGGCGGGAATGTGTATGTGGACAGTAATACAGGGAAGATGCAATCGTTCAGTGTTGCTCACCTTGAGACAACAGCGAACAAAGCACTTGAGGATATGGAAAAAGCAGGAGAACTCAGTGGTTATAAAGTTGAGATAGATCCAGAGCAAGATGTATTGAGCACCAGCTGTTTGGAGATAGTAATTAAACAGGTTGCTGTGGGTGTGATGCGTAAGATTAAAATTAAAATAGGTTTTGCTAAAACAGTATAACAATGGCAAGTATTATAAATAATGGTATTCCCATGGTAAACGGAACACTATACTCATGGGCTGACATCGTAACAGTAATAAGCGGTGTTCCTGTAACTGGTATTACCGCGATAGAGTATGGCGATGATCAAGAGGTGGTAAATAAGTATGGAGCGGGGCGTCATCCCGTTGGCCGAGCAAAGGGAAGGATAACACCTTCAGCAAAAATCACTCTTTACCAAGAAGAGGTTGAAGCACTACAACGTCAAGCAATAAATGGAAGATTGCAGGATATTGCTCCCTTTGACATTACAGTTACCTATATACCCGATAGTGGTATTGTAACAGTGGATAAAATCCGCAACTGTCAATTTAAGGCGAACAGTCGTAAGTGGAAAGAGGGCGACACAGGTCAAGAGGTAGAACTCGAGCTTGTAACCTCGCATATCGAATGGAATAAGTAATAACCCGTCTTCCCGGTGCTTTATGGCATCGGGAGAACATAATAAAAAAGCAATATGGAAGACAAGACAAACGAACAGGAAGTAAGAACAGGAGAAACCTTTGACGGTGGAATTACAGAGGAGCAAGTCAAGGTTTGGAAAGGCAAGCACGGCAAGGTAGTACGTATTGATGTTGTCGATGATGGCGACTTACACGTGGGCTATTTCCACCGTCCCCGACTTGAAACAATGTCTGCTGTTACAAAGATGGCAAAGACTGACGAACTGAAAAGTTCCGAAGTTCTGTTTGAGAACTGTTGGCTGGGCGGTAGTCCTGCAATGCGTACTGATGCAGTCCTTTTCTTGGAGGCAACAAAACAGTTGGGCACAATGCTTAATAGTTGCCGTTCAAGCCTAAAAAACTTGTAGAGGCACACCAACTTTCAGACAGTGACAACGAAGACGGTTTTGAAAAAGGTTGTGCCTTAATACGGGCTAATTTAGGGATTGACCCTACCATTGGCGATTATGAGGATTGGGTAGCAAATTATGCGCAAGCCTTGTGGTTGGAAAAATGGAGGTTGAAAAACCTAAATGAAATGTTGGCTAAAATGTTCAGTTCAGAAAAGGGTCAATGATTGTGGTAAGAAGACCACCACACCCACCATGGCATTGTTGAAGAGTTCCCTTTTGGCTGTTTGCCAGTGAATGCAGATAGAATAATTTGGAACATCATAACAAAAAGACCGATTATGCCCAACGCAACCGCTGCACATACACCCCAAACTATTATTTGCAAAAAGAAATCTATCATATAGCAAACTATTATTTGCTACAAAATTAACAAATAAATTTCAGAATATGCAACTGTTTGATTATATTTTTAATGTAGGAGGCAATTATACGGCCATAATTAACGGTATGACGGAGGCAACAGGCGATTTTTCCGCTAAGGTTGAGTCTGCCAATAATTGGGTTGGTAAACTGTCTTCTACACTTGCAGTTGTTGATTTGGCGCGTAATGCTTTTGAACAGATTGACAGTGCAGTAAAAACATTTAACGCAAGTGGAATAACCCTTGACAGCCAGATGCACGATCTCAGTGCTGTTGCCGGTGTGGTAGGCGAAGACCTTAAAAAGATTGAGGGGTATGCTCGTGAGAGTGCAAAAGCATTCGGTACCGATGCCGGTGTTGCCGTAGAGGGTTACAAACTTTTGCTTTCGCAATTATCTCCGGAACTTGGAAAATTTCCCGAAGCTTTGCAGGCTATGGGCAACAGCATTCAGGTAACAAGTAAACTTATGGGTAATGACGGAGTCGCTGCTGTGGAAGTTTTAACAACCGCTATGAACCAGTACGGGGTAAGTCTTGATGACCCAATGGAAGCCAGCCGGAAAATGGCTGAAATGATGAATGTGATGGCTGCTGCCGGACAGGAGGGAAGTGCAGAACTTCCAGCCATAAAGGTTGCTTTGGAACAGTGCGGTATGGCTGCAAAGGCTGCAAATGTAAGCTTTGAGGAGACCAATGCCGCTATTCAGGTTTTGGATAAGGCTGGTAAAAAAGGCAGTGAGGGCGGTGTTGCCTTGCGTAACACTCTTGCAATACTTGGTCAAGGTCGTTTCTTGCCGAAGCAGACACAGGAGGAACTTGCTGCTGCTGGTATCGATATCAACAAACTTGCAGATACCAGTTTAAGTCTTAAAGACCGTTTAGATATGCTTAAACCGGTCTTAAATGATGCTGCGCTGTTCTCTAAACTTTTCGGTATGGAGAATGCGAACGCAGCTCGTGCATTGGTGCAAAACAGTGATGAGCTGGGCCGACTGACAACAGCAATCACAGGAACAGCATCGGCGGAGGAGCAGGCAGCTATTGTAATGGATAGCTATGCGGAACGCCAAGCTCGCATAAACCAAAAGATAGAGGACTTCAAAATATCCCTTTTCCAAATGACAGGGGACTTTGGTATTTGGGTCGGTGCAGCAATGGGAATACTCACTCCACTTGCTCAAATAACCCCGTTGTTAATGGCTATGGGTAAAATGATGTCATGGATAAAAGGTTTGCAATGGGCGTCAATGTGGTCAAGCATTAAGGGCTTTTTGTATGCGAGCCGAATACAGATGCTTATGATGAACAGTGAACTAATAACAGGGCAGTTTGCTTCTAATGGTTTCCTTATCAATATAACTCGTGCAACTTTGGCTGTTGTTCGCTTTGCCACAGTAGGAATAATGCAAGGATTGAAAGCCTTAGGTGCATTTGTGCTGTCTCTTGTAACAGGTGGTGCAACCTCTGCGACATTTGCAACTGTTGCATCCGGCGCTTTCGGAGCATTTAAGTTGGCTGCAACAACTGCGTGTCGTGCGGTCAGTGTGGCAATAATGAATATACCGATTATTGGTTGGATTGCGGCTGCTATTGCAGCACTTATTGCCATAGGTGCATACTTCTGGAACACCTCTGCAAAATTCCGTGCAGTTCTCAAAGGCTTATGGGCTTCATTCAAGGCTGTATTTACGGGTATTGGTGATATGGCAAAACAGGTGTTTGGCGGTATTGGAGACCTTATTAAGGCTGCTTTTTCTCTTGACGGTGGCGGGATAAAGGCTGCCCTAAATAAAATGAAAGGCGGTTTTGCCGACTATGGCAGTCGGGTAGGCAAGGCATTTAACGATGCTTATAATGCCGAAATGGCTGCGTCAAAAGAGGAGCAGGAGAAAAAAGAAAAGGAGGATGATGTACTTGCCGGTATTCCGCAGGTGGAGATCCCGGAAACTCCTGTAACCCCAGACCCGACAGCCGGCACACTTGGAACAGTCGGAACTGCACCAGCTTCTACCAGCGACAAGGTGAAGAATGTAACGGTGAATATTGAGAAGCTTGTTGAACGCTTTGAGATACACACCACCAATTTGCAGGGTGACATTTCGCGTGTAAAAGATATGGTAAGCGAAGCCCTGTTATCAGCATTGAACGATGTAAATTTAGCAACATAATGTTATTACCTGTAAGTTATACATTTATCGCTGCAAGTGCGGCAATACAAGCAAAAGGTGCCTTGTATCGTTTCAAACCCTCACGTACAGGGCAAAACCCATCGTGGGACGGACGCGAAAACAACATCACACCTCACGACCTTACAAGCCCCATAACCGACAAAAGTTTTTGGGAGGGTCGTTATGCACTTTGTGAACTGACCTTTGAGAACTCCAAAGGTGAACGTCTTGTGATGAATGACGCCATTGTGGCAATCAGCCGTTCAAAAAATATAGTATCTACCCAAATGGTAGGAATGAACGGAACGGTTAAAGAGTATATCAACGACGGAGATTATAACCTCAATATTGTTGTGGGTGTTGCTGCGGTCCGCGATGGTGTTATTGTGGACGAGTATCCAGCAGACAATTTGCGTGAGCTTCGCACTTTTCTTGATAACAACGAAGCTTTGAGTGTACACAGCGAATTTCTTGATGTGTTCGACATAAACAGCCTTGTTGTAAAGTCCTTTTCCGTGTCGCAAGACACTGCCAGCAACTACCAAAGTGTAAATATTTCGGCAGTCAGTGATGAGGAATACAATATTTACAGCACCCACTATTAAACAGCATTTAATAACCTATTAAACAACATTCAACCGATGTATAGACTAACGTCCAAAATAGAGATTACAGGGGCAAAGACTTGGCAACTTAACAAGGTTACGGAGGTAGAAATCAATCTCGATACCGAGCAACTTACCGACACCTGTAAAATCACCCTACCCAAACGTATAAAATGGGACGGTGTGGCCGATACTCCTGTGCGTCGTGGAGATGCTGTTAAAGTTTGGTTGGGCTACGATGATGATTTGCAGTTGGCATTTACTGGATATATTCGAGATGTAGGTTTCAAGACTCCCGTTGTGCTTACTTGTGAGGATGAAATGTTCAAGTTGAAGCAACAGACCACAGTTAAAAAGGCATACAAAAGTGTCAGTATTGAAACTCTACTGAAAGACCAAGGCATCAGCTACAAACTCAATGTTATGGGAGAACAAAGTCTTGGGCAGTATCGTGTAACAGCCGACACGGTAGCCTCCTTGTTAGGTCACTTACACGAGAATGGAATACGCAGTTTTTTTCGATATGAGAATGGTGAGCCTGTTTTGTATTGTGGAGTTCTATTTGAAAGAGGGGGGAACCCTACCCAAGTATTTGCCACTGGAGTAAATATAATCAGCGACCAGAACCTCGAACAGCAGCAGTCTGAAAATATTCGTTTGCGTGTCAAAGCAATCTCCTTGCTACCGAACAATAAGAAAATTAAGGTTGAAGTGGGCGATGCCGATGGAGAACACCGCACACTGCACACCTATAATAAGACGGAAAGCGAACTCAAAGCGTGGGCAGAACAGGAAATAAAACGATTAAAACGTAACGGTTTGAAGGGTAGTTTTACCACGTTTGGGGCCAAACTCGTTGATAAATTGACCGCAATAGGAATAAAGATAGATGGTGTAAAAAAAGGGGTGTATCAAGTTCAAAAGAATGTAATAAAATATGGCACAGGCGGTTTCCGTCAAGAAATAACTCTCGGTTTTAAAATATCTGAATAATGAGCAATATCGCAGACGCAATTCGCCAAATGGCACAAGGTGGCAGGCAGACAGTCAGCCTTATATGTACAGTTGATTCGGTGGATAAGGAAGCACGCACAGTTGACTGCACTCCCCTCGATGAGGGAGCACCACTTCTTGGCGTAAACTTGCAAGCCAATCAAGGCAGTAACTTCGGTGTTGTTGTATTTCCACGCGTTGGGAGTTTCGTTGTTGTTGGTTTCGTTGCCGATGGCAGTGCTGGTGTAATACTTATGACAGATGACATTGAAAGTATTGAGGTGGTTGTTAGCGATACTACCTCAAGGGCAGTGATTGACGAAGAGGGTATGCGTATTAATGTAGGAGAATCAATTACTGCAGAACTTAACACTGAAGGAATAATCTTTAATGGTGGAGAATTGCGCGGACTTGTTAAAATCGCTGAGTTGGAGAATAATCTGAATCAACTTAAAAGTTATGTCGAAACAATGAAAACAGCAGTTAGTTCAGGATTAAAAGCCGTAGGCGTATCAACACTGGCCAATGGACCAGCAGGAGCATCTTCATTTGATGGAGCAATGTCTGGTTGTATTATCAAATTTGACGATATGGAAAATAAAAAGATAAAACAATGAAAGGGATATTAATAGATACTTTAACAGGCGACCTGATGATTACTAAGCATAGTTTGCAACTCGGTGATACAGAACATCAGGTTGTGGAACTGCTACTTAAAACCGCTCCCGGCGATTGGAAAGAAACCCCGATGCTTGGTGCTGATGCACGTAGTTTGTTAGGAGGTAACATAGATCCTTTTTGGACCGGACGCGCAAAAAAAATGATTAAAGCTGCAGGCGTAGAGGTGAAAAATGTAAAATACAACGAAGGAATAATAACGATTGAATAATGAATATAGTAGCACAAGACCGTCAAACACTATTAGATATACAATTGATAACCTCTGGCAGTATTGAGGGTATTATGGAATTGTGTGAGCTTAACAATTTATCGCTTACTGCAGATATAGAGGACGGGCAAGTAATAACAAGAACCCCAATTATAAACTCTAAAATAGTAACCGCATACGCTAACCAAAAAATATCCCCAGCAACAGCTATAACTGATGCAGAACTCAAAAAGATATTAGGGGATAACTTACTTGGAGGTATTGGTTATTGGACTATTGAAGTTGATTTTAAAATACAGTAGATTATGGCAAGAACAATCGAGGAAATTAAGTATGCAATAACCTCTGAATGGTTAAGAAACGAGCACCTGAGGGAGGCGTATGAAATTAAAGATGGTGCAACATGGGAGGATACATTCTCCAATGTTAGTATAGAAAATTTAATATGTTATGTTATGGCAGTTGCACTATGGGTTCACGAGAAACTTTTCGACATTCATAGAAAAGAGGTTGATGATTATATACTACAAATGAAACCTCACTCTTTGCGATGGTATGTGAGTAAGGCAAAATTGTATCGTTTGGGGCAATCGCTGATAGAGGGAACAGATACATACCCGAATACTAAAAATGACGGGAGTTTGTATAGTGAAACTGAAATCTCGGCAATGCAACCTGTAAAATTTGCTTCAGCTTCAGAAAGTCGGGGACTTATATATATAAAAGTAGCAACAGATAAAGAAGGGGGCAAAGCTCCTCTCTCTGCCGAGCACATAGCAGGTCTTAGGAACTATCTTAATGAGATAAAGGATGCGGGTGTCCAAATATCATTAATTAATGAGCAAGGTTGTAAATTAAGAGCAGAGATTGATATATTATACGATCCTATGGTGCTTGGACCATCAGGTAAAAATCTATATACAGGGAATAACAATATAGAACAAGTAATTAAAAATTATATAGAAAATCTACCATTTAACGGAGAGTTCCGAAAGAGTGAACTAACCGATAGGCTTCAAGCAGTAGAGGGAGTTGTTATACCTGATCTGAAATCTGTAGAGGAGAGTTACGACGGAATTAATTATGATGAAATTACCCTCAAAAGTGTACCATACGCAGGGTATTATGTTTATGACTCTGACTTGGTAAAAATAAATTATATAGCCTATGAATATACAAGTAATTGATTTTAGAAAGTTGGCAGCACTGATAATCCCTCCAACTTTACGGCAGACTAAGATTGTTAGTATATTACTCTCTTTGATAGCCCCATTGCGAGAGTTGAGCGACCAAAGAGATACATTGCGAGTAAAAACAATGACTGAACTACAATATAATGGGCAAGTCTGTTATTTGCGAGCAGCATTAAATAAGTTATTCGGAAAAAGTCGGGAAGATGGTTTTGAGGTTCAAACTATAGAGGGGAACGGGGAATATGTAATGATTTACGATGAGACCGATTATTTATCTATGCGACATCCAATTCTCAAACGTGAACCTGATATATTGACTATTTACGGAGAAGACCAGATAATTATTGCTTATGATTTTGTGGTGTATTGCCCGACTGATGTGTTTTTTGAGAAAAAAAGCAAGATGCCACAAGTAAGAAAAATTGTTGAGAAATATAGATTGTGTTCAAGATTACCGAATTTTAAAGATAAAACTGATTATGAATTTAGCTAACTATTTAAATGGGAAAAATAAATATCCCTTATCAACACAGGCGTTGGATTTTATCCAAGAACAAATCAAACTCATATATCGTATTACTGATTTATATGGGAAAAATTACATACTCCGTTTGCCCGACAGTTCAACTGATGGATTAATTGTTGTTAATGGAGAGTTGATGCCATTGCGCATCTCTTCTGATAGCACAATAGATGCTCAGTATATTAAAGTAGAAGAGACACAAACAGATGTCAATGCGATAGGTGAGGTGTATAGTGGGCTACGAACATATAGGGCAGCATATTATACCAATACAGCAGAAGATAATTTTGTTGCAAGTAACTTTCAATTTGTAACTAAAATAGAGGAAGTGATAAGAACCCTCCAAAGTGTAAGTTCTGTTCCTGTCGGTTGTATAATGATGTGGAGTGGTACTATAAATGCCATACCTAATGATTATGCTCTTTGCAATGGAGAAAACGGAACTCCTGACCTCAGAGATAAATTTATAGTAGGAGCAGGTAGCAGATATTCCGTAGGTGATACAGGAGGAGAGGACTCCCATTTGCTTACAGCTTCAGAAAGCGGTGTCGCTTCACACTCTCATGAATATCAATATCCGATATTTGACGGAACTGGTTTCTCGGCTCAACATGGCTCTGGAGAAATTGTTCAAACCGGTACACAAGCCCAATATTCCAATACTGGGAGTCATGAAGCTCCTGCCCAAAAAGCACACGAAAATAGACCACCATATTATGCTCTCGCATATATTATGAAGTATAAATAAAATTGACAATGGAAAAGGATATACTTAAAAATTGGTTTTCTAAAGGGAAAAAACCAACAGGGGAGCAGTTCGCCACACTTATTGACAGCATGGCATCTGTTGAGGAATTAACCACGTTAATTCAATCTATTACTAATGGTGAAATCGGAGGTATGACACAGGAACAGCAGGAAGCATTTAAGGAGTTGCAGGAGATGTTTAGTGTTGATGCCGAAAACAACCTATTGAAAATAAAGGTTGGTAATGGCGATACCTATGTATCTTCAATAACCAAATTGGAAGCACCTCAAGCCCCTATTTTTGCTACTGCCACACCCGAACATATAACTACAGCAACTAATATAGACATTAAAATTACCCAACAAACAGCAGGTAGTGATGTTTATTACACAATTGACGGTACTGATCCGAAAAATGGCACAAAGGCAATATTAGTAAATGGAGTAGCAACTATTCAATTGCCAGTTAGTAAAACAGAAGCAAGTAGCATATATCAAGTAAAGGCTATATCAAAGAAAAATGGTTTATGGTCTGTTGCTTCAACCAAAGAATATACAACAAAAAGAAAATTATCGGCTCCAGCCATAAGTGTAGGAGGCACAGATTACGACCAAACAAGGCAGGTAACAATTACCCATGCAGTGCAAGGGGTTACTATATATTACACAACCGATGGAACAACTCCTTCAACAAGTTCTAATGTATATCAAGGGCAAATGTCGTTGATTGGTGATTGGAAAGACATTACAATTAAAGCCATTGCAGTATGTAGTGATTGGGAAACAAGTGAAGTACAATCACAAACAAAAATGTTTGGATTTCCTATTATAAAATTTGGCTTTATATCAACTAATAGCATAACTGCCGAAGATATAGTTGCATTTGTAGGATCTAAATCAACCCAAACATTACCTACTCAAATTAGTGCAATTAATGATGCCATAGGTAAATATTTGTGGTTATGTGTTCCAAAAACATTATCGGTTAGTTTGACTGATTGTAAGTCCGGTGGTTTTCAATTTGGCTGGAAGAATCCGGTAATAGTAGGTAATTATAAGTGTTACAGAAGTTACAACGATAGTGGACTATCAGCAGGAGAATGGATTATTGACCTTAAATAAGTACAGTTATGGCTATAAAAATTGCAGACAAATTAGAGGCGGGTGCAGGTGATGGTGTATTAGCCGATACAGCCCAAATCAAGGACGGACCTCTATCTAAAACACAAGAAGAGATTAACAACCACGTTGTAAACGGCGAAGTTTTAATTAATGGTGAGTGGGTTCCGCCCATAAAAGACAAATCCTATACGTTGGATTTCGGTACCGCAGGAGAGATAATACAGGATATCAATTTGGAGGGGGCAATAACCATTAACCGCATAGTAAAAAGTAATGTGGTAAGTCTTAAAGTAAGTTATGGGAGTGTATTGCAACAGGAGATAACAGATGCCGACCTCCCCATAGAGATAGCAGATGGTTTAACCCTTACATGGGAAATAGTTCGTGAAGCAGAGGGGCAACCTGCATGCGTTGGAATAAAATTTGTAAAAATTTAAACAGTGATTAAACAATGACTAAAGATTATAAATGGCGTACAGCAGTAACTTCAGGAGAGGGGACAACAACACGATACGTCGATGGCAATACAGGTTCTGACCTATTCGGAACTGGCACGAGAGCAAACCCATATCGCACACTTGGCCGGGCATACAGAGTTAGTGATACCAAACCAACGACAATAATATGTCGCGGGTGTTTTTCGGAAATGCTTGTTGATGGTAACCATGCCTGTTCAATTAATGCGGACTATTACGGTGCCGCAGTTTTTGACGGGCGAGAACAATTTCTTATTTATGGATTCCGTCATAACAACATGATTTTTAGAGATACCTGTATCGGAAATTCGGATATGGTTTTATTCAACTCTCGCGGCTCTGGCTCGTTGGCGGGCGTGGGCTCGTCTTACAATGCTGGCTACGTGGGCACTGCTGTCGACGTGTACGGGGTCGCCGGCTCACCTAATTTAATGCATAAGGTCGCACTGTATATGGGAACTATAGGCGGCAATACCGCCTGTAAATATCTCGGCTTTAGCCGAGTCAAAAATCACTCAAGTTATCCGATCCAATTGGGAGGGTATCAAAGTGGTGTTGTGCTGCAAAATAGTACAGTGTATGGGGTTGAAGATATTTCACACAGGTGCAAAACAGGAAGTTACTACTACTCAAAAATAATTATCTCTTCAATCTTCGCTAAGTTTGCAATGATTGCTAACGATTTTAAATTCGAGTTTCGCCAATGTTTATTCGCTGCTGATGTAAAATGGTATTACCTATCAGGAACCAAAGGAGAATCAGGGGCTCAAGAGATAGTAATAGACGGTAACGATTCACAAGCTAAAATAGAGTCGTTGCAAACGCAATTGACAGCAATCTATGACGCTAATAACATTGAAGAGTCAAGCAGACACATGCCAACTTTTGTAGATTGTATATTTAGCGACCAAACTTCTGAGGAACTCTTCAATAATCCAGAAGATGGAGATTTAACTTTGCGGGTTGGTTCTGAGGCCATAACTTCAGAATACGAATATATAGGTGCCTTTCCGCCAGCTATAAATATTCCAATTCTCAGTGATAGTTCGGGAATCGCAGAAACGTGGGACGAAACTACCTGCTCAGGTTGCATTAGTGTTACTAATAATGCTATATGCCTCGATAATAGCAATACGTCCATGAGTGGAGAAATAATGTCAAAGGTTATTCAAGTGGATACCTCTCACAATCCTCTTAATGGCTTATATGCTCTAACGCAGAACCGATTCGCAGACCATTACGCATATCTTAACGGTATAGATACAGTAGGGAACAAACAATATATGGCGGGGGAATCCTTACCTATTGGCAGATATGTGGTTAAAGGTTCTATTTTGTATAGAGATGTCAATATAGATAATGATATGATACTCGTTGTGTCGGAAGAAAATACTAACTTTGCTGATGAGATAGAAAATTCTTTTGTTTGTCCAATAATTGAACCTAACATAATTGATGTTATATATGTACGCTGTAGAGGTGGTATTTACGCCAAATGCGTACAGACAGAATTATTACAAAGAGGAGCAACATATATTAATTATGGCAATAGTAACATTACATACCGTAATAGGGAAATCGCGCCCGGAGAAAGTTTTGTTGCTATGGGTGATGATTATTGGTCAGGTCCTGCAGGGTACGAAATAGGCATCTTGTTCAATGACACAAGAGTCCCAGATTCGGACTGGGTACCAGCGCAAATATTCGGTGAATATTTTGCACTTAAAGAGAATGGAGCTATTAAACTTGATGAGGACAATATTCCTGTAGGTTCTGGAAATTATCTTGCGTGGCAGACTGCTGCAAATGGAGGTTATAAGGGATATTTTCCAAAGGCGATAATGAATCAACAATTTGTCCAATTTAAAATTGTAATCAAACGATATGATAGAGCTTCTGCGTAGTTTTTCTGTAAAGCAGTCAATAATAGATGCAACACAGGCTGACAATATTATATTATCATCATTCTCTGCTAAACAATGTTATGTTGACGCAACACGTTCAAATAATGTTGTCCTTAACTCTTTTGACGTGAGTGCCGATGAGAGTGTAGAGAATTACAAGGTGAGAACAAATATTATTCGCAAATAATATAACAAGGCTATGACGCCCGGCGGCTCTGGCTCGTTGGCGGGCGTGGGCTCGTCTTACAATGCTGGCAACGTGGGCAATGCTGTCGACGTGTACGGGGTCGCCGGCTCAATACTCTTAATATATCGGGTGTCATAGTCTTTGCCTATCAAAAGGCAGAACATAAACGACTAATAGCTTATGAGTAGTTCAGACGAAAATTGGCAAAAAAGAAGTAGGTGCAAATGAAGAGGTACGGTAATTTATGGGGTGCAATATGCGAAAGAAGTAATTTAGAACTCGCTGCAGACTTAGCCCTCAAAGGTAAAAAAATTAACAAGGAGGTTCGCGAGTTCCTTGCTAATCGTGCTGCCTTGCTTGATGATTTGCAAGCATCATTAATAAACGAAACTTACCATTTCAGTCCTCTCCGCCACTTCATCGTTTATGAACCAAAAAAGAGAGAGATATATCATCCTCCTTTTTACCCCGATAAGATAATACACCACGCCTTAATGAATGTTGTTAAACCTCTGATAATAGAGAAGTTTACAACGGATACCTACGGCAGTATTAAAGGCAGAGGTGTAACCTTGGCGAGCGAAAGATTAAAAAAGGTGCTAAAAAACAATCCTGATAGTTACTATATGCAGATTGATTGCCAAAAGTATTATCAATCAATAGACCATAATATATGCAAGGACGCAATTAGGAGAGTAATAAAATGCCCACAAACATTGAGGTTAATAGACTCCCTTATCGATGTACACGATGAGGGTTTGGCTATTGGCGTATTTCCTTCACAGTACTTCGCCAATTTGGTGCTTGCACGGTTCGACCATTGGGTTAAAGAGGAGATGCGTGTGCCTCACTATTTTCGTTATATGGACGACATTGTTTTAGTTCTCCCTGATAAGGCATCTGCCCACAATGCTTTGTCAGAGATAAAAAAACAGATGAGCGACCTAAAATTGACGATAAAGAACAATTCTCGTATTGCACCTGTAGAGTGTGGAATTGACTTTTTAGGATATAAATTTTATCCCACACATACGTTGTTACGCAAGCGAATTAAGGAGAGTATGCAGAGGACTGTTCGTAAATTGGTAAAAAAAGAGGTGTCGGATGAGGTGTTCAAGCGTAAAACTGCCGCCCATTTCGGGTGGTGTAAGCACGCCAATTGTCGCAATCTCATACGCACCACCTTTGGAGAGAGAATAACCTTATATGACAAGAACATGCAATTTAAGCGATTGAGTGAAATTAGGGAAGCTGAGAATTGGTTTGGGCTACCCAAAGACAAAAGAGTTAGTATTAAATCACTCTTTAATGTTGATATTGTCTTTTTTGACAATCTAATCACGACCATTAAAGGAGAAACAAAAGTTGTTGTAAAATTTGCTTACCCGGATCGTCCAGAAGATTACCATTACTTCATTACCCGAAGCGATGTAATGATGGATCGATTGGAACGCGATAAAGAACACATGCCATTTATTGCGACAATTAAGCAAATAAAGAACTATACCGCTTACGAATAGGGGATAAAAAAGCCCCAGCTACTCCTTGATTGACTCTCTCACCTTCCAATCAAGCAATACTTACGAGCGACGCACCGCTACTGGGGCCTAAACAGTCCTAAGCGGTGCGTCGCTTTTATAGATGCCATGTTAACACGTGGTAAAAGTCATTTTTGTGCTTTCGCGTTTGTGAGAGAGATTACAAAATTACAATTTTATCAATAACCAACAAAACAGAAAGCTTAAAATATAGTATTTGAATGATAATTTATGAGATACTACATATACATAGAGAGTTTTTTAAGAGAATAGCAGCGATGGGCGTTACTATGTCAGATATTAAGTATATTGATTTGTATCGAGAGTATCTAAAGATGCGAGATAATGGAGATAAAGTAACGTATATAGTGGCAGAACTCTCCGAACGCTATGCAATAAGTGAGCGCAAAGTATATGACCTCCTAAATAAATTTGCAACTCCCTGCAAAAATATTGCACCATAGAAGTAATACAATTTATTAATTAGCTATATAACTCTATATATATTTGTGTCCGGTTATATAATTTAATTGAATGAATAAGTATTATTTAATGCTCAACAAAGTCCTCAATTCGGACAAAACACAGCAAAACAGAAAAGGTATTATAAGATACCTGCTTAACGAACACATCACACTAACACCTGCAGACCTCTTGGATATATTTGAGAGCCACGGCATAGCCCGTAAGAAACTACGAAGCGAGTTATCGCTGTTTATGGATGGGGAGCGTAATGTGGAGAAGTACCGCGCAGTTGGTATCAACTGGTGGGATTACTGTGGTTCTATTCTTGTAAACTCATATCCAACCTACTTTGAGAAGTTGCCTCCATTAATAGAGAAGATCAACAAAGAACAGCGCAATAGTAAGAATTATGTGCTGTTCCTTGGACAGACAGGTGTAGAAACCAATCAAATGCCTTGTTTAAGTTTGGTACAGTTCCAAATTGATGAGGGAGAACTTGTAGTATCTGCATATCAGCGCAGTTCTGATGCCAATCTTGGTCTCCCGTCAGATATTTATCACCTCTATTTAATAAGCAGACACATTGACATTCCACTTAAATCTATAACTATATACTTCGGTAATGTTCATATCTATGCGACCAACGAAGAGAATACGCGAAGATTGCTTGCTGGTGACGAGAACGTAAAATTTGAGTTGAATGTGTAAAGTATATAAGTCTGCTCCTCTACCATTTCAAGGTCAGAAACGCCGTTTTTTGAATGATTTGCGCAGTGTTATCTCTCGTTTCAAAGATATTGATATTGTTATTGATTTATTCGGCGGAAGTGGTCTTCTTGCGCATACTGTAAAGCGTGTGCGTCCAGAATTAACCGTCATATATAATGACTACGACAATTACTGCGAACGTATTAAGAATATCAACAGAACTAATGAATTGTTAAGTAAAATCAGACAGATAACAAAGGAAACCCAACCAGATAAAAGAATCCCAGATGAGTTACGCCGAGAAATACTTGATCTTGTTAGTGCTTATTCTTTGAATGGTTATGTTGATTATATTACTATTGGAGCATCATTGTTGTTCAGTGGACAATGGGCAAGCAATTACAAAGAATTGTCAGCAGAAGTATTCTATAACAGGATTAAGCAAACAGATTACAATGCTGTTGGTTATCTTGATGGTTTATTGGTAGAACATAAGGATTACAAGGAACTTTTTAAGGATTACAAGGATAATAAACGTGTTTTATTCCTTGTTGATCCTCCTTATCTCTCAACTGATTGTTCTTCTTATAAAAATTATTGGAATTTATCTGAATATCTTGATGTCCTCAAAATACTTGTAAAGACAAAATACATATACTTCACGAGCAATAAATCACAAATAATAGAACTCTGTGAATGGATTAAGGACAATGCAGATATTGGAAATCCTTTTAGTGGTGTTGAAAGGAGATTACAACAAAACAAACTTAATTATCAGGGTTCTTTTACAGATATAATGTTGGTAAAAGAGTAACAAAAAAGCATTTAATTACCGTTTAATTAGTGATTAAATGCTTTTATTATTGTTGCATAAAAAGATTGATTTTTGTACATTTCGTTTTGAAAAGATGTACATTTCGTTTTCGCGATTATATTATCATCTATCTCTATTTTTATATATATAAATGATGTTTTTGAAGAACTTATTCCATGCTTAAAAGCATTTTCAACTAATACAACAAATATAAGTGGAGCCACATATATAATATCTACCTTTTTAGGTAAAGAGACTCGTAAATCTAAATCTTCCGGCACACGCAAAATCATTAACGATATATAATCTTCTATCAATTTAATGGAATTTTTAAGAGGTACAAATTTTATTGTTTGATACTTAAACATCACATCTCTCATTATTCCACTTAACTGCATTATTGCTGCTTGTGCTTTTTGTGGTGATATATCAACGAGCGCATATATGTTATTAAGAGTATTAAATATAAAATGTGGAGAAAACTGTTTTCTTAAGTTCTTTAACTCTGCCTCATCATAATTATGCTGTAATTTATCAATTTTTTTACCTCTACTACGAGCTACAGCAATCGTTTTTGTACCTAAAGCCATTCCCATCATTAAAAATAATGGCAATACTTTACTCAAAATAAACATTTTATTAATAAAAGGTCTTTTATGATGGGGTGGTGGTGGCGGAGGTAATAGAGGTTTTAAGATATGAAAAGGTTCTGTTAATGAATAGTTTTCCGGACCTCCAGGTAATGGGCAATACGACTCTTCAATATATACTGTTGGTGGAAAATTTCTTCTTGCATGTTTAATATTTTTGTCACTAAATATCATAATTATTAATAGGATTGATATTAGTAATACATTATTAAGTATATATTTTAAGATATTCTTTTTTTTACCAATCAAGTTTCTTGTTACAAAAACTCTATAATTTAAGATAAATACTATCAATAAGGACCACAAATATATTAAGAAATCAATATCATGACCCACTTCAGTATTATCTCTTTCAAATAAGAAAAATAATAATGGCATAGAGAATGCCAATATCCACAAAACCCCCTCTAATAATTTAGAGTTCAAAATCTTAATAATTATTTTATGTGTTTTCAATTTCAAAAAATATTTTGTGTGTGTGTTTTCTCTGTTATAATACAAACATCGCGATGATGTTGATTAAGTGCAAATATAATTGTTTTACATGATTTTTCTTATATAACAATCTGTTTTTATTACAATTATATTTTTACTGATTGCTTGAGATTTGTAGTTTATAAAAAATTTTTTACTTTTGTATTGTTCTGTATAAGATACATTATATACAGTGTTTATCAGTAATATGAGGCGTTTATGTTATATTATATGTATGTTGGTGGCAACTTTATCATTAGTTGCATCAAACATCATACCTCATCACCACCATAACGGTATTGTCGTATTTTCGTATTGTGAAGAAAACCATGAGAATGAAGATTGCGACAATCACAATAACTGTTGCAATTCAAACAATGAAGATGAGTGTAAAACTTGTCCTCTCTCAATAACAAAATTATCTATTCTTAAAACCAATCAAAATGAGTTAAATGACAATATCTTTTATGTATCTGTCTTTTTTGATTGTAATGAGTATAATAATATTGAGAGTAGCGCAAAAAGGATAAAATATTTCTCTTTTAATGACACATACACGTCATCTTTTATCTTTTCGTCTCTTGCATTAAGAGCTCCTCCTGCTATCTAAAAGATTATATCATCTTTTAAATGTCATTGATAAATTCTTGTTTATTAACGCTCGTATCAGTTACTACTGATACATAATATTATTATATATGAAAAAACACTTTTTATACATTACTCTCTTCTCTGTTGCTTTTATGTATGGCTGTAATAGAGATAATCATAATCACCACGAACATAATTATCATGATCATAATCATGATAGTGAGCATATACACCAACATAGTGAAACTGAAGAAGAATATCATCATAAAAATGGACATTCTCATAACCACTCAAATATCAATATTGACGAAGATGAAGATATTGTTGTATTCTCGCATAAACAAGCTGAAAATGCAGGGCTTAATTGCGACACCATTAATTATGCTCCTTTTGCTCATGTTATAAAATGTAGTGGAGATATTGTTTCATCGCCGAGCGATGCCATTTATATTGTTGCTCCTACTAACGGAGTTATTCTATTCGGGAATCCCTACCCTGTTGACGGAAAGAGAGTAAAAGCAGGAGAAGTTTTATTTAATATATCATCAGCCAATCTTCAAGACGGCGATGTCGCATACAAAACAAAAATTGCATATGAAAATGCAAAAAGCGATTACGAACGCGCTGCTGAATTAGCAAAAGAGATGATAGTTTCTGCAAAAGATTTAGCAGACATAAAAGATGAATATGAAAGCGCCAAAGCTGCATATGAAGCTATTTGCGGAAAAGATGGTAATGGTAGTGTAGTTTCAGCTCATACTGATGGCTACATATCTCAAATTAGTGTAAAAAATGGCGATTTTGTATCGGTTGGACAAACCATTGCTATGATTAGCAGAAATAAAAAACTTCAACTTAGAGCCGATATAGAAAGAGAAGATTTTGCTCATCTACCCAAAATCACAACAGCAAACTTTACTCTATCTTTTGACAATAATGTATACAAACTTTCTGAAATGAATGGGAAATTATTATCATACGGAAAGTATATTACTCACGGAGAAAATTTTATTCCTATTACTTTTGAATTCGATAACATCGCCAATCTAATTCCCGGATCTTATGCCGATATATTTCTCATTACTGCGAGTGAAGATAATTGCTTGGCTGTACCTGAAAATGCAATATGCGAAGATGAAGGCTTATTCTTTGTTTTTACTCGTATTGATTGCGAACATTTCAGAAAAACTTATATTGAAATTGGAGAAAGAAACGGAGAGAAGATAAAAGTTCTTAAAGGATTAAATAATGGAGATGTTGTTGTAACAGATGGTGTTCATCAACTAAAAGCGGCTTCACGAAAGAGCGTAATACCCGAAGGACATTCTCACAACCATTAATAAGAGGAGTTGATATGTTGAACAAGATTATTAAATTTTCATTAGATAACCGCCTCGTTATTCTCTTGGTGGCAATTCTTCTTATGTTGGGAGGTATATACACAACACAAAACATTGAGGTTGATGTATTCCCTGACTTAAATGCTCCTACTGTTACAGTTATGACCGAAGCTCCCGGTTTGGCACCTGAAGAGGTTGAAAGATTAGTCTCTTTTCCTATTGAAACAGCGGTTAATGGGGCTACCGGTGTGAGACGTGTGCGCTCTTCTTCTACTACAGGATTCTCTATTGTTTGGGTTGAGTTTGATTGGGATACTGATATTTATCTTGCACGGCAGATTGTTTCCGAGAAGCTATCTACTCTTGCCGGCAAACTCCCAAATAGTGCAGGAACACCCCAATTAGGCCCTCAAACATCAATATTGGGAGAGGTTATGATTATTGGGCTTTCATCTGACTCGGTATCGCTGTTGGATATTAGAACAGCTGCAGACTTTCTTATACGGCCACGACTGTTATCAATTAGCGGTGTAGCTCAAGTTGATGTTATTGGTGGTGATGTAAAAGAGTATCAGATTCTTTTAAATCCCAATAAAATGCGCCATTATGGGGTTACTCTTGATAATGTTATGAATAATGTTCGTAACCTTAACGAAAATGCCGCAGGAGGTATAATATATGAATATGGTAATGAGTATATTATTAGGGGGGCTATTTCGTCAAAGAGTGCCGATGATATGGCAGAATGCCTTATAAGACGAGAGAATGGGGAGCATATTCACCTATACGACATTGCTGATGTAAAAATAGGTTCAAAGGCTCCTAAATTAGGTTTAGCTTCATCAAAAGGGAAAGAGTCTGTTATAATGACTGTTACAAAACAACCTGAAGCAAGGACATTGGAGTTGACTGAAAATATTGATAAGGTAATGAATGATATAAGAAAGCAACTACCTGAGAATATTGAAATTGATAGTCAAATATTCCGACAATCAAGATTTATTGAGAGTTCTATCAACAATATTCAAAAATCGCTTTATGAAGGTGGTATTTTTGTTGTTATCATTCTTTTTATCTTCTTGATGAGTGTACGAACAACAATAATATCGGTTGTTACAATTCCTCTATCTCTTATTGTTACCATTATCACTCTTAAATTTATGGGGCTAACCATAAACACTATGAGTATAGGAGGTATGGCCATTGCAATTGGGTCGTTGGTTGATGATGCTATTGTTGATGTTGAAAATGTTTATAAAAGATTAAAACAAAATAATTTAAAAGCCGAGAGCGATAGGTTATCAACTTTGCAAGTGATTTTTGAAGCTTCAAAAGAGGTGCGCATGCCTATTTTAAACTCAACATTGATTATTGTTGTTAGTTTTTTGCCTCTATTCTTCTTGTCAGGCATGGAGGGTAAAATGTTAGTTCCTCTTGGAATATCTTTTATTATTGCACTATTTGCATCAACAATTATTGCTCTTACTCTAACTCCCGTAATGTGCAGTTATCTGTTTGGCAGTAAAAGAAAAGCACAAAAGGAGAGAGAACCTATTGTTTCAAGATTTTTAGGTAAATGGTATAAAAGAGGTTTAGAATGGGCTATATCTCATAAAAAAGGAGTACTTATTCCTACATTCTGTCTGTTTATAATTGCTATCGCAACAACATATACATTAGGACGTAGTTTTTTACCTCAATTTAACGAGGGTTCTTTTACTATAAATATTAGCTCCGTTCCGGGAATATCTCTTGAAGAGAGCAATAAAATAGGTAAACTTGCCGAAGATATACTGCTTACTATACCAGAGATACAAACAGTTGCAAGAAAAACAGGACGCGCAGAACTTGCAGAACATGCTTTAGGTGTTAATGCTTCTGAAATTGAAGCCCCTTTTATTCTTAAAGGTAGAAGCAAGAAGGAAGTTGCGGCAGAGGTTCGTGAAAAATTATCGGTACTCCCCGGAGTAAACATTGAAATTGGGCAACCTATATCTCACCGCATTGATGCTATGCTCTCTGGAACAAGAGCAAATATTGCCATAAAGATTTTTGGTAAAGACTTAAATCAAATGTTTAAGATTGGCAACGATATCAAAAAATTAATTTCTGATATAAATGGCATTGCTGATGTAAATGTTGAGCAACAAATTGAACGTCCGCAATTAAGAATAACTCCCAACAGAGAGTTATTATCAGACTACGGCATCACTCTTGGAGAGTTCGGCGAGTTTATACATATTTTATTAGCAGGCGAAGTGGTATCGCAAGTTTATGATGGAAACAGTACTTATGATGTTACAGTAAAACTTGACGACAATAAAAGGAAGTCGCTTGATGATATAAAGAATATGCTTATCGACTCTGAATCTGGTAAAATTCCATTATACTTTGTAGCAAAGGTTGAATCGGTTATGGGTCCTAACACTATAAGTAGAGAAAATGCCGAAAGAAAAATTGTTGTTTCGGCAAACGTGGCTGGTGGCGACCTTACCGGAGGTGTTAATGAGATTAGAGAACGTATTGAAGAGAATATAAGTTTACCGGAGGGGTACCATATTGAATACGGAGGTCAATTTGAAAGCGAACAAGAGGCTTCAAAAAGATTGACTATTATGTCAATATTCTCAATACTGGTAATTTTCTTGTTGCTATACAATCAATTTAAAAGTAGTATTCAAGCAGGTGTAATTCTTATAAATCTCCCACTCGCTCTTATTGGTGGCATTTTTGCTCTAAGATTTACAGATGGCATAATGAGTATTCCCGCAATTATTGGTTTTATATCTCTGTTTGGTATTGCCACCCGCAATGGAATGCTTCTTATAAGCCGATATAATTCACTTAAAAAAGAGGGAAAGAGCTTAAAAGATATTATTATTAAGGGTTCAACAGACCGTCTTAATCCTATTATAATGACAGCATTAACTTCAATGCTTGCTCTTATTCCGTTAGCTATAGGTGGCGACCTTCCGGGTAATGAAATTCAAAGCCCTATGGCAAAGGTTATTTTAGGAGGATTACTCACTTCTACATTATTAAATATGTTTGTAATACCTGTTATATATATGATTATTGAGAAAAAGAAAGGGGGTAATTTTAAATCATGAAAAAAATTATTTTAATAGTTACCATTATAACTTATATATGTAATGGTACAGCCCAAAATACAAGTATTGATAAAGTTCTGAATGATATTGAGGATAACAACCTTACTCTAAAAACTTTAAGAGAGGAACAAAAAGCAGAGAAACTTGCGAATAAAGAGGATATTACTTTATCAAACCCCGAAGTTGAATTTAACTATATATGGGGAGCTTATAACCATGATATAAATGGCAAAGGTATATCTGTATCGCAAGAGTTTGATTTTAAGACCATACTCGGTTTTAAAAGCAGAGTTGCAAATAAGGAGAACGAATTAATTGATATTGTATATAAGAGAGAGAGAATAAACCTATTACTTGAAGCAAAACTCCTATGCTATGATGCAATTTATTACAATGCTCTATGCAAAGAGTTAAATAACAGATTATCATATGCAAAGACAAATGTTGATGCATATAAAAAACGTTTTGAGAATGGCGATGTATCAATACTTGAATATAATAAGGTAAAACTTGATTATGCCTTGGCAAAGGGGAAATTAGCAGAGATTGAAGCCGACAGAGAAGAGATTTTTTCACAACTTACAATTCTTAATGGTGGTAATGAGGTTGCACTTCTTGATGAAAGCTTTGAATTGATAGCTCCCCTACCCCTGTTTGATGTATGGTACACAGAAGCAGAAGCTCTTAATCCTGTTTTAGAATATGCAAAAAATGAGGTTGAATTGAACAAAAACAGAATAAGCCTAAATCGTTCGGCATGGGCACCTACTTTTTCGGCAGAGTATGAACGTTCATGGGAAGAGAACTTTAAACAAAACGGATTTAAAATAGGTATGAGCATACCTCTTTGGGCAGACATTAATAAAGTAAAATCGGCAAAAGCGGCTAAGATAGCATCTGAGAGCAGAGAATCTGAATTAAAGATTAACTTCTACTATCAAATTAAGAGTGCATATAATAAAACCGTTATATTACAAAAGAGTGCTGCTGAGACAAAGAGTGCTGTAGAACAATTATCAAATATGGTATATTTGGGAAAGGCTCTTGAAAGCGGAGAAATTTCAATGCTTGATTATATTGTTGAAGTAGAATTATACTATGATGCCCGAACTATGGCATTAGATGCTGAAAAAGCATATTTCTCATCACTTGCCAAACTTTCAGCATATACTCTATAAACTTTGTATAAAAAGATAAAAAACAGAATAGAAGCGAAAATTTTCGCTTCTATTCTGTTTTAGGCATATTATTTTAGATATTTATTCAACTACTGTATTGCAAAGACTTGAGGTGTAGCACAAAAAGCATTATACTCCTGCACTGTTTCAAATGTTTGAGATGGGCTATATTGTCTCTCTATATCCTCAAGTTCCAATTTGTATCTCTGATTTAGCTGAATAGGAGCTGAAGCATCTTCGGGTATAGGATTAAGTGTTACAACCATTTTTACATTATTAAAGCCTTTTTCCGCCTCAAATGAAATATCAAAAGGATAATAAGATATTGCTCCTCCCGATACTAAATTACCGTTGGCATCAACATAACTGATTGTTCCTGTTATATCCTGATGAGTTCCGGGCATCAGTTGATATTCATACTCAACATCAACATATTTTCTATCATCATCACACGAAACAAGAGCAGGCATAAGGATTAATAAAACCAAGCCCAAAAATTTACTAATCGTTTTCATAATATATATTTTTTATTCCGATACAAATAAAAATAATGGTTATTGTATATGCAATACTATTAATTTTAATTATAAATTTTATATATAACATATCATTTTGGACATATAATGTTTATCTTTGTAAAAATTACCTATAAATGAAATAAAGATGATACTCCCAAACAATATAAAAGCCTTGCTATTTGATATGGACGGCGTTATTTTTGATACCGAAGGACTTTATACTGATTTTTGGAAAAGAGAACTTTTTAAATATCTCCCTGATGATCCGGAAATCTTTGACAAAGTCAAAGGCTCGACATTAAACGATATTCTTACCAGATATTTTAAAGAAGAAGATGTTAAAGTAAAAGTTGTTGCAGCTATTGATAATTTTGAAACTACAATGCCATTTTATTATATAAACGGGTTTGAGGAGTATTTCAGAAAAATTAAGGAAACCGGATATAAATGCGCAGTTGTTACAAGCTCAAACGATAAAAAAATGGCTAATGTATTTAACCGCCACCCAATGTTCAAGAGCCAATATGATACAATTATAACTGCCGATGATATAACATTATCAAAACCAAATCCTCAATGTTTTTTGCTTGCAGCAGAAAGGCTTGGAGTAAAACCTGAAGAGTGCGCCGTATTTGAGGACTCTATTCATGGACTGAATGCAGCTCGCGCAGCCAGAATGTTTGTTGTTGGAGTTGCAACATCTAACCCATACAACATTGTAAAAGAGATGTCAGATGTAATAATAAATGATTTTAATGAACTTTTATGATAAAAAATCTTCGATATAAATTAAATAGCGGAAAAAATTCAAAATTAAAATATTATATATTAAACTATTTTCTACTGTTAATCCCTAATTGTTTTTTCAGAATAATAAGGGAGTCTGTTATTAATAAATGTATTAAAAGAGATGATTGGGAGTATATTCAAGAGAGGGTTAACTACTATAATAAATTATCTAAAGAAGTGAAACTTCCTGAGTCAACACCTCTCATAAAAGATCACAAAATAGGAAAACAAAAAGTCTATTTTTTTGATTCATATAACTATACAAGATGGTTTGATAAGAATTTAAAATTTAGTTTCTTACCCGGAGATATAACTCATGTCCCCGATACTCCTACAGTTTTAAAGAGCAGACCTCTAAAAGATAACAATCAAAATTCTATAATTCTTAAATTAGATAAAATCAGACACTTTATCTTTGTTAAAGACAAAAAGAGATTCTCTGATAAAAAAGATATGGCGATCTTCAGAGGGAAAGTGAGTGGAAAAGATAATAGAATCTTATTCATGAATAAATTTTATAATAATCCAATGTTTGATATAGGAGATGTAAGCAAAAATGTTATAAATCCAAATTGGATAACTCCCAAAAAGACAATAGCTGAACATCTTGACTATAAATTTATAATGGCACTTGAAGGAAATGATGTTGCAAGTAACCTAAAGTGGGTTATGTCTTCAAACTCTATTGCTGTTATGCCACGTCCAACATGTGAAACATGGTTTATGGAAGGTAAATTAATCCCAAACTATCACTATATTGAGGTTAAAGATGATTTCTCAGACATTGAAGAACGTCTAAACTATTATATAAATCACCAAGATGAGGCAGAAATGATTATAAAAAATGCCCATGAATATATTAAACCTTTTAAGAATAAACAGAGAGAGAGACTTATATCTTTATTAGTTCTTGATAAATATTTTAAACTGACAAACTAATGTAATATTTTTTTAAGCAAAAAAGACAACTCAGAATTCTGAGTTGTCTTTTTTATATTTTGCTACTATTAATACTCGTCCCAAGCAAGTATTCCTATATCTTCAATTGGTTTGTTGATAAAGGCATTAATATATGCTGTAGCAAGACGTGCATTTGTTAGCAATGGTATGTTGTGGTCTATTGCAGATCGACGTATGCGATAACCATTTGTCAATTCGCGTTTGGTATGATTTTTAGGAATATTCACAACCAAATCAATTTGATGATTACCAAGAAGGTCAAGAATATTTTCTCCCTCCTCATCGGGCCAGCATACAGGGTGAACTTTAATGCCATTTGCATTCAAGAACTCAGCTGTTCCCTCTGTTGCATATAGTTTATAACCACTCTCGGCCAATACTTTGCATGAGTCTAATAAATCAACTTTACCACGAGCATCTCCTGACGATACCAATACTGCTTTTGATTTATCAGGGATACGATATCCAACTGAAATCATTGCATTTAACAACGCTTCATCAAAATCAGCGCCAATACAACCAACCTCTCCTGTTGATGACATATCTACTCCTAATACAGGATCGGCTTTATGCAAGCGGGCAAATGAGAATTGAGATGCTTTAATTCCTATATAGTCAATGTCAAATGTTGAAGAGTCGGCTTTCTCAACATGCTCTCCCAACATTATACGGGTTGCTGTGTCAATAAAGTTACGTTTCAGTATTTTTGAAACAAATGGGAAGCTGCGAGATGCACGCAAGTTACACTCAATAACCTTAACATCATTGTTCTTAGCCAAGTATTGAATATTGAAAGGTCCTGAGATGTTCAACTCTTTTGCAATCTTCTTACTTATGCGTTTAATGCGACGCACTGTCTCCATATATATTTTTTGAGCAGGGAATACAAGCGTTGCATCTCCTGAGTGAACTCCGGCAAACTCAATATGCTCTGATATTGCATACTCTATAACCTCTCCGTTACGAGCCACTGCATCAAACTCTATCTCTTTTGCATTTTGCAAGAACTCCGATACTACAACGGGGAACTCTTTTGATACCTTAGCAGCTGCTCCTAAAAACTCATACATTGACTCATGGTCGTAACATACATTCATGGCAGCACCTGATAACACGTAGCTTGGACGTATCAAAACGGGGAACCCTACCTCCTCAACAAATTTATCAATATCCTCAAAGCTTGTCAACTCTTTCCAACGTGGTTGGTCAATTCCCAATGTATCAAGCATTGCTGAGAATTTGTGGCGATTCTCGGCACGGTCAATTGATATAGGAGATGTTCCTAATACAGGTACATGACGGCGATATAACTTCATTGCCAGGTTATTTGGTATTTGACCTCCCACTGATACTATAACTCCACGTGGAGTCTCAAGGTCAATAACATCAAGCACGCGTTCATAACTTAACTCATCAAAGTATAGTTTATCGCACATATCATAGTCTGTTGATACTGTCTCAGGGTTATAGTTAATCATTATTGATTTGTAACCCAATTTGCGACAAGTACTTACTGCGTTTACTGAACACCAGTCAAACTCAACTGAGCTTCCAATACGATATGCTCCTGAACCCAATACCACAATATTTTTGCCAGAATTATAGTCGTAGGGTATTTGGTGAGCATCTGCTCCGTAAGTCATGTATAAGTAGTTTGTCAAATCGGGATATTCCGATGCTACTGTATTTATACGACAAACTTTTGGAGTGATATTATTATTTTTACGATGTTCACGAACTCTCAAAACTTCGGGTTCATAGTTGCCATCGGGATTTTCAACATAACGGGCAATTTGGAAGTCGCTAAATCCTAAACGTTTTGCCTCAGCCAAAACATCTGCAGGAAGTTCCTCAATACGATTGTATTTTTTCAATACAAGTGTGAAATCAGATATATTCTTCAAGCAATTCAAGAACCAAGGATCAATCTTAGTCAACTCCTCAATACGTTCAACACTATATCCCTCTTCTAATGCTTTTGCTATTGCAAATATACGCATATCGGTTGGGTGAGAAAGAGCATAATCCAAATCGTCAAAAGAGATGTCGCGGTTACCAACAAATCCGTGCATTCCTTGGCCTATCATACGAAGTCCTTTTTGGATTATCTCCTCAAAACATTTACCTATTGACATTATCTCTCCAACCGATTTCATTGAAGAACCAATCTCACGATCAACACCTGCAAATTTTGTCAAGTCCCAACGAGGAATCTTCACTATCATATAATCAACAGATGGTGCTACATATGCTGAATTGGGAGTTCCCATTTCTCCGATTTGGTCAAGTGAGTAACCCAATGCCAATTTGGCTGCAACAAATGCCAAAGGATAACCCGATGCTTTTGATGCCAAAGCCGAACTACGGCTCAAACGAGCATTTATTTCAATAATACGATAGTCGTTTGTAACTGCATTGAACGCATATTGAATATTACACTCTCCTACTATACCAATGTGTCGAACAACTTTCTTTGCAATATCTTGCAACATTGTTATCTGCTCTTGTGTAAGAGATACGATAGGAGCAACTACAATACTCTCTCCTGTATGAATTCCAAGTGGATCGAAATTTTCCATTGGAACTACAGTGAAACAGTGGTCGTTCTTATCTCGGATTACCTCAAACTCTATCTCTTTCCAACCTTTTAACGACTCCTCAACAAGAATCTGTTTTGAGTGTGCAAGAGCGCTATCACAAAGAGTTTTAAACTCCTCTTCATTGTTACAGATACCTGAGCCTAATCCTCCAAGAGCATATGCCGAGCGTACCATTACAGGAAAACCGATGCGATGTGCAACCTCTATCGCATCTTCCATTGTCTCTACCGCTTGCGATACAGGGGTTTTTGCATCTATCTCATTAAGTTTCTTAACAAACAAATCGCGGTCCTCGGTTATCATAATTGCCTCAACCGATGTACCAAGAACTTTAACTCCGTATTTCTCAAGAGTTCCGTTCAAATATAGTTCTGTACCGCAGTTCAATGCTGTTTGACCTCCAAATGCAAGCAAAATTCCATCGGGACGCTCCTTTTGAATAACTTTCTCTACAAAGTGCGGAGTGATGGGTAGGAAATATACTTTATCTGCCACACCCTCTGAAGTTTGTATCGTTGCGATATTGGGGTTAATCAATACTGTTGAGATACCCTCTTCTCTTAATGCTTTTAATGCTTGTGAACCTGAATAATCAAACTCTCCGGCTTGTCCTATCTTTAAAGCTCCTGAACCAAGCAACAATACTTTTTTCATTTTCATCTCCATATGTATATATTTTTCTAACGTTTATCTTTATTTTATGGTCCTTTTGAACCAAATGCAAAGATAAAAATATTCTACGATATAACTTCAATTATTTACTATCTTTTTCTATTTTTTTTAAAGTTATTTCTTTTAAGCAAAAGTTTAATTAAAATTCTCAAGTTTTATGGGCTTTGATGATTGATTTTAGAACACTTTTTTTTACCTTTGTTGTTTCCTAAAAACAAGAAGTAATATTATGCCCACTTCACTAAGATTCAGAGTTATTGAAAATGCGTTTTTAAAACGCCCTGTAGAGGTAAAAATGCCCGAAGAGAGACCTTCGGAGTACTTTGGAAAATATGTTTTCAATCGTGCAAAAATGCAACAATTTTTACCTAAAGATGTATATATAAATCTTACAAATTCAATAGATAACGACAAGCCTATTAACCGCGATATAGCCGATGCTGTTGCCGAAGGAATGAAAAAATGGGCAATAAGTATGGGTGCTACCCATTATACTCACTGGTTTCACCCTTTGACAGAGGGTACTGCCGAAAAGCACGATGCCTTTGTTGAGTTGGATAGTGAGGGAAATATGATTGAGCGATTGAGCGGTAAGTTGCTTATCCAACAAGAGCCTGACGCATCGAGTTTTCCGAATGGTGGTATCAGAAACACCTTTGAGGCTCGTGGCTACTCAGCTTGGGACCCCTCTTCTCCTGCCTTCATTGTTGACGATACATTATGTATTCCAACAGTGTTTATTGCATATACAGGTGAATCGCTTGACTACAAAGCACCTCTACTGAAGGCTCTTCATGCAGTGGATAAAGCGGCTGTTGAGGTGTGTAAATATTTTAACCCAGAAGTTAAAAAGGTTATTGCCTACCTCGGTTGGGAGCAGGAGTATTTTTTGGTTGATGAAGGATTATATGCCGCTCGCCCCGACCTGTTATTGACAGGGCGCACTCTTATGGGGCATGAGAGTTCAAAAAACCAACAACTTGATGACCACTATTTTGGTGCTATACCTTCGCGTGTTATAGAGTTTATGAAAGAGGTTGAGATTGAGTGTCTTAAACTTGGCATTCCTCTAAAGACACGCCATAACGAGGCTGCTCCAAATCAATTTGAGTTTGCCCCTATTTTTGAGGAGTGCAACCTTGCAAACGACCACAACCTTTTGATGATGGCAACTATGCGTAAGGTTGCCCGTAATCATGGATTTAGGGTATTACTTCATGAGAAACCTTTTAAAGGTGTTAACGGTTCGGGTAAACATAACAACTGGTCGCTTGGTACAGACAACGGCATAATGCTTATGTCGCCCGGTAAATCAAAGAACGAAAACCTACGCTTTATTACATTTATTGTTAATGTTATTAAGGCGGTTTATAAATATAACGGACTTCTTAAAGCAAGTATATCTTCGGCAACCAATGCTCACCGTTTGGGTGCTGCTGAAGCACCACCGGCTATTATATCTATATTCCTTGGCTCACACCTTACACAAGTGCTACAACATATTGGTAGCGAGGATTTGGATAACTTGGCAGCTACATCAAAGCAAGGTGTAAATTTGGATATTCCTCAAATTCCTGAGTTGCTGATTGATAATACCGACCGCAACAGAACTTCGCCTTTTGCCTTTACAGGTAACCGTTTTGAGTTCAGAGCAATTGGAGCAGAGGCAAACTGTGCATCGGCAATGATTGCGTTAAACTCGGCAGTTGCAAAACAACTTACAGAGTTTAAACATGATGTTGATGAGAAAATTGCAATGGGCATAGATAAGCAAAATGCTATTCTTGCAGTTCTTGGAGAGTATGTCAAAGAGAGTATGGATATATGCTTTGATGGTAACGGATATAGCGATGAGTGGAGAAAAGAGGCTGAACGCAGAGGATTGGATTGCGAAACAAGTGTTCCTCTAATATTTGACAACTACCTAACCGATGCCACAATAGATATGTTCTCTTCGGTTGGTGTTATGACTAAAAAAGAGTTGGAGGCTCGTAACGAAGTTAAGTGGGAGACCTACACAAAGAAAATTCAGATTGAAGCTCGTGTTCTTGGCGACTTGGCTAAAAACCATGTTATACCTACATCAACAAAATACCAAAGCGAACTTATTGAGAATGCTTATAAACTTAAACTTCTATTCCCCGACAAAGCCGATAGCCTTTGCGGTAAGGAGTTAGCAACAATTGAGGATATAGGCACCCGTATTGAGGCTATCAAGGGATTGGTTGATGATATGATTGCCGCACGTAAAGAGGCTAACAATATTGAGGATATGCGTGAACGTGCAATTGCTTATCACGATACGGTTGCTCCCTATTTCCAAAAAATCAGAGCTCACATCGACCGTCTTGAACTTGTTGTTGATGACAAGATGTGGACTCTGCCCAAATATAGAGAGTTGTTGTTTATTAGGTAAAGCCTCACCCCTACCACTCTCCCGTAGAGAGGGGAGCAAATGTATTTTGAGGATAAAAGAAATATTAATACATTTGTAAAAACATAATATACGAGTAGTGAATTATAGAATTAATTCCTAACACCTAATTAACAAACCATTGTTTGTTGAATCTGCTCTTGCTCAACAATGTTAAAAACAAGGTTTCATTGTATTTGCTTAGATGCAGATTTATTGCAAAGCCTTGAACTAATTTTTAATTAAAAAAATAGATTTTGCCTATGAAACATAACGTATAGTCTGATACGTACATTATAAACATATTGGAAAAAGCGTTTTAGCAATTATTCTTTCTTCCTAAAAGTTTGGCGACTAAAAAGACAGAAAGGAGTAATAGTTAAGATGCTCGTACTATATCAGTACGGGCTTTTAGTTATTCTTCTGTCGAGGTTATGCCAAACACCATAGGAAGAGAATATACTAAAGGTTCCGTGCTTTTTTTATGTGCGTATTCCTTTTTATTTTCAGGAACACGGAGTAAACCGAAAAGCCGATAAGTGAGTAGGGAATATTTTTATTATTTTTTTATGAAAAAGATTATTTTATTTGTTATAGCAATATTTACATTTGTCGGAGCTTATGCAGTAGGACCTAATCTACAAGACATAACATTAAGAAATAGCAGAGGTGAAACATTAGATTTCTATGCTGATCGCAGCAACAAGGTAGTATATAAAGCACCCGGTACCAATTATTCTCGAGGAGGAACATTCTATGTTGGTTCCACTATTAGTTCGAGAGATGGTTGGGTAGAAGCCCGATTTTCTGTAGAAATAGCAATGAGCTATGGACTGAAAAAACTTTCTGGTACAATTTATTACCGTCGTTCAAATGGTCATGTTTCTTATGTTACCTTAGACGGAAGTAGATTTAGTTCATCTTCCAGAAGTGTAGCACCAAGAAGATAATAATAAATCTAAAAGATAAAAACGGAGGTCTATACTTCCGTTTTTATCTGAAGTATTATATTAGCTATTTGTATTATTAGTTCCATTGGTCTAATTAGACTAATTGGTTTTATAAGAGAAACGGAGTTGCTTCAAAAAATGCAACTCCGTTTAAACTAACAACTAAGGTGTGCGTAGCGCCACAACTAAAAACTAACAACTGCGGACAGAGCATATTTTGACGGACACACGATCGTGTGTCCCTACTTGCATAGTTACAGAATTTTACCCCCCAATTTATCTGTTTATAAACGTCTTAATGTAGGGACGTACCATGGTACGTCCGAAAAAACAACCAAAATCAGGGAAATACATTGATACCCTTTTCGGCGGAAACAGCATGCTGTGTCCCTACTTTATTTGTTATAAATTCTTATTCTAAAAACTGATAGCTAACAGCTGAAAACTGATAACTTTTGATACTCTTTTCGGCGGACAGAGCATGCTCTGTCCCTACTTATTTGGTTACAAAATTCCTAATTCTTCATTGTGGCACAGCCACGAACTAATTCCTAATTAAAACTAACAACTCTTTTAACCTTCCCTGATGTGGTTTCTGCAAATTGGGGTAGGAATTTTATCTGTTTGGGAGATTTATGTTTTGGTAGTTGCTCTTTTAGTATTGCTAAAAGTTGGTGCTGTTTTTCATTGCTCCACTCCTCTCCCTCTATTACAAGAGTGCAGACCTCACCCCAAACGGTATCGGGAGTGCCAATTACATAGAAGCGTTGTGAGATATATGGCTCTATGAGTTTTTCTATCTCCTCCGGGAATATCTTTACTCCTCCCGAGTTTATTACATTATCGTAACGTCCTCGCCAAATGAAATGAGTGTTATCGATTAGCGTTACTATGTCGTTTGTTACCAATCTCTTAACAGATAGGTGGGGTACATTTATTACCAAACACTCTCTATCATCTTGCTCAAAGGTTACTCCGTTTAGCGCAAAATACTCTTTGTCTGCCCCTATCTTACGCAGTGCAACGTGCGAAAGTGTTTCGGTCATTCCGTATGTTGCATAGGCATTTACCGATGTTTCAGAGATTTGCTTTTCGGTTGCAAAATCGAGCGGTGCTCCGCCTATTATAAGGTTATCTATTTTTGAGAGTTGTTGTAACGAAACAGTATCATTTAAAACATTTATCACTTGCGAAGGCACCATTGCAGAGAGGGTTATTCTGCTTTGCAATGGCTGTTGCAGTGGGTTTGACGATGGCTTCTGTTCAATCATCTCTGCTCCTGCCTCCAACCAACGCACTATCATCATTTTTCCTGCTATATAGTTGGGAGATAGTGATAACAGAAATGTTGAGGTTGGATTGATATTGAAGAAGGCATTTGTCATTCGGGCAGATGCTCTCATATCGTTTTTTAGGAGTTGTATGGTTTTGGGCGTGCCTGTTGAGCCTGATGTTTGTGCTGTCATATAGTGGCTATCACTGAACCACTCCGACACAAACTTTGCAAACTCCGGTGTAACTTTGGAGCATAATTCTTCAACAGAGTGTACTATTTTACCATTTATCTTAAACTCCATTTTATATTGCGGTTAAATTCCAATCGTGGTTTTTAGAGTGGTATAGTTTATCTCCCTCAATATAGAGCGGAGAAGTTATATTGTTTGTATAGAGTTGCCCTGTTCCCAAACCCTGTGGCATTGTAGGATTTTTTGCTGATACCCATTGTGCTATGGCATTTAAACCGATGTTTGACTCTAATGCTGATGTTGCCCACCAATCTATTCCTCGTTCACAAGCAAGGGTTATCCACTCATCACTACTTGCAAAGCCTCCTGCCAACGAGGGTTTAAGGATTATATATTGCGGTTTTATAGTGTCTAACAACTCTTTTTTTGCCTCACTCTCAACTACCCCTATCAACTCCTCATCTAAAGCAATTGGTATTGGTGAGTTTTTGCAAACTTCTGACATTGCCTTATAGTTGCCCTGCTTTATTGGTTGCTCTATTGAGTGAATATCAAATTGTGAGAGTATCTCTAATTTTGAGAGTGCTTCTATGGGATAGAATGCTCCGTTTGCATCTAAACGTAGTTCCAATATATCTTTTGGAAAACGGTTGCGAATAGATTTTATAAGTTCTATTTCAGAGGCAAAATCAATGCCCCCTATTTTTAGTTTCAGACATTTAAAGCCTTGTGAGAGTTTTTGGGATATTCGCTCTGCCATCTGCTCTTTGTTGCCCATCCATATCAGGCCGTTGATACGGATACCCTCTTCGCCACGAGTGAATGGTGTATCGTATAGCAGAGATTTGCCTCCGCTGTTTAAGTCTTGTATGGCTGTTTCAATGCCAAAGAGTATTGAACTCCACGATTTCAGTTGCAATAAATCAATATTGTTTATATTGGCACATACCTCTGAAAGTTTCTCTTCGTACTCGAGACAGTCCTCTGCACTTAAGCCACGAAACAGAGAGGCTTCGCCCACCCCAAAGAGTGTGGGATTTTCATCGTCCCACACCTTTATGAAATAGGTATCTTTTGTAAGGAGTGTGTTGCGCGATGTTATTGCAGCCTCCTTAAATATAAGACTATATTTTTTATACTCTGCCCTCATTATGGGAATTTAGGGAATTTCTTAAAGTCGGGACTACGTTTCTCCAAAAAGGCATTTTTACCCTCTTGCGCCTCTTCCATAAGATAGAACATAAGGGTTGCATCTCCTGCCAACTCCATAAGGCCGTGTTGTCCGTCAAGTTCGGCATTTAATGCACGTTTTATCATACGTATTGCCATAGGTGAACGTTGTAGTATTGTTTCGCACCACTCAACTGTTTCATCTTCTAAGCGGTCAAATGGCACTACTTTATTTACCAATCCAATCTCCTCTGCCTCTTTTGCTGAGTATTGACGGCATAAGAACCATATTTCGCGAGCCTTCTTTTGTCCTACACATCGTGCAAGATATGACGAACCAAATCCGCCATCAAAACTTCCTACTTTGGGTCCTGTTTGTCCAAATCGCGCATTCTCCGATGCTATTGACAAATCGCATACTACATGCAAAACGTGTCCGCCACCAATGGCATATCCGTTTACCATTGCTATTACAGGTTTTGGCAGTGAACGGATAGCCTTATGCAAATCTAACACGTTTAAACGAGGCACACCGTCTTTGCCTATATAGCCTCCCAATCCCTTTACGTTTTGGTCTCCACCCGAACAGAATGCTTTATCTCCTGCTCCTGTAAGTATTACAACTCCTATATCGGCACGTTGGCGACAGATTGATATTGCATCTAACATCTCGTCGTTGGTTTGCGGACGGAACGCGTTATATACTCTTGGACGGTTTATGGTTATTTTTGCAATTGAATTGTAGTACTCAAATTTTATATCTTCATACTCTTTGATTGTTGTCCATTCACGTGTTTGCATATCGTTTATTCTTTAAAATAGTTTCGTAATATTTTATCGTTTTCGGTTCGTGGTGTTACCACCTCCATTATTGCTTTACCCGACGAAGCAAAGAATTTTGGGAGCATACTTTTTAGCTCATCTTCTGTTGTTGCCGAATAGAAATTGAAAGAGTAGGTTTCGGCAAGCTGTTTAACTTTTACATCGGTTACACACTCAAAATATTGCTCCAACTCAGGAAGAGCCGAAGTACCCGGCAAGAAACGGAAAATGCCACCTCCCCCGTTTTTCATCACTATGATTTTCAGATTATCAGGTATATCTGCTATTGACAAGGCATTGGAATCGTATTGAAATCCCATATCTCCCGTTATAAGCAACACCTGTTTTTCTGTTCCACACGCCGCACCTATGGCTGTTGAGGTTGCTCCGTCAATTCCGCTCACACCTCGGTTTGATGTAGATTTTAAACAACTATAATTATCAAACAGCTGTGCATAACGGATTGGAGTTCCGTTTGATAGTTGAAGATATGTTTCGGCAGGTATTGAGGGTAATATTATTGAGAATGCTTTCATATCGCTCCAACCTACCGATGCAACATATTTGCTCTTTTTATCTGCTGCCGATTGTGCCAACTCGCACCACATTTGATTGTAATTTGAACTATTGGGCGTAACCTTATCGGCGATTAAAGCAAAAAGCACAGTGGTTGGCATATCTATTTGGCATGTAAGTGCTGAGAATGTATCAATCTTCCATTCGCACTCGCTTATATGTATATGCTCTTTTGGCTTATGGGCTCTTATAAAAGTCTTTACCATTTTTGAGACGAGTGAGCCTCCGAATGTTATCAATAATTCAGGGGCTGCATCATCTCTGTTAATATCGTTTAACTGTGTAAGTGTACGGTCAATTGTTGTTATTGCCCCCTCTACTCTTATATTTGAGATTGTTTCGGTAAGCAACACAACTTGAGGCAGTTTTACCAACCGCGATAGCGATTTATTGAGTTCGGCATCGGGCTCGGCAAACGATGCCAACAACATAACTTTTTTGTATTGTGATATTTTTGTTACCAGCTCTTGTTGTTGCTCAATGCTTATACTCTTTTGTTTTATATATTGTTGGGTTATATCTATATCTAATGGTTCAACAGGCACCAACTCTGCGAGTGGTTCTCTGAGTGGTACGTTTATATGCACAGGACCTCTATCGGGAGTTAATGCTTTGTCTATTGCAAAAGTTATTTGCTGTATGGTATTGGTTTCATCTGCATCATCTCTAACTTCGCATGGCAACGTACACGAATATTTTATATAATTGGCATAGACACTGTTTTGTCTTATGGTCTGGCTATCGTTTTGGTCAATTACCTCAGGCTCTCTGTCAGCAGTTATAACAATTAATGGAACATTACGATAATATGCTTCAGCTATTGCAGGGGCATAATTAAGCACCGCTGTTCCCGAAGTGCAGACCAATGCAACCGGTTTTGAGATTTGCGCAGATAATCCTAAGGCTACGAAAGCGGCAGAGCGTTCATCAATTATTACTCTTGATTTAAAATTCTTGTCTCGCGCCACTCCTATTACTATGGGGGTGTTACGCGAACCGGGCGAGATTATAAAATCTTCAACTCCTCGTTGCTTTAATATCTCTAAAAGAATTCTAACTTGTTTTTTATCTGTTGTCATTTGATAATCAGCCTTTAATGGTTTTGAGCAGGGTTTGTGCCTTATGCTCTGTTTCGTTCCACTCCGCTTCAACTTGCGATTGCGAGGTTAATCCTCCTCCTACATATAGCTGAACTCTGTTTGGAAATATCTCCATACTTCGCAAATTTACAAATAAACTGAATGTGTTGTTCTCTTCTACCCCTCCTAAATATCCCGAATAGTATCTTCGTGGGCGTTTTTCTGCTTTTGAGATAGCATCTAAAGCTATATTAAGAGGCGTTCCTGCTACCGCCGGAGTTGGATGCAAAAGAGCTATAAGTTGTTGAGCTTTATCATAAGCGACACCTATTGCGGATATTATATTACATAGATGCTCAACGGGACCTGCTACCTTTACAAAGCGTGGAGAGGTAGTTGGTTGTAAACCTATTTTGTTAAACTTATCTATTATATATTCTGCAACAATATGTTGTTCGCGCTCCTCTTTTGGGGTAAAATCGCGGAGTTCATCTGCTCGGCGTGTTGCTGCCAATGCCATAGTTGTTACACTATCTCCATTATACTCTAAAAGTTTTTCGGGTGTTGCCCCAATCCATGTTGCTATTTGTGGTACTGAGAATATGTATATATAGGCATTTGTATAGCTCTTACATAACGATAAAAACCATTGGGGAGCCTTTTCATGTGCCTCAATTTCAAAACCTATAGTGCGAGATAGTACAGCCTTTTGGTATCTTCCATGCTCCATATCTGCTATAAGTTTTGATGCAGACTCTTTATATTGAGAGAAATCTATTTCTGTATTCTCTAAGGGGTAAACAACCTCCCGTTTCTGAATATTGACAGGGAAGTTATTTAAGGAATACTCTTGTTTTATGAATAGGTTTGGTGTTTCGGCAGTTTGTATAAATGGTGATACAATAAATCCTTTTTCGCCACTTTTATGGTCACACAAAGGGGATAGTTGAAGACCAAACTCTACATCTTCATCGGGTTTGCGATATGCATAGAATGGCAAATTATTATCTATTGCCACTCTTATCGCCTCCTCTATTTCAATTTGCCTTGTCATGGCATTTTAATTGACAGAACCAAATAGTTCGTAATTTGAAGATGATGTTATTTTTGCAGTGTAAAACTCGCCTATTTGCAGAGTTTTTTCTTTTGATATCAAAACTTCGGGGTCAACTTCGGGAGAGTCAAATTGAGTACGACCTATATAATAATCGTCCTCCTCTCGGTCAATTATAACCTTTAATGTCTGCCCCTCTTTTTGCGCATTTATATCGGCAGATATCTCTGCTTGTAATGCCATAAGCCTATCTAAACGATTTTGCTTTACATCTTCGGGGATATCATCTGTATAGTTTTCGGCTGAGTATGTACCCTCTTCTTCGGAGTAGGTGAATGCTCCCATACGTTCAAAACGGGCAAATTTTACAAACTCCATAAGTTCGGAAAAATCTTGTTCTGTTTCGCCGGGAAAACCCACCATTAGTGTAGTTCTCAAATGTATACCGGGAACCTCTTTTCGTATGCGTTCAATAAGTTCGTAGGTTTGTTGCTTGGTTACATTACGGTGCATACGACTTAGCATATTGTCGCTAATGTGCTGTAATGCGATATCAAGGTATTTGCACACTTTACTATTTTGTGCCATTACGGGCAATAGTTCGTATGGGAAGTGTGCAGGATAGGCATAGTGCAGGCGTATCCACTCTATACCCTCTACTTTTGATAACTCCTCAACAAGTTTAGGAAGTTGATATGATTTATATATGTCTAATCCGTAATATGTAAGGTCTTGCGCAATGAGCTGTAACTCTTTTACTCCCATGGCAGCAAGTCCTTGTGCCTCTTTTACCAAATCTTCAATTGGACGCGACTTATATTTACCTGTAATAATAGGTATTGCACAATAGGCACATGATCGATTACACCCCTCGGCTATTTTAAGATAAGCGTAATGCGATGGGGTTGTAATCTCTCGGCTATTTGCCAAACTCTCATCATACTTACCTCCTACTTCTGCGACTATTTTCTCCCAATCAAACTTTCCGAAAAAGCCATCAACCTCAGGTATCTCATCAATCAACTCTTTAGTATAGCGTTGCGATAGGCAACCCATTACATAGAGTCGTTTTATTTTTCGTTCTTTTTTGGCGTAGCAAAATTGAAGAATCATATTTACAGACTCCTCTTTTGCATCGCCAATAAACCCACATGTATTTATAACAACTATCTCGCCTTTAACATCGTTTGAATCGTGATACACCTCGTAGCCCAACGAACTGAACTGCTTCATCAGTTTTTCAGAGTCAACAAGGTTCTTTGAGCAACCGAGTGTTATTATATCAATGCGGTTCTTTTGCATATTGGTTAATCTTTATTGTTAAAGAGTGAATCAACAAAAGCCTTGCGATTAAATGGTTGAAGGTCATCAATACCCTCGCCTAAGCCTATATATTTTACGGGGATTTTAAATTGGTCTGATATTCCAATTACTACTCCACCCTTTGCTGTTCCGTCAAGTTTTGTTACAGCAAGTGCGTTTATCTCTGTTGCTGCCATAAACTGTTTTGCCTGCTCAAAAGCATTTTGTCCTGTTGAACCATCTAATACAAGCAATACCTCATCGGGAGCACCGGGGACTACTTTATCCATAACCCTGCGGATTTTTGAAAGTTCGTTCATCAATCCCACTTTGTTATGAAGACGTCCGGCTGTATCTATGATTACTACATCAGCATCGTTTGCCTTTGCCGAAGATAGTGTATCAAATGCAACAGATGCAGGATCGCTGCCCATTCCCTGTTTTATAACGGGAACTCCTACTCGCTCGCCCCAAATATCCAACTGCTCAACTGCTGCCGCGCGGAAAGTATCGGCCGCTCCCAAATATACCTTCTTCCCTGATTTTTTAAATTGATGTGCAAGTTTTCCGATTGTTGTTGTTTTTCCAACTCCATTAACTCCAACAACCATTATTACATAAGGGTGACGGTCGGAAGGAAGTTCAAACCCATTACCATCTGTTGTTGAATTTTCAGTAAGAAGTTCAACAATCTCTTCGCGCAATATTGTTTGAAGCTCGGAAGATGACAAATATTTATCGCGCGCAACACGTTTTTGGATACGCTCAATTATACGAAGTGTTGTTTCAATGCCGACATCTGATGTTATAAGCACCTCTTCCAAATCGTCAAGCAAATCGTCATCAACTGTACTACGACCTGCTACAATATGTGCCAATTTAGAAAAGACTCCTGTTTTTGTCTTTTCCAATCCCTTATCAAGAGTCTCTTTCTCTTTTTTTGAAAAGAAGTCAAAAAATCCCATAAATTTTAGAAGATTACTGATAATGACAAAAGGCTGTCGGGGTGTTTATAGCACTCCAACAGCCTTTATATTTTATTGTAGATAACTTATTTTGCAAGTTTCTCGTTTACTTTCTCATTAGGTACCATCTCCTCTTCGAAGATATATGCACCAGTTTTAGGAGACTTTACCATTTTAATTACTTTTGAGTAGGTACGTCCCTCACCTTTTTGCAATGATGCGACTGTTTTCTTTGCCATATCTTAATTATTTAATCTCTTTATGAACTGTTACTCTTTTTAAGATAGGATTGTATTTTTTAAGTTCCAACCTCTCGGTGGTATTCTTACGGTTCTTTGTAGTAATATAACGTGAAGTTCCGGGCATTCCGCTCTCTTTGTGCTCGGTACACTCAAGTATTACTTGAACTCTGTTACCTTTAGCTTTCTTTGCCATATCTGATTCTTACTTTTTAAAATTAAATAAAACCTTTTTGGGCAGCTTGCTTCAATGCTGCATCAAGACCAATTTTGTTAATTAAACGAAGGCCTGCAGCTGATACGTTGAGGTCAATCCAACAATCCTGCTCAACCCAGTAAAACTTCTTTGTAAACAAGTTGACATTGAATCTTCTCTTTGTACGTCTTTTAGAGTGAGATACATTATTGCCAACCAACGCTTGCTTTCCGGTAATTTGACAAATTTTTGACATCTTATTATACTGTTTTTATTAATTTCAACACCTATTCAAAACAGAGTGCAAAATAAACAAATTTTATTCACTTCACCAAATTTTAGCATAGCAAATTGCAAGACAGTACAAATTTTGCCTGCAAACTGATGAAATTCAGAGCGTTTAGTAAGCATCATTCAAACACTCCAACGAAGAAAATATTGATTTATTTAACCCCTGAACTATATTCAGATATTGTTTTCGGGTGCAAAGATACAACTTTTTGGCGTAATATTATAATTTATAATAACTTTTTATTGCTAAATTTATAACAAAATGGCAGAAAGAGTTGCTATCTGCCATTTTATGTTTTTATTACGAAATTTATTTGCCTATACCAAAAGTGAATGGTCTAACCTGTAAGCCAACAGAATAAATATACTCTTTATTCCTTTCTGTATCCACTTCGGTATGAGTCTCTATCTCATACATGGTTGCTTTTACACCTGAGCTATTGTCTGAAAGCATAAATCCCTCAGAATCGATATTTGAATTCTTTTCAAAATCCCAATATGCACATAGTGCCGGATCGTGCAATAATGGAGCACTCATACACTCTTGTACTTCTGATTCTGATAGAGCCTTAGTATATATTTGCACCTTATCAATATAAGCATTTAACGGGGCTCTGTTTTGGGCATATCCGCCTATCAATAACACCATTTTATTATCATAAGAGTCATTGTAAGTAGCACTCTCAGGGGTCTCATATATTAAATTGCCATTTATATATGCTTTTACCTCTCGTTTATTTGTATAATCAAATACAAATGTAAAGTTATACCATTGAGCTTCTGTAAAATCATACGAAACAAATGGAAAAGCCCAATATGGATTACTATATACATTATCAACAGTGATGGATAATCCTTCACTGTTTTTATTAAAGCGTCCGGGTCCTATATTAGCCCATATCCAACCAAAATCACTATCAAGAATCGAAGCTTTTACATCTCTGATACTAAATAGAGTTGTTCCCTCTGTCAAATGATTGAACTCTTTAGCATTCACCCAAAATGACAACGAGAATTTTAATTCATTACCAATGCCATCAACATCTTTAAGAGGTATTCCAAAGGCATATTTGTTAAGATCAACGCCTTGTGCTATCTCCGGAACTTTTCCTTTTTCATCATCAATATCATTATTATTTTCACAACCTACAAATAACAATGACAATAGCAACACTGTAAATAATTTAATTGCTTTCATATCACATAGGGTTTAGGAGTTATTTTTTACAAAAATAATTACAAAACGTAGTTTTACCCCCCCCATATGTTAATTTTTATTAAATACGGTATAACTTCCTGAAGATATGAGAGTTAGGAGATGTTTAGAGATTAGAAACGAGAAGATAAAAGTATAATAACCATAAACTAACAACTGATAGCTGATAGCAGGCTACTAATAATTAGATAGTGCTATATTCACATTTGTCATATACTTCTCTATTGTTGAGGATTTTAGTATCGCCTTTTTCTCGCGCTTTAGCATATCGGGCAGAAGGTACTCCCAATAGGGTTTCATTTTACTTAAAAACTGTGTATTTCCGAGCAAGCGAGGTGATAACTCCCCATACATTGCATTGTGCATTGTTTTTACAAGTATCCGTTTCTCCTTGTGCGTAAACTCCCTATTCTCTTTATACTCTTGCGCCAATGCGGGGTTTGCAAGCAAACCTCGTCCTAACATTACGGCTTCTACATTAGAAAATTGCTCCTCAATACGTTTAATATCTGACAATGTGTTTATATCTCCATTATATATTATAGGGTGTTTACACTCGTTATAAAAATTGGCAAATTCTTCTATATCTACCTCCTTTTTATATTGTTCTACTCCCAAACGAGGGTGCATGGTTATACTATTTAAGGGAGCTTTGTTTAATATAGGCATTAAAGTGCGCCACTCTTCTTTGTTCTCCCAGCCCAAACGCATCTTTACAGAGAATGAGATATCGGTGTTTTGTACAACTTCTTGCATTAACTCTTGTACCTTTTGAGGATATGGTAATATTCCTGCTCCTCGCTTACGTTTTGCTTGTAGTATAAATGAGCAACCCATATTTATATCCACTCTTTTATATCCCTCACTACGTAGCAGTTGCAAAAGCGGCTGCATCTCTTCGGGTGTTGAGGCTATTATTTGTGGCACAAGGTTTGGCACACTATTGTTTTTACGTTCAATATCACGAATATCTTTATTGCGTATTTCACTTCGTTCATATCGCAAAAATGGCGTATAGTAAGCATCTATACCTCCAAAAACCGAATTGTGTATATTACGCCATACCGCCTCGGTGTACCCCTGTAATGGTGCTGAATATATTTTCATATTTACAAAGATAGGTTATTTTTGAATATTTACTAACTTTGCAATAACCGCTAATATACTTTCACTCGCTGTGAAAATATAATAGGACCATTTTTATATTTATGAATATTTTAAGTAAACTTTATTATAAAGCAACAGGAGTGCAACCAAAGTTGATTGTTAAACTTTCAGGTGATGGCTCCAATAGGACTTATTACAGATTATCTTCTGACAGATGTAGTTTGATTGGCGTCAGTGGTGTTTCTTTTGATGAGAACAACGCATTTATTACTATTGCCAATGTTTTTAACAAGTGTGGCATTGATGCTCCCAAAGTTATTGAGGTTAGTGATGATGGCATGCACTATATTATTGAAGATTTAGGAGACAACACCCTGTTTAAATTATTAAAAGATTGTAGAGAGATTGGTTTTTTCAATGATAATGACTGCAAAATGCTATGCCAAACAATGGCGCTACTTGCCGATATTCAGTTTAAAGTTGGAGAGAAATTGGATTTTGATGTTTGCTATCCTGTTGCCAACTTTGACAGAGTTTCTGTTTTCTGGGATTTGAACTACTTTAAATATTGCTTCTTAAAGGGTGTGGGCTTTGAGCTTGATGAGCCTGCTCTTGAGAGTGATTTTGAAACTCTTTGTAACCTTTTGTTAGAAGAGAATGATAACACATTCTTATATAGAGATTTTCAATCTCGTAATATAATGTGGCACAACAATAAGCCCTATTTTATAGATTTTCAGGGGGGCAGACGCGGACCTATCTATTATGATGTGGCTTCGTTTGTAGGTCAGACCCGTGCAAAATACAGCGACGAGGTTTACGAAAAGATGATTGACGCCTATATCTGCTCTTTGAGGAAATATAAGGAAGTTAACATAGACGATTTTTATAAGAGACTAAATATTTTCAGGATTTTTCGTCTTCTTCAAACTTTAGGGACATATGGCTATAGAGGTTTATTTGAAAGAAAGAAAGCATTTATTGACCCTATCCCTGCAACTCTTAATCAAATCGGCAAACTTTTAAATGACTACAAAGATGCTCTTCCGTATCTATCAAAAGTAATAAGAAAGATAAAAGATCTTCCTCGCTTTAAAAAGTCGGATTATATGGGATTGACAATTGATGTTATGAGTTTTTCATATCATAGAGGTATCCCCGATGACTATTCTGGCAATGGCGGAGGTTTTGTTTTTGATTGCAGAGCCATTCATAACCCCGGCAGATATGAGCAATATAAAAAACTTAATGGAACTGATGCCCCCGTTATTGAATTTCTTGAGCGAGAGAGTAATATTTGTGAGTTTTTAGATAACGTTTACTCAATGGTTGACAATATGGTTGATACCTATATGAAACGTGGTTTTACCCATATTCAAATTTGTTGCGGTTGCACAGGCGGGCAACATCGCTCGGTATATAGTGCAGAACATATTGCAAAACATATTGCCGATAAATTTGGAGTAAGAATTAATGTTAAACATATTATGTTAAACCGCTCTTATACTATACCAGAAAGATGAATGCAATTATCTTAGCCGCAGGATTAGGTACTCGTCTTCGGCCCCTGACAGACAATACACCAAAGGCACTGGTTGATGTAGGCGGCAAAACTATGCTTGAACATCAGATTTTAAATCTCAAAAAAGCAGAGGTTGACAATATTGTTATAAACATTCACTATTTTGGTGAGCAGATTATTAATTTTTTAAAGGCAAATAACAATTTTGGGTTGAATATTAAAATTTCAGATGAGCGAGAACTTTTGCTTGATACCGGTGGAGGTATTGCAAAGGCAGGGTGTTTGTTTGAAAATGACGCTCCTATTCTTGTTCACAATGTTGATATTTTTACAAACGTAGATTTAAAAAAGGTATATGACGAGGGAGATAAATATGATGTTATGCTTGTTACCGAAAAACCTCGTTCAAATAGAGTTTTATTCTTTGCCGATAACAGATTATGCGGTTGGAAAAACAAAGCCACCAACGAAACCATTTTAACTTCGGAAGAGTATACCCCCAATCCCAATGATGAACGTGCTTTTATGGGGATACACGTTTTAAACGCTAAAACTATTCGTTTAATGAGGGAGCACAAAGAGGCTTTTCCGCTTATTCCTTTTTATTTGAATGCATCAAAAAACGAAGAACTCAATATTGGCGAGTTGTTTTGCAACGACGATATTGTAAGAGTTGATGCAGGCAAACCCGAAGTTCTTGACAAATGTAAAGAGATTATTGATAGGTTTTATTTATGATAATCTTAGAATCTAACATTAAACAATTGGGGCTATCCAGCCGTTCGGTGAGATAGCCCTTATATTTAAAGTTAATTTATAGTTATTAAATTACGACCTTTGTTGCTTTATTGTCAGTTCTAATGATATAAGCTCCTTTGGGAAGATTGGTTATATCCAACTCCTCGTCGCTTATAACAATTTTATTAAACACTACGGTTCCGCTCAAATCATAAACGGTGACTTTGATTGGTACTGCAACGCCTTTTATTATTAGCTTCCCGCCACTTATAAATGTATTTATCGAAGCATCTTTACAGTTACTTTCAACACCCACAAAATCTGTTTCGATAAAATTTGTAAACTCTTTCCACTCTGCCGCTTGTTGATAAGCAGCTAATGAGCCTTGAGGAATATATACAGGTATTGATTTATTACAATTTGTAAAGCAGAACGAATCTGCCACAGGAGGTACCGAATTGTACGATAATATCTCCTCTATTGAGGCCATGCTTATTGCATTGGAGCCTATTTTTTCAACCGAGCGACCGATGGAAACACTCTTTAATGAATCACATAATATAAAAGCATATGAACCAACTTCTGTTACCAAATCAGGAATTGTTACCTGTTTTATTCTTGTATTATAAAAGGCGTGTGTTCCAAAATAAGTTACTGATTCCGGAATATTTACATCTTTCAACGATGTACACCCTTGAAATAGTCTGTCAGATATATGCAATAGAGATTCTGAAAGTTTTGCAGATTCAAGTGATGAACAACCATAGAACAAACCATATCCTATATTTGTAACACTATTAGGAAGTGTAATTTCTTTTAATGATGTACAATCCATGAAAGCTTGTATTCCTATCTTCTCTAATGTATTAGGAAGAACAACTTTTTTAAGATTTGCACATCTATAGAATAGAGATGAGCCCATTGTTTTTACTCCATTAGGAATAACAATCTCCTCTAAACTTATACAATTATAAAATGCAGATGATCCTATATCCCATGATTTGTTACTCAAAGATATATTTTTTAATGATGTGCAACCGGCAAAAGCATTATTTGGAATTACTGAGTTTGTATTTATCACAACATCTGTCAACGATGAGCAATCACTAAAGACTGATTCTCCTAACGATGTTACAGTTTCGCCTAACTCTATTGATTTTAACCCCGAACAACCTCTAAATGCCGATTTCCCAATAGAGTGTACCGATGTAGGAATTGAAACAGACTCTATTGATATACATTTAGCAAAAACATTATCATTTATCAACCCCACTCCTTCGGGTATATTCAGTTGAGTAATTAACTCTCCGTTATAATACAGATTATGAGGTTCATTTAAAGGTGACAAGAAAAAGTCAATTTGCACTCCACACCAATTAGCCAAATCCTTTATATGTATTTTATCCAGTTTATTGCAATTTTGAAACGCATATCCCTGTATCACAGATATTGACTTTCCGATAGTAACCTCTTTTAATTCAGAACAATCAGAAAAGGCATACTCCGCTATACATGTTAATGAATCGCCTATAACAACTGACTCTAAACCCGTACACCCTGAAAAAGCTCTTTTATTCAATGTAGTTACTGAATTGGGGATATCAATTTTAGAAATTCCGGAACACCTGTTAAAAGCCCACTCATCAATGGTTTTAAGAGATAATGGAAGTTCTATTGATGTTAATGACCAACAATCAGAAAAAGCATTTATACCAATATATTGCAACGAATCAGACATATCAAATTTTGACAGATAACCACAATCTGAAAAGGCGCTATTACCAATGTGTGTTATCTTCCCCAAAAACGACAATTCTTTTATTGAACTACAGCCTGAAAATGTAGAATTATTAATTTTATTAAATAGAGGTTTCATCTCTAATGTTACTAACGATGAACAACCTGAAAAAGCACTATTACCCAATGACTCTATTGTATCCATTTTAAGAGAGGTGATTGAGCGACATTTATAGAATGCTGCAGAGCCAATTGTTCTTACCGATTTTGGGATATTTACAGAGATTAATGAGTCGCAACCTTCAAATGCCGATGCTCCTATTGATTTAACAGCATTACCCAAGGTTACACTCTTTAAACTTGTACAATTTTTAAATGTTGCCTCATTTATGCTTTGTATCGAATCGCCTATAACAACCGATTGCAATAAGGGTGATCCCGAAAATGCATATGAAGCTATTGATTGGACATTGTCAGGAATTACAATTGATATAAGTGAATCACAATTTGAAAAGGCTGAATAACCTATATACTTGACAGATTCAGGGATATTTACTCCTTTTAGATACCTGCTTGCACTAAAAGCATTGTTTGATATATTTGTTACCATATAGGTAACGTTATTGTATGTTACTTCACTTGGAATATTTATAACACCTTTATAGCAAGCATACCCATTATAATCTCTGATTGTTACCGAAACAGTTTTCCCATCAGTATTTATATCATAATACACATACTTTCCATCACTATTTTTAACAGCAAAATCATGAGCATCTATTGTTATTACCGACAATGAACAGAATAACGATACAATAAAAAACTTAAGAAGGTAGTTGTATTTCATAAGCCTAAAAATTTATATGGTTACACTATTTATTTTGATACAAAAATAATATTTGTTTTATCTTAAAAAAAAGGTGTAACAAAATAATTTGCCACACCTAAACATTTTTACCTCCCCTATTTAATCTATGTTAACATTTTAATCATGTCATAGAGTGCACAATCTGTGAAACGCTCAACATTTCTCATACGATTTACAGTGGGTATTGTTATAAGGCGCGACTGAACTTTACCTTTACAATATACTGCTATTGCAATTGTACCAACAGGTTTTTGCTTACTCCCTCCAGAAGGTCCTGCTATTCCTGATGTTGCTATTGCGCAATCTGTTTTAAATTTATCGGCAACACCTTTAGACATTTGTTCAACCACCTGTGTACTTACCACTCCATACTCTTTTATACTCTCCTCCTCTACTCCGAGTATATTGGTTTTTATAGAGTTATCGTAAGCCACTACTCCCCCCATAAATACGGCAGAGGCTCCTGCCACTGATGTAATTTTTGAGGCAATACCTCCTCCCGTACAACTCTCGGCTGTTGATATGGTATAAGATTTTTCCTGTAAGAGTTTTATTAGGATTTCTTCAAGGATTAAATCGTCGTAAGCTATTATATTATCGTTTAATAATTCATCTAATTTTACGGTTGCTTGATACATATCGCAATAGAGACTCTCCTCATTATTGCCACGGGCAGTCAAACGCAAGCGTATTATATTTGGTTTTGGCAGATATGCCAATTTTATTGATGATGGTAGCGAGGCTTCAAACTCCGATAGATATATTGCCAACTTTGACTCGGTAAAGCCTGTTACCACACGAGTTGAATGAAATATTTTTTCGGTATTTCCGATATTCTCAAATATATGTACAACTTGGTCATCAATCAACTTTTGCATTTCGTATGGCACACCGGGCAACGATATAAGTTGCTTTTTGCCACGCTTAAATAACATACCGGGAGCTGTCCCTACCGGGTTGGGCAATACTTTACAACAATCGGGCACCATTGCTTGTGAGCGAGTAAGAGAGTTCATCTCTTTCCCTAATCGGGCAAAAAGAGCATCGTTACTCTCTTGGGTTACTTTTGAGAATATCATCTCGCCACCAAATATTTCGCAGAGTGTCTTTTTGGTTATGTCATCGTTTGTAGGTCCTAATCCGCCTGTTACTATCACTGTATCAACTCTTGAAAGAGTCTCCTCTACAGCAGTGGTTATCTCTTCTGCCCGGTCTCTTATAGCTGTAGTGCGTAACACCTCAACCCCTACAAAATTTAGTTTACGTGCAATATATCCCGAATTGGTATCGGTTACCTGCCCTATTAAAAGTTCGTCACCTATTACAATAATCTCAACTTTCATTATTTTTCAGATTTTATTGCCAATACCCTTTGTAGCAGTGTCGGGTGAGAATAGTGAACCTTCACATATATATTATCGGGCGTAAGATTACTCAACGATTTCACCGATAGTTTTTTCAAAGCAGATATAAGTTCCTCGCCAAAACCATTAGATGAAGCAAAATTATCTGCTTCATACTCCGCCTTGCGAGATATGGCATTCATAATTATGCCTGTTACCATATCTATCGGGGTATATAGTATTGCAAATGCTATTAGCGATACGGCAAAAGCAGGTGTTGTCAATCCCATAGCCTCAGCCATTGTTGTACTTGACAGAGCAAGAGATAATACATAGAATTGTATTAACATTGCCATGGCTGCTGCTATAAAGTTTTTAAGCGTATGACGCTTCTTATAGTGTCCTATTTCATGCGCTAAAACCGCAACAACTTCTTGTACCGACAACTCTTCAATAAGTGTATCGTATAATACAATCCTTCTTTTCTTTCCTATACCTGAGAAATAAGCATTTGCCTTTGTTGAACGTTTTGAGCCATCAATTACATAAATATTGGTGAGTTCAAAGTCTGCTTTTTGGGCAAATTTTTCGATTTCATCGCGTAATTCACCTTCGGGCAATGGGGTTTGCTTATTAAACAGAGGGACTATTACTTGCGAATACAACATTGTGGTAAGCAATGACACCGTCAATGATACCAAAAAAGCCGCCCACCAAAAGTTTGTCCCAAGAATTGTATAGAGCCATACTATCAGAGATATTAAACCTCCTCCTAATATTGCGGCAAGTAAGAGACCTTTTAATTTGTCGAGGATAAATGTTTTAGGTGTGGTTTTATTAAAGCCGAAACGCTCCTCTATTACGAATGTATCATAAATTTGAAAAGGTAATGTCAAAATATCGTATGCCATAAATATTATTGCCATAAATATTAATGTCTGAACTATAACATTTTGACTTATTGTAGTACAATATTCGTATATTGTCCCGAATGCCTGCAACTTTAACATTACCAACATAACCAATGTTGAGAATGTTGATGTTATTAGTGAGAAACGGTTATTTGTTCTGAAATATTTTTGTTGTTTGGCATACTTCTCTTCATCGTATAAACCTGCAAGTTGAGTAGGAATTTTCGATGATGCCGCCTTTAAGTTGCGATACGAGAGCCATTCTGATACCAAATACTCTCCAACCACAATCGCTACTATTATAAGTAATAATATATTGCTATCCATAAAATTTTATAATTCAATTCTTGAGAAAGAGGGTGCGTCAATATCGCAAAACTCTTTATCAATATATTTATAATATCCTGTTATTGCAACCATTGCTGCATTATCGGTAGTATATGAAAATTTTGGCAGATATACTTTCCACCCAAATCTTTCGGCATGAGAAATAAATGCCTCACGAACCGCTGAATTTGCCGAGACACCGCCTGCTACAGCAACCTCTTTTATTCCCGTTTGCTTAACTGCCTTACGCAATTTATCCATCAATATATCTACAATGGTACTTTGCAATGAAGCCGCTAAATCGTTCTTGTTTTTTTCGATAAAATCAGGGTCTTTTGCCAATTCATCACGCAAAAGATATAGAAACGAGGTTTTTAACCCGCTAAAGCTATAATTAAGTTCTGGGATATGAGGTTTGTTAAATATAAACTTTTTTGCATCACCCTCTTTTGCAAGCTTGTCAATTATAGGACCTCCGGGATAACCTAATCCCATAACTTTTGCACATTTATCAAATGCTTCGCCAGCTGCATCATCAATGGTTTGCCCTATTACTTCCATTTTGTTATATGCCTCAATTTTTATTATCTGAGAGTTTCCTCCTGACACCAAAAGGCATAAAAAAGGGAATTTAGGTGCTGTATCTTGATCGGGGGTATCTTTTATGAAATGAGCTAAAACGTGAGCCTGCAAATGGTTTACGTCAATTAATGGTATTGATTGCGAAAGAGCAAATCCTTTTGCAAATGAGTTGCCTACAAGAAGAGAGCCCATAAGTCCCGGACCACGAGTAAATGCGATTGCCGTGATATCCTCTTTTGAAAGTCCACTGCGTTTAATTGCTTCTGACACAACAGGAACTATATTCTGCTGATGCGCACGAGATGCCAATTCGGGAACTACACCACCATACGACTCATGAACCGCCTGACTTGCTATTACGTTTGATAACAGAACCCCATCACGTATAACAGCTGCTGATGTATCGTCGCATGAAGATTCTATTCCTAATATTGTTATACTCATAATAGTTTATTGGTTATTTGCTACAAAAATACTCATTTAGAACAAATCTATAGCTCTATTTAATGAAAATATTATTAAGGCAAAATAAAACAAAAAGCAATAGGAACTGATTTTTATATTGATATTTGACTTTTTCTCTTTTATAATTTATAGAACTTGCTTAAATTTGTATTTAAATATAGTATTATAACTTGATTAAACTTTTATCAATAATACGAATAATATTAGTTTGGTTGCTACTCAGTATTGGTGTGGCATATACTGTCATATATATACTACTGAGTGTAAACTCTGTGCAAAACAATATTGCGAATAAATCAACTAAATATTTATCGGAATTTCTTGATTGCAATGTTAGTATTGAAAAGGTAAAGTTATCTCCTTTTAATCGTGCAGCTATAAATAATATTGTAATTTTTGACAAGAACAACGACACTCTTTTTTATGCAAAAAAGGCAAATGCCTCTTTAAGATTACTTGAACTTTTCAGGAAAGAGATTGTAATAAGTTCTATTAGCGTCTCTGATTTTTGTATTCATATAAACAAAAAGAACGAAGGAAGCGACCTTAATATTAATTTCCTAATTGATAAATTTAAAATCAAAAAGAGAAATCCAAATCCTCCCAAATTGGCCATTAATACTCTATTGCTACAGGGAGGACATATAAAATATGACGTTACCGATGCCGAATATAAAGACGATGATTTATTTGATAAAAATCACATAGATATTAATGATGCTCTTGTAAATGCCTCTCTGAAAAGTATAAGCAGAGACTCTATAAATATAAGTGTCAGAGCTCTCAGACTATCAGAGAAATCGGGATTTTATATAAAAAATATAGCATTTAAATTAATTGGAAATAAAGAGAATATCAGACTTCGTAATTTTGCATTTGACGGTAAAGAGAGCAAGTTAAGAATAAAAGAGAACTATATTCTTTTACCAAAAGATATTGATGCAAACAACTTTATGGAGATTGCCGATTTAAATTTTGGTATTAATAACGGAATTTTGGTTCTTTCTGATTTCTCGTCATTTATTCCCATATTCAAAGAGTTTAACACCCCAATAAACATAAGTTGTGCTATAACCGGAAATCCGAACCATCTTTTCCTTGATACATTAAAAATCAATTATGCAAACGACGGATTGGTAGCATCGGGATATGGTTCAATAGACAATATATTTCCTGAGCCAAAGAATGCCTTTATATTTGGCGAAATGAAAGAACTTAATTTAACATCAAAAGGTGCCGTAACCATGCTCAACGAACTAAATGTTAAGTTAAAAGATTATTCCACTCTATACAAGATTAAACACCTGTCGTTCAAAGGGCAGATATCAGGATTTACATCAAAACTTGTAACATACGGAGAATTTAAAAGCGGAATAGGTAATGTTGAAACTGATATGACCATTGAAAAAAGCAATGGACTAAAATTCAAAGGAAATATTAAATCAAACAAATTAGATATAAACAAATTAATATCAGACAAAGGCTTGGGAGAGATAGCTTTCAATCTTAAATTAGACGGAAGCCATTCAAAATCAAGCAATACCGGCAAAGTTAAAGGAGAGATAAATTTATTAGAATATAACAACTACAAGTATAAAAATATTGCCGTTGATGCCAAATATGCCGATAAAGAGTATATTGGTTCAGTAGCTTTAAACGATTCAAATATCATTCTGAGTATTGACGGTTTAATGAACCTGTCAAAGAATGAAAATAAATTTGCGCTTAAATTGAAAGGCGAAAATATAAAACTCAACGATATTAACTTAACCAAGAAATACGAAGGCTCTCTTCTGAATTTTGATATTGATGCGAACTTTACCGGAAATAGAATAGATAACGCCGATGGAGAGGTTGTAATAAACAGTTTTTCATTTGCCAACAACGGAGAGATATTTGTTTTAGATAGTGCCTATATAAAAGCCAACAACTCTGCTTCGCCACAATTTATTGAAGTAAAATCGGAGCTCATAAACGGGAATATAATTGGAAAATATAAATTCAGTTCGTTAAAAAACAGCTTTATTGGAATATTATCGGAGGTTATGCCAACATTCTTTATCAATAAAGCAAAAGCAGTTGAAAACTACAACAGGTTTAAATTTGGATTTAAAATTCCCAACACCGAACTTTTAACAAAAACATTTGAGCTTCCTTTTATGTTGAGTGATGAAAACCATATTAACGGATATTATAACGACTCAATAGGAAGATTTTCGGTAGGAGTTGAGGTACCTTCGTTTTCGACAGGTAAGATATTCTTAGAAAACAGTAATATAAGCCTTGAAAAATTTGGTGATGCTATTCAAGGTATTGCAGGAACAAGACATATAACCTCAAAAGGAATAAAAACAGATTGGAATATTGCATCAATATCTTCGGCAGATAGTTGCCACGTAAATATTGATTGGCAGAATACTAAAAATCCGAATATATTTAGTGGAGATTTTGCAACTACAGCCCATTTCTTAGCAAGTCAAGATGGAAATATTGTAGATATGATGATATACCCATCTACATTTACAATCAGCGACAGCATTTGGAATATAGCTCCTGCAACCCTTTTTGCTCAAGGCAAAGAGATTTCAATTCACGATTTTGAAATTGCACGAGACAATCAACATTTAAAAATCAATGGAGAGATAAGCAAAAACCCCGAGAAACAACTAAATATAAACCTTAAACAGATTGACCTCTCTTATATATTTGATGTATTAAATAGGAGAAACATTGTTTTTGGAGGCGAAGCTACGGGAGATGTAAATATCAGTGAAATTTACAGAGGCGGTATGCCTGTTATGAAGACTGACGGATTATTTGTTAAAGATTTCTCATACAACCATTCTGTTTTTGGAGACCTTGATGTTGAGAGCAAATGGGACGATGAGGAGAAAGCCATATGTTTTGATGGAGAAGTTTCGCAACCTGATATTGAGAAATCAAAGGTTATGGGACGAGTTATGCCAACTCGCGATTCGCTCTATTTTTATATTGACGCCCACAAATTAAGGATAGGATTTATACAACCATTTACCGAAAAGATAATGTCAGGTGTTGGTGGCCGAGTTAGCGGTGTAGTGGAATTTTTTGGACGATTTAAAGCTCTTAACGTTGTGGCCAATGCCTATGCCGAAAATTTCAATTTCGGAATTGATTACCTCAATACCAGATATTACATAACTGACAGTGTTAAATTGGACAAGAAAGGCATTTGGGCTAAGAATATAACAATTAAAGATAAATTCGGACATACAGGTAAGGCTGATATGGCATTAGAACATACCAATTTCAAAAAGATGAAATACGAAATTACATTGCATGATGTAAATAACTTCCTTGTATTTGATGTTACCGAAAAATTAAATCCCCTATATTACGGAACGGTATTTGGTACAGGTAGTGGATTGATTAAAGGTGATGGTCTTGCTACAACTATTAGTGTAAATATGAGAACCAATCCTAATTCAAACTTTACATTTGCACTACTTGATGAAGAAGATGCCGGAGACTATAAATTTATTACATACATTGATAAAGATGCAACAGAGGTTAAAGAGGTAGAGGTTGTTACCGAAAAACCATGGGAGAGATTTAGCAACATAAACATAACTACCCCCAAACCCAAACATAAATTACATGTTAATCTTAGAATTGATGCCACTCGCGATGCAATGATGCGATTAGTTATAGACCCTGCAACAAACGATCAAATAAAAGCATGGGGCGAAGGTGGAATCAGAATTGAATATAATACAAATGATGAATTAGGAATTTATGGCACATATACTGCCGAAAAAGGTAGCTACAGTTTGAATTTGCAAGATTTAATTTCAAAAGACTTTATTGTTGAAGAAGGAAGTTCAATAAGTTTTACAGGAGATCCAATGAACGCAAATCTTAATATAGGCGCATACTATAATGTACAGGCTAACCTTTTGGACCTTGACGAAAGTTTTGCTCACGAAAATGAGCTTAATCGTACTACCGTACCCGTTCACACAACATTACATTTAACAGGAAATCTTCAAAAACCGGAATTTACATTTGATTTGACTTTCCCAACCCTCAGCCAAAATATATACCGAAGGGTTAAGACAATTATAAATTCTGACGATATGATGAACCGACAAGTTTTATATCTGCTTGCACTGAATAAATTCTATACACCGGAATATATGAGCGTGAGCGAACGTCATAACAACGAACTTGCCGCAGTTGCATCATCGGCTTTATCGTCTCAATTAAACAACATTCTTGGGCAGATAAGTGAGAACTTTAACATTGGAACAAACTTCAGAAGTGATAAAGGAGACTTTACCGACCTTGAATTTGATGTTGTTCTATCATCACAACTATTAAACAACCGATTAATATTTAACGGTAACTTAGGCTACAGAGATAAATCGGTTAGCAATAATAGTTTTATTGGAGACTTTGATTTGGAGTATTTAATAAACAAATCGGGTACTTTCCGCCTTAAAGCATACAACCATTACAACGACAAAAACTACTATATTAAATCAGCTCTTACCACTCAAGGTGTTGGTATAATGTTTAAGAAAGATTTTAATAAAGCCATTGAAATTTTTAAACGTAACCCCGAAGATGTTGCTGACGAAAAAGCAAAGAGAGAGAAACGTAAAGCTCGCAGAGAAGAGAGAAATGAGAAGAGGAATAGTAGTGAGGAGTAATTGAATAATACAAACAAGATTTCAATTATTTGTTAAATATATTTATTTAATTCAACAATATAATCTTTAATTATTTTCAAATTAGGGTAGTTATATATACGAACATTCCATTCCTTAATTATCCTATTAATGTAAAGTTTACTCATAAATGTTCCACCAAAGTATGATAATATTTTAGAAACGGCTACTCTCTCAGTTTTAAAATCTGTTAATATAACTTCATCTGATTCTGGAGTAGCCATAACAGACTTTGAATGATGTCTGTAATAATATAAACGAGCAGAAGTAAAAGCTATTTTATTTACTTCTGATAAATAATCAATTAACGCAACAAAATCCTGACCTCTTTTTAAAGAGGTTGAAAGATGACGTTTAACAATATCTGCCCTAATCAACTTATCCCACAACACAGGGCTACATTTGTTATTTAGAAAATCACAATTCTCAATATCTGATCTACTTAGTAATACATTCCCAAATTTATTCCATAGATCCAATGGTTTCCCTAATATACCATTTTCATCAACAGAATATGACTTACACACGGAAATATCTGCATCCTCATCGGAAATCAATGAATACAAATGTTTATACATATTTCTATCAACATAGTCATCTGAATCAACAAAACCGATGTATTTACCTCTTGCAACTAATACACCAGAATTGCGAGCTTGACCTTGACCTTGATTAAGTTGATGTATAACTTTGAAATTATGATATTTTTTTGCATATTCATCTAATATTATAGAAGAACCATCAATGGAGCCATCATCAACCATAATAATTTCTATACTTTCCAATGTCTGATTTAATAAACTGTCCAAGCAATATTTCAAATATGGTTTTGAGTTATATACTGGCACAATGACACTTACTAAATAGTCTTCACATTGAATCATAAAATAAAAGATTTAACAAGCGCAATACAATTCTTTACATCTGTTATTGATACCACCTCAGATGGAGAATGCATATATCTCACAGGATATGAAACTATTGCCGTTTGTATCCCTTTACATTGTATCTGTATAGCCCTCGCTTCGGTACCGCTAGCATTAGGGTGCCCCTCTAATTGATAGGGAATATTTTCACTAATTGCAGTCTGGACAATTTCATTTATTAAATTTCTATCTGTATCTGGACTAATACATAAAGACGGTCCCCTGCTTAGACGGACATCGCCATATAATCTCTGATTTATGTTAGGATAGTCCGTTGCGTGAGTTGCATCTATAACTATAGCTATGTCTGGCTTTATTTGTGTAACAGCAGGCATAGCTCCTCTTAATCCTATTTCTTCTTGAACCGTTGAAACAAAATAAATATCATAATTGGTTTTACAATTATGTAATTCTCTCATTAATTCCAATAATATAAGACTTCCTATTTTGTTATCAGCAGAACGAGTAACTAAGTAATCATCACTTATCTGTACACGATCTGTAGAAAAAGTAACAGGATCACCAACTGATATACATTGCAATGCATGTTCTTTTGATTTAAAACCTAAATCGACCCAAGTATCTTCTATTGAAAACGAGTTTCTTTCTTTTTCACTCAACAAATGTATTGGTTTACGTCCAACTATTCCCAAAAAAGAGTTACCGCGATGATGTACTGCAAGTCTTGTCCCTGGCAACAACATCAAATCCACTCCTCCAATTGGGACTATATACAACATCCCGTTGTCATCAATATATTTAACCATGAAACCAACCTCATCAATATGAGCCGTAATCATCAGTTTCTTCTTGCCTGGATTATTCTTGTGAGCAACAACATTCCCAAGCGTATCAAAATCAATTTCATCAACATATTTATTTGCAAACTGTTCAAACAATTTTTGACCCTCTCTCTCAAAACCTGAAGGAGTTGGAATATCCAAAACCTTTGTCAGATAAAGATCACTTTCTTTATTAAAACAAATATCCATAAATTATTTAAAAGGAATAAAAGATTTTTCACCTAAAACTTCGGCTGTTTTTTTCCATGTTCCCGGACATTGTGCCTGAACAATGCACTCCTGACATGGTTTGAAGTTTGCACCACCATCCCCCTTGAGGTTAAAACGGATTTTATTATCTATGGGATTCTCATATGGCAAATATAGAGCTGTCATTTCCTCCTCACTTTCATATTTCTGCAGGAACGACCAATAGTAAGGATCTATACAGCATAACGGGGTATTAAATATACGAACAATCCTGTTTCTTCCATTTTTTTGATATTCTACGACTTTATCCAAAGTATTCTCAATATAAGGTCTGGAAACAGAAAACGGTACTGATGAATCACCCTTATTTGTCAGTGCCGTTCCTGTCAGGTCAATATTGCAAAGCACCCAAGGCACATTATCTGGGAATGTTTCGTAGAGCCAATCAACATACTCAGGAAGAAGTTGATATGTACTATTATTGATAATATGCTTTATGGTCACTTTGACACCAGCCTGAATCAGATTGTTTACTCCGAGCAGGGATTTTTGGAAACTACCCAACACGGAAGTCACACGATCATGTTCATTTTCCCTGAAACTATGAAACGCCGTCGTGAGTTCAAATTCGTTTCCTGCCACAGCAATGAACCTCTTCAAAAATTCTGGATCGGAAAACTTCAAGGAATTTGAGAGAATCCCAAGTTTTAGACCTTTCCTATTTATATATGACACAAGGTCTAAAATACCCTTATAAATGGTTGGTTCTCCACCTGAAATCAAGACCATTTCAATGCTCTCTTTTTCAATCGCCTTGTCAACAGCATCATATAGTTCATCCAAGGTTAATTGCGTATAACGTCTCGCATTCAACGCACATGGACAGAAGACGCACTTCTCGTTACAAATATATGATGGAGATATAAATAATGTTTTCATTTATTAGGGTTCTTATATATTAAGTTCTCATTTAAGTAAAATATTTTCAAGTATAGATAGTGTTTGTTTACAGAATCGTGTGTCCGGCTTATGAATTGTGGTAAATTTTCTTTCTGTATTTATGACACAACCACCGCCACATATTCCTAATGCTGGACAGTCATAACATTCTGGCATATATAATGGGGAACGCTTCTGCCACTCTTTGTACATAGAGGATTGAGCTGGGTCAAACGTATCATCAAATATATCGGTGATGAAATGTTTTTTATCCATAATATGCTCATGACAAATACCAACTGACCCATCTGGTGCTATAGCAATCTGTCGTCCTCCTGCTGCATTACAATCAAACAGGCACGGATGTTTCTTTTCAAACACCTGCAAACGACGCCCTGTTCTGTTTTCTGTTATATTGTGTTCAGTTAATTCAAAATACGCTGATGACACAAAATCTGCAGCAGCATTATCATAGTCACCATCAAGTTGTATAATATCATTATCAAGAATGACATTAAAACCGATATTTGTAGCTTCAACAGTATTGATAAAATAATCAAGAACTTCTGATCTTCTTTCTATAGTTTGTGGTGTAAGTGTACATGCAACATTCAAATCAATACCTATTTCTTTGCACTTCTTAAAGTTTTTTGTAGCAATTTCCCAAGCTAGTGTTCTTAAATCAGGGAATACTCTATTAATTGATGCCTCCTTATCACCATCAAGAGAAAAAGTTAGTGTAACATCATGTTTTTTTATAAAACTAATATCATTATCATCAAGCAATGTACCATTAGTAACCACTAATATTTTTGTTTTTTGGGGAAGGATCCCAAACAAGATATAATCCTTTATTTTTTCTATTGCATGATACAAAACTACCTTATTGTGAAATGGCTCTCCTCCGTAAAAAATTATTGTTTTTCTTTCATCAAAGCGTTCCTTGTCCAAATTAATAAGTCTAACAAAAAAGTCAAGACCCTTATCAAATGTACCAATAGACATTATTCCTTCCTTTGTATTTGCAACCTCAGATTGTTTTTCAAAACAATATTTACATGCAAGGTTACAATTCTTTGTTAAAAAGAAATAGGCTGTTGATATATATGGTTCTTGTATTTCATTTCTGTAAATTTCTAACAGTTTTTCGTCAGAATTATCAGATAAACAAATAAAACCTTCTTTTGATAATATATTATATAATTCTGAATCACGAGAAATATTTATAGCTCTTCTGTTTATATCAATTTCAGATTCTCCGATAGAGACTAATTTCATTTTCAAAGAGTGGTATAAAACCCTTTCTCCACGGTGATTCAATAGATGTGAATATCTTGATAATTTATACTGAGTCATAGCTGTTAAATTTATTAATTACAAGGACCTGGATATTTAATATCCAGGTCACATTGATAATCTTCTGCATTAATTGCAGATTGCACCCCAGTTATTCCAACCGTTATTCATCCATGATTCCCATGCACGGTTCTCAAACTTTGATGCTAAAGAGCAATTGTTTGATTCATTATTTGAATCATACATTGCTGTAATGCTAGCAGCATTACCTTCAAGCTCGATACTAACTTCTGTACCTAACTTCTCTGAAAAAACTTTTACAGTCTTCATTGGTTTAAAATTTAAAAAATTAAACATAAGTGCATTTCTCCATATGAGATAATGCTTTTTCTTTTCATATATCTTTTAAGTATTATAACAAACAGTATAAAATTTACCCACAAACAATACCCTTCAATATTGATTCATCAAAATTGTTCTTGAAACTACGCCATGTGCCTGGACAATATTTATTCAATTCACAATTTGTACATGCTTCAAACAATGGACCGCTATCACTACCAATATCCCATAACAATTCACTATTAGGCACTTTATATGCTGCAACATTTTCTTGTGTTGAAGTTTCTATAAATCCCCAATAATATGGGTCTATTAAACATAATGGGGTAGTTAATACCTTTACATTTCGTTTGTGTCCAAGTTTCCTTTGTTCAATTACGATATCTAAAGCCTGCTGTAAATAGGGAATAGAATCACGAAAATCCACAGCAACATTCTCTTTATTTGATGCTGCTGTACCATTAATATCTATATTGCAGAACAACAATGTAACATTATCTTCAAATTGAGATGTTGCCCATTTTATATATTCTGGAAGATCCTTATATGTATAGTTAACGATATTATTTTTTATAGATAACTTTACATTATGTTTAAGCATATTTGAGATTCCTTTCATGCTCCTATTGAAACTGCCCTTGTGTTGTGTCAAAAAATCATGTTTCTCTGGAATATGACTATGAAAAGCTACCGTCACATCAAGTTTTGAGCCATCAATAATTGAAAACATTTTTTCAGCAAATGTATCATCTGCAAGACGTAAAGCATTTGTAAGTAAACTTATATTAACATCAAATCTTTTAATATAATCCAATATTTTAAAGAAGTCGGGGTGAATTGTTGGTTCTCCTCCAGACAATAATATATTTTCAACTCCTTTTTCTTCTATTGATTGACGTACTGTCATACATACTTGATCATATGTTAGCGAAGGCACAGTTACAGAGTCTTTTGAACATGGACAAAATTGACAACGCTCATTACATACATACCCTATTGCACAATATAATGTTTTCATCTTTATATTTTGTTTAGTTTTACTCTTCCCCTTGTCAATGGAAATATAGCATTTGGCTCAGAAAGAATTAATTCTATTAGTTTTGGATACAATGTTTTATTTGCAACACATTCCTGATTATCAACACCCTCAACACATCCTTTTTTATACTTTATTGCTGTAGTACACCCCCCCTTGCAATAGAACCAAAAAGGACAGTTGTCACATTCATTTATATGCTTTTTATTGAAAAAATCACAATTAGATTTCTTCGCATTATTGACAAGAGTAATTAGGTCTTGCTTATCATGAACAGAGCCTATAGCCTCTTTCTTGTAATCAGTGACATCACACGGATAAATCAGTCCATCCTGATCAAAAGCTATCATCTTTGTGCCACCCATACACCCTCGTGAAGTACATATATTAGATTTACTTCGGACAAGGAGATTCATTAATTTCTCTTGAACATTCAATTCTGTAATTGGATATCCTCTTTTATTCAATTCAACTAATTTTGAAAGTAATGTTATCTCTGCTAATTCCACTTGCTTCTTAGTTAAGCATAATCCAGCATCTTTCATTACGGGATTATCTTTAACAAGATTAAGTTTAAAACATAAAACTTTAACTTCTGTTGCCAAAAACTCAATGATTTCTTTAAGATACGGAAAACTTTTGCTAGTCAATACTGTTACTACGCCAAAATTCTTTAAATTTTCATTATTTGCCAAAATCTTTACACCTCGCATCATTTTTTCAAATGACGGTTTTCCATTCATTAAAGGTCTATGCATATTCTGGACTAACTCAAATCCATCAATGCTAACTCCTAAACGAATATTTCTTATAGCACACTCCTCGGCTAATTCTTCCGTTATAAGACTTGCATTTGTTTCAATAGAAATTAATGGATATAATCCCTTTTCTTTAAACATATTGTCCATCCTTCTGATTTTATCAAATGCTATTAATGGTTCTCCGCCCCAAGGTTGTACACAAAAATTTTTAATCTTGTATTTAATACAATAGTCAATAATATAATTGGTGATAGCATCAAGATTTTTATCAGATATTGTACGAACTTTATCTTCTAAATGCCTAAAACAATATATACAACGGAAATTACATGCCTGTGTTAAATCAAATATAAAGAATGTCGGTTGTACTCTTTCTTTTACCTGACATTCAAGACAATTTCCTCTTTCAATCAATCCTCGTTGAATCATCTTGAATGCAAGAGGCTCTTCAATATTTTGATAATATAATTGCTCACATAGTTCTGACGATAATATAATAGAACAGCCATTCTCAGGATTTAAAAGGAAACCATTCCTTTCAATTTCATCTTTGAAAAGATAGCCACCTTTAAATCTACCTATATTACCTCCTATATCAAAAGATCTTATATACTCTAAACTTCCCATTATTCTATTATCTTTTTAAGTACCAATAATGTATATATTGACTCTGCATCTTTATCAAAACAATCATTAATAAGCATTAATACATCATGTATCCCTTTTTCTAATTCCTTTATAAACCGTAATGCAGACTCGTTGCTTTTAAAGTTTGCTAATAACAATGAGTCAAAAAGAGTATTATAAAACATAACATCTTTCCCATTTATAGAATATTCAACATGCTGAGATAAATAATAAAGATTTATATTCTCTTTGCTGAAATAATTAGAATACAATATATTTCGCATAATTAATTTTTATTATGAATAATAACTTTAAATATTTTTTTTACAAAACCCATTTTTTAGATGTGGACAAATATCTATATCTTGTAAAACAGTAAACCCTGTCGTTTTAATATTTCCCAATAGTTTACCATTACAATATACAATATCCCCTTTTTCCGTAATTCTAATATATCTAAAACCATCAAAACAGCGAGTTCCATAGATTGGGTTATTTGCAAATTCCCACCAATTATCAATACTAACATTATTTTCACATGCTATTTTGAATTTTTTCTTATCTATTAATGACATTTTTTCTATTGAATTAATAACCATATTCTTCATCATAGAAAACTGCCTATCATTGTACGATTCTGGATATTTAACTCCTCGTTCAACACCTCTCATCAACTTTGGTAATAAAATAACTCCTTGACTTTGATAATCCTTTATAAAATCAGATATCTGTTCAAATTCGTCAGGCATCATTACAATTGTCGCGTAAACAAAAAAACCAGCTTCTCTAAGAGCCATATAGTGCCGAATAAAAGGCTTCATGTGTTGTTTCCTATAAGGATAATGTACACTTGCATTTATAAATATAAATTTTTCAGATTTGACCTTTTCTATAAAAGTATTTACAGGTATAGTTAAATTGGTATTCATACTTATATAATGGCCTTTTTGCTCAAGTTTGATGCATAAATCAATAATATTTGGGACAAGAAAAGGCTCACCTCCTGTTAAATGGAATAATATAGGCTCACTTATATTATCAATAAAAGAATAATCAACTGATTTGCATTCTGCATTTCTTGTATCAGCATTTTGTAAACAATAATAACAGTTAAGATTACACTTTTCTGTCAATATCCAATCAACTATTCTATTAACTTGGATCATTTATATATTCTTTTAATGTGTCATCAACAATATTGTATACTACAATGTTATTATCTTCTTTTTTTGTTTCTATCTTATCAATTAATTCTTTCTCAATATTCATGCCCATGAGTCTTATTTTCATATTTATATCACTCCAATCTATCCATTTACATGCTGTTGAAAATATCAACCAATCAGCGCCTAAACAAATAAATACCTCAAAAAACTCTGTCTTAAGATCAAATCCACACTCAGATAAATATTTAGTTAAATCACGATGAACCAATCCTTTTATATCAGAACAATTATAATGAAGTCTTGGACCTTCAGTATAGATGTCTTTTATTCTTTTAAGTGTTATATTACTTTGCTCTATGGCTATAATTCTATTACTTTCTCTATATTTTTCAATAAGGCGTTTCCCGATGCTTCCTACTCCTAGAATAATTATATTACCATTATTTATGGACGGCAAAGAATTCATAACTAATTCTGAAAAATTGAATACTTTAAACCCATTTTCTTCATTCGAAAGAAACTTTATAATATTTTTATTATCTAACTGCTCAATTCTTACTGATTTCTTAATATTGTTTCCCAACTTTAATTTTATTAACTGCATACAAACAAGGATATTAATATAATCGCTTCCTGTTGATATAATTATCTCAGAAGCATTCTTTACCCTCGCCTCCAATAAAGTTGATAGTAAAGACGCATCCTTTTTTATATGAATTTCATTCAATGAAATAATAGGATTATTAATAGCTGGATCAATTACAATTACCTTCTTTTTTTGAGCGATTATCTTTTTTACAATATGCTTGCCTGTAAATCCATATCCACATACAACTACATGATTATTGAAAAATCTCATGCATAACCATTTCCAGCCTTCATGTGATAAAGAATAAATTAATTGAATTCCTCCACATATTACAACTATAGGTGCTAAAAAACGAGCGATATTAATACTCAAGCAGGTCTCTGGAGATGAGCTGCCTAATGTAAATAACTGCATTGTTTTATATAGTGCATCAAAAAATGAATATCCTTCATCATCATGGACGCACAGGTATCCATACATCGCACATATTACTGTTATTACTGCAAATATGATTATCCAAACAATAAGTTTTTTTCTAAAAAACATACATAATATATAAATAGGTCTACTCTATTATAGCTTTTCGGATTCCGCTTTATTATTTTCAAGGAATAAATACTTGTGCAGTAACACCTCTATATGCCACACAATTTCCCAAATTATCCGTATATATCTTCGCGGACGAACATATATTAGCTTTTATTACCTCTATTATCTCTTTCTCATTTCTAGATGGGGAATCAGTATGTAATATTTCTTCTAATAATGGGATATTCATTATTTTATAGATATTAATAACATATTTTTGTGCAATACTTTACTTCTATTGGATTTTCGGTTTACTCCAATTTATGTTTACAAATTAATCATCTAATCCGTTTAACGTCCAAGTTGTTACTTTTCCACACCTTTTACAACGTGTAGTAACGACTGAATAATTATCATCAATTATTTCTAAATCATCATAACCACATTTAGTACACTCTAATGTACACTTCTTTCCCCCTCTTCGGATTATAGTTTCTTTTGAACCACTTAAAAAAAGCCAATATACTGCATAAAATCCTATGATAAATACCAATAATGCTTTCCACCAACTAAAAAATATCCACACTATAATAGAAGCCACTATTATAAGTATATATCCTATCCAATCTAATACTTGATATTTACCTCTTAATCTTATGCATATTTTGCGAATTATAATAAAAGCTATTATAAATATTATTAAGCTAACCCATACACTCATAATCAATTCTTAAAAGTTTTATTTTGTTTATTATCATATACTAACACGCCGTTATTCATTTCTATTCTGTAAATTTTGGTATGTTATATTTGCTCCATATAGAGGTGTTAATATTAAACTCTTCTTGCTTACCTCTAATCAATGCTGAGTGTGCAAAAATAGGTTGCAAATACTTAGTCATAGGTTTATTTACTATTGTACCCTCCTCTATATCTTTACTTAATTCACTTTTGTCGCTATGCACTAATATTTTTAAGTCTTCTCCTAATATATACTCATATAAATTATAACACGCCAATAGCCCATCTATGTAAAGCATACCCTTTTCAAGGGTATCATTAGGATATATGCCTCTCAATTTCTCATCATGAATTTCCAAAATCTTTAATTTTTCATCTACACTTAAAGTAGGATTAGTCATAAAATTGATAAACAAATTAAAGTATTTATCACGCAGTTCTTCGGTTGGGAAGTTTTCCGCAACATGATCATAAAACCAAATTGTCTGTTCATATGTACACTTTTGCCCTACATTTGTCAAAAATTTTGCGTCAGACTCTTTTACCTCTCCGTTTTTCTCATCTTCGTTTCCTACGTTATTTTTAATGTCGGTTTTTTTTATAAAGAACCATATCCAATAGATAATAAATGCAAAAGGAACGATGAAGAATGCTATCGTAATAATTAATTTCAAAAAGAATTTAATATTAACTCGTAGCCACATGTGAGCAATTGTTCCAACAGACAAAACAATCCATATCAAATTTAATGCATTCATAATTTTAAACAACTAAAAAAACTTATATACTACACCTTAAAAAGCAGATTATATTCTTTGAGGAATACCATCATAAACATACTAATAACCGCTAAAGCAATTCTTATATTGGTTTTATTCTCCTTTATTAATAAAGCCTTAAAGCCACTACCAATAAGACTGAACAATCGTACTATAAGTGCAAAAACGAGTTTAATCAAATAAATCAACCTCTCTTCGTAAGAGAAGTTTATCGCTTATTTTTTATCTGAGACTTAATGTTTTGCGTTAGAAAATACTGTTGATTTGCTTTAGAATTAAGACTTAGTCTTATATATTTTTTTATTTTGGAAAAATTTATTCTATATAATTTGGCATAATTAGCATTAATTTATGTACCTTTGTCAAAGTAACAATTTCTCTTACGAAGAGAGTTTTTATTTTTCTCATCTATCAATTAGTTATATCAACTTCAATATCATATTATTAGCCTTGTCTATTGCTACTGTATCTAACGACGCAAGATAGATGCGTGTTGTTGCTTCTGAATTGTGTCCCATTCCCTCACTTATTACTGACAATGGTACATTTTTATTTTTAGCTATACTTGCCCACGCATGCCGAGCAACGTACATTGTAAGAGGTACTGATATCTCTAACTTTTTACCTATAATTTTAAGACTATGATTAATATTGTGTGCGGCATAAATATATTGCTTTCGCTCCTCAATATTACTAATAGGCTTGATTATTGGCAGTAGATATAAGGAGGTTGTATTATCATATTTTTCTACTATGTCCTGCATACATTTTTCCCATCTGATATAAAGCTGTTGTCCCGTCTTGCGCCTACGATACGATAGCACACCATTTGATAAATCTTTTTTACGCAGATATGCCATATCTACAAACGACATTCCTCGTGTATAAAACGAAAATAGAAACATATCGCGAGCAAATTCAAAAGTTGGCTTTGCTGAAAAATCAAGTTCCTTAATTTTTTTGATAATTTTAAGTGATACTGCTCTTTTTGTGGTTTTATCAATTCCTGTATAAACATTCTTAAATGGTTTTTTATCAAAAATCAAACCCTTTTCTACTGCACGATTATATATTGCTCTAAGATTCCGCATATAAAATGATGAAGTATTTGGAGTAACTCCTCTATTTCGTAAATAGATTTCATATCTTTTTATCATATCTGAGTCTATATCTTTCATATCTATATCTTCTCCCTCTCTAAATCGTTTTAGACTACGGAGTGCTGATGCATATGTTTCGGACAAACGTATCTTACCCAACGTTTTTTGGTTGGCAATTAAACGTTCCATAAATAAGAATAATTTGTTTTCTGTGGCATAAATTAAAAATTGTTCTGTAATATCATTGGTTGTATATTCTTTTTCATTATATTCCATTCTGAAAATAATTGTTTGAAGATATTTTATATCTGTACGGATATTATTTCTTATCTTCATTAATTGCGATATCCTTTCTTCATTGTTTTTTGACAATACCACATCTGACATATCTGAATCCCATTCATTAACATAAAGGTGGTAATTTGTCTTTATCTGACGTACTACACAATTATGTACTACTTGATAAATAATTATGCCTTCGCTACTTTCAATTTTTGATTTTCTGAATTTTACTTTTATTGTTGCCATATCATAAATTAAATTTTATTTATTATGATTAATTTAATGATACTCTGCTCTATATTATTATATATGGTGCTACTCTTTTTATAATAAATATTTAGTGAAGATATGATACAAACAGAGCGAGGAGCATGATAATCATGCTCCTCGCTCTGTTGTTTTGTTAAGTAATTATTAATACTTATATATTATTTCGCATATCTCTTTGTTGCCTTTCATTTGTAACTTTTTGGTGGTGCTTTGTGGTGCAAATGAGAAGTAAAGCGATGCCGGTGTCTCTTTTTGAAGTTCTTCTCCGCCTTCGGTTAATTGAACTACTTCTACTCCTTCTGCTGAGCGCATTAGGATTGTACACTCTTTTACTCCATCGGGTATGATTATTTCAACTGTTCCCTCGCTCTTGTATGTTGTTGCCAAGTTCCCGTCAAATAAATTTTCTGTTCCATTTGCTCCTGAAAGGTTTGCTGTTACATCAAATTTATCCATCTTCATTGGCACTACTGCTGATGTCGAATTTATATATCTTACATAACGGCATGGTGACGGTGTTGTACTCCATTTCTCGCCATCTTGTGAATACTCTACTGTTAGATTTGCATTGAATTTGGCATCAATGGCTGTTATTGCTGCAATGTACGGAAGTTCTATTCCTACATATTCGCCAGGATTCATATCAATAAATTCCAATACTCGTTTAACTGTTATTTGGTCTTTAAAGGTTGTTACGCGGTTTGATGCCAATCGTGGCATATTTGTATATATTGTTGCTTCGCGTTTAACAGGGTTTACTTCAAATGAGCGTACTGCAACCCAATTCTCTCGTGATGAGTCGTCAAGACGTGCCAAACGTACGTATTGTGCTTGAACGGGTATGCCTTCCCAAATAACATCATACACTCCATTTATATTATCGCGTAAGATTTGCCAATTTTCTCCGTCAAGTGAGTACTCAAGACGTGCCATATCAAAGTAATCGACATCGTTTGGCACGTTGCGTCCTTGATTTATGACAACCTTTTTAACATCGGTTACCTCGCCTAAGTCTATTCCGAACCAACTGCCATCTTTTTGTGCATCGCCCGATGTATAGAAGCTGTTTATATCGCCATCAAACATTGGTTTTACTTGTGTGGTTGCAAGATTGGCAAATGTTCCTATTGCTTTGCGTACTGGTAATGGCTTGCCCGATAATGTTGATACATATTTATTTATCAACGCATCGTTTGCATCATCAATAAATGGTTGTAGTTTAAGAGTTCCCGATTTGTGTGCAAGGTATGCTGCTTGTTCTTCGTCTGTCATACGATTTTCTTCGTATAGGTTCCAAAACTTCTCATACTCGCCTGCCTCATATAGTTTAATCAACTGTAAAGTTTTTTGTCCGCGAATACCCAACTTCTCAAACTCTACTAACCATGGGTGCAATTCTGCAGCCAATGCTCTATTTTCGCACAATGAGTCAATTATGGCAGATGCCTCCTCTACTCTCTTGAACTCTGCCATAAGGGCATCGTATTGTTGTTGTGTATAGTTATCAATTGTAAAGGTTTCGGTCTCCCACGACTCGTCGCGACGATAACCTGTTTCTGTATCGCAAGAGTGCATTGCAAAGGTACGATATGCTTCTTTTGCCGCCGGCATTAACTCTTGTAAGCCTGCCTCCCAATTTTTCATGGGTTCGTATGCTTTAATGTTCCATGTGTAATCGGCTACGCCATAAAGTGCCAATTTTGAAGCCTCGCCATGTTCCATGGGGTTACTTACAAATCCTGCAATTGTTGCTGTTGTTGCAGTGCTATCTAAACCATAAACAGGACCTTGCAATATAAGGTTGCGAACATAATCGGTAACAGGATAGTTCCACCAAATGAACGATGGGCGTTTGATACGCTCACTTACCCAATCGAGAGTTTCGGGAGTAATATCGCCACAAACAAAATCGCCTGTCCACATAACGTGAATTGATGGGTGCAATACCTTTCCTAATAGTGCCAAATAGCCGTCAGGTGCGGGGTTAGCCCATAGTTTTGTGTAGTCTGTAGGACATATTATAAGTGGTGCTACATCGCCTTTAACTTCTACAAATTCAGTGTGCAAGCGGTTAAGAAGTTGTGCCTGCATATCGGGGCGTGTTCCTATTCCTGAGATATCGTCAAAGAAGAGAGCAAATGAGCGAATTCCCAAATCATACATTGCCTCAAATTTGTTGTATAGTTTCTTATAATCGCTCTCTGTCCATTGAATATCTTTTCCCGGGTGTATTGCCCAGATGAAATCAACGTAGTTACGTTTTGAAGCCTCAACCAACTCTTTTATTTTTTGTGCCTCCTCTTCAGGGTACGGCAAACGCCAATATGGTGAACTATGATATGGGTCATCTTTAGGCCCGTACAGGTATGAGTTCATTTTGAACTTACCATAAAAATCGATAAGAGAAACTCGTGTTGCATGCGACCATGGGTTTCCGTAAAAACCCTCAACTACTCCGCGATATGGCATATCGGGATAGTCGGTTATTGTCATATATGGAATTGCTTTCTCTACTGCCAATTGGCGCAAAGTTTGAACTGCATAAAATGCTCCTCGTTCGTCGTAAGCCGAAACTACGATACCATCTGCCGATACTTTTAGTATATATGCTCCACTCTTAGCAAGTGTTGTATCAGTTTGAGCAAGGTTTTCGTCAACGATTATTGACATAGGTACTCCCTCTTGAGTAACATTTAAATAGGATTTTACCATTTCGGCAACATCTCCCTCAACTTTAAAGCCTTTATCAATCTTTAAAGAACCCTTATTTGTCATCTCAATTTTTTGAGGTGTAGGGTTGATACGCACTTTTAACTCATTGGCGCAACTTATTAAAAACAGCGCACTTAAAGCAATAGATAAAAATTTTAATTTCATCATAGTTTATTTTTGTTATTGATTATTTCGTAATTTTTATAGTGTCTACTTGCAAATATAGGTAATTTATCTGACTCAACAACTTGACTTGGGACAAAATGGTGATAGAATTCAACGATTTCCAAAAAAAATTAAAAACTCTTACAACATAATATGCCAACAAAACTATAGGGTTATGGGTTATAATATTATTAATTAATATAACCCTATATTTTATGAACGATAAGAAGTTTTTGACTAATGAGGTTGGCGCTCCTGTTACGGACAATACCAACTCGCTTACTGCAGGTAAAAGAGGAGCTATGCTATTAGAGGATACTTGGTATTTGGAGAAACTTGCACACTTTGATCGCGAGGTTATCCCCGAACGCAGAATGCACGCAAAAGGCAGTGGCGCTTTTGGAACTTTTACTGTTACTCACGATGTTACTAAATATACATGCGCAAGCATATTTGCAAAGGTAGGTAAGAAAACCGATCTGTTTGTTCGATTTTCGACCGTTGCCGGCGAGCGCGGCGCTGCCGATGCCGAACGAGACATAAGAGGTTTTGCTGTTAAGTTTTATACTGATGAGGGTAATTGGGATTTGGTTGGTAATAATACTCCTGTTTTCTTTTTACGCGACCCATTGCAGTTCCCGGACTTAAATCATGCTGTCAAACGCGACCCACAAACGAACTTGCGCTCGCCTCAAACCAATTGGGATTTTTGGACTATGCTTCCCGAAGCTCTGCATCAGGTTACTATAGTGATGTCGGACAGAGGCATTCCTGCTTCGTACCGACATATGCACGGTTTTGGTTCTCATACTTTCAGCTTAATTAACAAAGAGGGTGTACGCTCATGGGTAAAATTTCACTGGGTTACACAACAAGGTATTAAGAACCTATCCAACGAAGAGGCTGCTGCTATTATTGCAAAAGACAGAGAGAGCCATCAACGCGACCTTTTTGAGGCTATAAAACGGGGAGATTTTCCTCGTTGGAAACTCTATTTCCAGATTATGAGCGAGGAACAGGCAGAGATGTACAAGGAAAATCCGTTTGATTTGACAAAGGTTTGGAGTCATAAAGATTTTCCGCTGATTGAGGTTGGAGTAATGGAACTGAACCGTAATCCTGAGAACTATTTTGCCGAAGTGGAACAGGCTGCTTTTAATCCTGCTCACGTTGTACCAGGCATAGGTTTTTCGCCCGACAAAATGTTACAAGGAAGGCTCTTCTCTTATGGTGATGCTCAACGTTACCGACTTGGGGTTAATCACGACCAAATTCCTGTAAATCGAGCAAGATGTCCTATCCATAGTTTTCATAGAGATGGACAGATGCGTGTTGATGGCAATGAAGGGGCAAGAAAAGGTTACTCTCCCAACAGTATTGGTGAGTGGCAAACTCGCCATGCCCAATATAGTTATTCGCCTTCACATGAGGGCAGTATGAGACATAATCCTTATGAAGATCGTGAGGATAACTGCTTTTATCAGGCCGGCGATTTATACAGGCTTATGACCGAGGATAAACGAAAATTATTACTTGAAAATACCGTTGCAGATATTATGCCTGTTACCGAAAATATAAAGTTGAGGCACTGCGCTCATTGCTACCTTGCCGATAAAGAGTATGGCGCTCGTTTAACAGAGATGCTTCATCTTGATTTGGAGATAGTTCTGCGCCTTGCTGCCATGAATCATAAGGAAAGACTTGAGGCTACAAGTAGTTGTTAGTTATTAGAATAGCTAATCATGGCTAACAACTATAATACGATATGTGTTCCTGCCCGTGGGTTGTCTATTGCCGATGCGTGAGTGATAACTACCTCTTTTACTCCTGCTTCTAATGCTTTAAATGCACTTTGTAATTTGGGTAACATTCCTCCTGATACTACTCCTGAGGATTTTAATTCTTCAAATTTATCGCGGTTTATAAGAGGTATTACAGAGTTATCATCATTTTCGTCCATCAGTACTCCTGGCTTTTCAAAGCAGTAGATAAGGGTTACGTCAAACTTCTCGGCTACTCCTTTTGCCACCTCACTTGCTATGGTATCGGCATTGGTATTTAAGAGATTGCCTTTACCATCGTGAGTGATTGGTGCTACGACGGGATATGTTCCGCCCTCTAACAGGCTTGCCAACATATCGCCATCAACCTTTACCACATCGCCTACATATCCATAATCAATGGGAGTTGCAGGGCGTTTATTTGACAGAATTATTCCTGCATCTGCTCCACATACTCCTATTGCATTTATTCCGCGTGATTGCAGTGATGCCACTATGGTTTTGTTTACCAATCCTGCATATACCATAGTTACAACTTTAAGCGTCTCTGCATCGGTTACTCGTCGTCCGTCAATCATTTGGGTTTCAATGCCTAATTGTGCCGATATTTTAGTTGCTGAACGACCTCCGCCATGTACAAGAATTTTACGACCTTCGACCTTTGCATAGTCGTTTAAAAGTATATTGAGTGTATCGTTCTCTTCTACTATTTTGCCACCTACTTTTATTACCTTTAGTTGTTCCATTTTACTCTCCTCCAAACTCCATTAGGTACGATTTTATAAATTGATCTAAATCTCCGTCCATAACACCTCCCACATCTGATGTTTGATAGTTGGTACGGTGATCTTTTACGCGACGGTCGTCAAATACATAGCTGCGTATTTGTGAACCCCACTCTATCTTCTTTTTGCCTGCTTCTACCTTTGCTTGTTCCTCCATACGGTGTTTCAACTCTTTGTCGTATAGTATTGAGCGTAATTGTCGCATTGCATTTTCGCGGTTTTTAGGTTGGTCGCGAGTTTCGGTGTTCTCAATCAAAATCTCCTCCTCTTCGCCGGTGTATGGATCTTTGAAGTTATATCTTAATCGTACTCCCGACTCCACTTTGTTTACATTCTGACCTCCTGCTCCGCCCGAACGGAAAGTATCCCACGATACGGCTGCCATATCAACTTTTACCTCAATTGAGTCATCAACAAGGGGGGTAATAAATACCGACGCAAACGATGTCATTCGTTTGCCTTGTGCATTGTAAGGCGATACGCGAACCAATCGGTGTACTCCGTTTTCGCCTTTAAGATAACCATATGCAAATGCTCCTTCGGCATGCATGGTTACTGTTTTTATTCCTGCTTCATCACCCTCAATTAGGTGATCAATAGCGAGTTTGTATCCCTTAGCTTCGCACCATCGAGAATACATTCGCATAAGCATCTCCGCCCAGTCCTGACTCTCGGTACCTCCTGCTCCAGAGTTTATCTTTATTACGGCGTCCATCTTATCCTCCTCGCGTCGCAACATGTTGCGTAATTCAAGTTCCGATATAAGATTTATTGCACGTTCGTATGCCTTATCAACATCTGCCTCTTCAACAACTCCCTCTTTCAAAAATTCGTATGCAAGTTGTAATTCCTCTACTGCTGCAGCTACTTGATTGTAACCGTCAATCCAATATTTAAGCTCTTTTATCTTCTTCATCTGAAGCTCCGCATTATCTCTATCATTCCAAAAATCGGGAACATGTGTGCGAAGTTCTTCCTCTTCTAACTCAATCTTCTTTCCATCGGGGTCAAAGATACCTCCTCAACGCCAACTTGCGTTCTTCTGTCTCTTTAAGTTGTTCTATTGTTATCATCTATACTACTTTTTGCGACAGCTAAATTAATATTTGTTGAGGGATTTGCCAAACTTTTTTTTAGTTGTTAGTTGTCAATTGTTAGTTTTTAGAATTATCTTTGCGAAAGTTTATAATTGCCATTTTGGCATACATTCTATGACGTTGATTGTACAAATTAACTATTGGCACTATTTTTGTACTTTACTTGTTATAATTATTAATTAACAGAGTTATATTTTAATGGATATTCAAGAACAACTTATTTCAACAATTATTGATTCAATTCAAGATAAAAAGGGTAGTAAAATTATTGTTGCAGACCTCTCTGAGATAGAAGGCGCTACTGTCAGAAATTTTATTATTTGTACTGGTAAATCAACCACTCAGGTTGCTGCCATTGCCGATAACATCAGAGAGAAAGTAAGAATTGACCTCAAAATAAAACCTTATGGTTACGACGGGTACAAAAATTCTCAATGGATTGTTATTGACTATGGTCAAATGTATGTTCACGTATTTTTACCCGAAATCAGAGATTTTTATAAACTGGAACAACTTTGGAGTGATGCAAAAATTAATGTAATTCCTGATTTGGATTAATACTAAGTTGTTTAACCTAAACTAATTTTAAAATGAGTAAAAAAGGCGGATTTAAATTCAGTTTATATTGGGTTTACTCTATTATTGCCGTAGCCCTTATATCGCTATATTATATGAATGATGACTCTCTGCAAAAAGAGGTATCATGGACTAAATTTTCGGAGATTGCTACTAACGGTGGTGTAAAAGAGGTTACTGTTTATACAAACAAGGATATGCTTGAAGCTGTTCTTGTTGACTCTATTGCTGCCAAAGTTTTTGACAGAGATGTTGAGAAGATAGGAAAGAGTCCTAAAGTTATTGTTAATATACCTTCGGCAGATCAATTTGACAAGGTTGCGGCTGAATGGCAAAAAGATAATAACTTCTCAGCTCCAATCAGATATGAAAAGAGCAGTGACTTCAGCGATATTATATGGGGATTTGGTCCTATACTTTTGTTGGTAGTTTTCTGGATTTTTATGATGCGCCGCATGAGTGGCGGTGGCTCCGGCGGAAGTGGCGGAGTTTTCAATGTTGGCAAATCAAAGGCTCAGGTTTTTGATAAAAACGGCCCTATAAAAGTTACATTTGACGATGTTGCAGGACTTTCAGAAGCTAAACAAGAGGTTGAAGAGATTGTAGAGTTTTTGAAAAACCCTAATAAATATACCGCTTTAGGTGGTAAAATTCCTAAAGGTGCTTTACTTGTTGGCCCTCCCGGAACAGGTAAGACTTTACTTGCAAAAGCTGTTGCAGGCGAAGCTAATGTTCCCTTCCTCTCTCTGTCAGGCTCTGACTTTGTTGAGATGTTTGTGGGCGTTGGTGCTTCACGCGTTAGAGACCTGTTTAAACAGGCAAAAGAGAAAGCTCCTTGTATTGTATTTATTGACGAGATTGACGCTGTTGGACGTGCAAGAGGTAAAAACGTTGGTATGGGCGCAAATGAAGAACGCGAGAATACCCTTAACCAATTGCTTACAGAGATGGACGGTTTTGGTTCAAATAGTGGCGTGATAATTCTTGCTGCTACAAACCGTGTTGATATTTTGGATAAGGCTCTTTTACGTGCTGGACGTTTTGACAGACAGATATATATTGAACTACCTGAGTTGAACGACCGTAAAGCTATTTTTGGTGTTCACTTGAAAGGTGTGAAGATTGACCAGAGCGTTGATGTTGATTTGCTTGCTCGCCAAACTCCGGGATTTTCAGGCGCTGATATTGCTAATGTTTGCAATGAAGCTGCCTTGATAGCTGCACGACGAAATAAAGAGAGCGTTAGTCGAGAGGACTTTATGGACGCAGTTGATAGAATTATAGGAGGTTTGGAGAAACGAGGAAAGATTACCACTGAAGACGAAAAACGTTCTATTGCTATTCACGAAGCAGGACATGCAACCTTGAGCTGGTTCCTTCAATATGCCAATCCATTGGTTAAAGTTACCATTGTTCCAAGGGGTAAAGCTTTGGGAGCTGCTTGGTATCTGCCCGAAGAACGCAAAATTACTACAATGGAACAAATTCAAGATGAGATGTGTGCCATTTTAGGTGGTAGAGCTGCAGAGGAGTTGTTTATAGGAAAAATCTCGACGGGTGCTGCCAATGACCTTGAACGTGTTACAAAACAGGCTTACGCTCTTGTGGTATATTTTGGTATGAGCCCTGAACTACCTAACTTATCGTACTACGATTCGTCAGGACAAGAGTATGGTTTTACCAAACCTTACAGCGAAGATACAGCAAAACTTATTGACAAAGAGGTTAATAGAATTATTGCTGAGCAATATGCCAGAGCTAAGAAAATTTTGTTGGAGAAAGCTGAAGGACATCATGCCTTAACTTCAATTCTTTTGGAACGAGAAGTTATATTTACTGAAGATGTCGAGAATATTTTTGGTAAACGTCAATGGAGTTCTCGCACTGAGGAGATAATGGAGGCTGAAGAGAAGAGATTGGCTGAGGAGAAGGCCGAAACTGCAAAATTAAAAGAGGCGGCTAATATGGAAGTGAAACGGCTTGAAGAAAATAGCGAGGAGGATATTGACAAAGCGGAGAAGGAGATTGACGGAGATAGTAAAAATGATATTGTAACCGATAAAGAGTAGGAATATGAAAAGTGTTATTATTAGAACCATTACCGGTGTCTTATTTATTGCTGTTGTTGTTGCTGCAATTTGGTATAATCCTATAACATTGTGGGCATTGCTCGCTCTGATTTCGGGAGTGTCGCTTTATGAGTTTTATAAAATTATATTCAAAGGCGAGTTTACTACAATGCAATATCTTATGCATATTACGGCAGGTATATATCTTACAACCATTGTTTGGATGGAATCGACCATGGTAATGGAGGCCACAGATAACAGAGCCTTGACTTATGCTCCATACCTGCTCTATGTTATGATCGTTTTTATTACTGAGCTATATGCCAAAAGAGAGGAGCCGTTTACTTATGCAGCAAAAAGTTTGGTAGGACATCTTTACATTGCCCTCCCTGTAGGATTACTAAGTATGATTGCTTTCAGCGGATTATCAATATTATCTATCTATATGCCTACTATGTTGTTTGCCCTTTTAATTATTATTTGGGTTTACGATACAGGTGCTTTTGTTACAGGTATGACATTTGGTAAGCACCGTTTGTTTGAACGTATCTCACCCAAGAAATCGTGGGAAGGTTTTTGGGGTGGTGTAGGTTTTGCTCTACTTGCAGCATGGGGTATTTATGCTATACTTGAAAACTACGGTATTAACTCAATGGAGCTATACAAATGGTTAGGGTTTGCCATTGTTGTGGTAGTCTCTGCTACAATGGGCGACTTGACAGAATCTCTTTTGAAACGTACATACGGGATTAAAGACTCAGGCAGAATACTTCCCGGACATGGTGGTATGATGGACCGCTTTGACAGCGTATTTATGGCTGCTCCTGCTGCTTATATATACCTAAGTTTGGTAATGTAGGAGTTGTTAGTTGCAAACATATTAGATTATAAAAAATAAATGAGTTACCCTTTCTGAGTAACTCATTTATTTTTTATCAATATATTCTACTCACTGACAGGACGGATTAGCATTCCATAATATCGTGGCATCATACTTGATGATATATCTTCTGGTGCTAAACTTAGAAACCTTGCATTATTACAATAATCTATATAAAGTGTTCTTGACCAATAATATCCTACTCCTGTCATAAGATTTTTATTTTCATTATAATATCCGTTTATAGGCAAGAATATTGAATTTCCGTTTTTCTTACTTTTTACGGTATAGCCACTTACACCATTAATTGTCTGAAAAAGCCATTCACAATTATTTGTGTCGCGTAATTCATCTTGCTCTTCTTTTGTTGGCATTCGCCAACTTCCGCCCCAATTAACTCGTGCTGCGTCATCTTCTAAATCAAGTTGGGTTTTATTATCAGTTGTTCCAAAACTTGATTTACTGCAATATTTATTCATTGTTATTCGCGAGCCGTTGCACAATTTATATGTACTCCAATCGTACCAACTTTTTGAGGTTGTTTCGCCCCATGCAAAATAATCTCCTGACTCTTCTGGCGAAGAAGCTCCCACATTACAGGTTGCCCATTTAACAGATAAACCAAGATCGACATAGGCATGCCCGTTTATGCTTCTTTTTAATTTTATACTATCAATCTCTGATATATATTCGCTATATATCAACTCTCCTCCTTTATATATTTCAACTTTATTTTGTGCTATTACATTAAATGAGATTAGTGCTATAACCAATAATATTATTGTCTTGAGTTTCATATATATTGGATTGACTTAAGAGATTTGGCTTAAATACTACTTCTTTGCTCCACGAGTGCGATAGTCGCAATATACTTTACCTTTCACTATGTTATTGAGTTTACCCTTTATCAACTGCTTACGTATGGGTGATACGTGGTCAATAAATAGTTTTCCTTCTAAATGGTCATTTTCGTGCTGTATTACGCGCGCAATATAACCTTCGAACCACTCAGTATGAGCTTCAAACTTTTCATCAACATAACTTACCTTTATCTTCTCTTGACGTGTTACAGATTCGCTTATTCCGGGTAAGCTAAGACAACCTTCGGGACGTGTTATTTTTTCACCTTCAAACTCCTCGATACGAACATTCATCATTGTCTTTTTCAAACCTTTATACTCAGGATAGGTATCGGCTATGGGGTCAAGGTCAATTATTAAGAGGTTCAACGCTAATCCCACTTGTGGGGCTGCTAAACCTATTCCCTCTGATTGTGTAAGGGTCTCATACATATTTACCAACAATTTATCCAAATCGGGATAATCGGGTGTTACATCTTCTGTTTGCTTACGCAATACGGGCATGCCGTATAGATATATTGGTAGTATCATAGTCTGTTATATTTTGTCTGTTCTAAATAGCTTTGTAATATTATCACTGCGCTTACGCGATCGGCTAATCCCTTATCGCGTCGTGCCGATTTTTTTACTCCCCCCGATATTATTGCCTGATGTGCAAGCACGGTTGTAAATCGTTCGTCGTGCATGGTAACCTTCATTGCAGGGAACTTCTCTTTGAACTTCTTCACAAAGGTATTTACTCTTGCCATATTTTCAGATGGCGTATTGTCGGATTGCTTGGGTTGTCCCACAACAACCTCCTCTACTTCTTCTTTTGCAATATAGTCGGTTAAGAATTTCATTAACTCAGAGGTTGGTACGGTAGCCAATGAATTGGCTATGATTTGCAGGGTATCGGTTACTGCCAATCCCGTACGTTTTGCTCCGTAGTCTATTGATAATATTCTGCCCATTGTCTGATTATTAATGAGTCTCTCCTACTCCAACGCAGAAAGGTTCTCTTTGTTCTCTAAAGTTTTTCCTTCGGCAGTGTACATATACTCAATACGAGATGCGTATGCTTTCTCAATTTTTCCGCGAACCATCTTCATTGTGCTGTTTATCATCTGATTTTGCTCGGTAAATGGTTCTGCTAATACGGCAAAGCATGATGGCAACCAACGCTCGGGGAATTGTCCTTCAAACTCTCCTCCTTTTTTGAATTTGTTTACAGCAGCTTCAATTCTACGAAGTGCGGCACGACGTCCCTCCTCGGTTTCAAGTGTCAATCCATCTTCAGCAATACGACGTTTTAATTGATCTTTGTTTGGTACTATCAATGCTGTTGTATATGCCGATTGGTTGTTATATAGCATTACTTGGTCAATGTATGGTGAGTGTTCAACCAACGACTCCTCTATTCCTTCAGGACTATATTTTTCACCATCACTTGAGATAAGTAAACTTTTGAAGCGTCCTTTTACATAAAGCAGTCCCTCTTTTGTCATATATCCGAGGTCGCCTGTATATAGATATCCGTCGCGAACTGTTTCTGCTGTTGATTCGGGATTTTTCCAATATCCTGCCATTACATTTTCGCCCTTAACTACAATCTCTCCCATCTCTCCAAGTGGTAACTCTTTACCTTCGCTATCACATATTTTTAATTCAATGGGTTTTACAAGTTTTCCTGACGATCCAAAACGGTACATCTCAGGACCATTTGATGATATTACTGGTGTTGCCTCTGATAATCCATATCCTTGAAACATTGGCATTCCTATTCCTACATAGAATTTTTGTAAGTCCTTGTCAAGTAATGCTCCTCCTCCAATAAAGAAACGTAACGAGCCTCCAAAGTTCTCTCTTACTTTTGAGAATATTATCTTATCAAATAGTGCAACCAATGGTTTTAGAAAATAACGCAATCCTTTAAAGTCAAGATTACTATCGCCATAGTATATTTGTGTTATCTTCATTCCATACTTGAAGAGTTTCCATGTAGCTCTTCCTTTTGCTCGTATTCCTTGCTCTATGTTCTTTTTGAATGTTTTTGCTAATGCCGGTACACTTAAGATAAAGTGAGGTTTAACTTCTCGTATATTTAATGGTATGTTTTTCAAAGTCTCTAATGGATTGCGTCCTACCTGTACTGTTGCTACAGTTGCTCCTTTTGACATCATTATATAGAAACCTACAACATGTGCAAAGCAGTGGTCAAGAGGCAATATTATTAAGGTACGCCATGTTTGGTCAATACCTACAAGTGTTAATGCCTGCTCAACATTTGCAGTGTAGTTACGGTGTGTCAAAACAACCCCTTTGGGATCGGCTGTTGTACCGCTTGTATAAGTTATTGTGGCATAGTCATCATTTTCTATTGTTTTTGCTACTGCCATGAATTCTTCAGTGGTATGCGATAAAAGAAAGTTATCTCCCATCTTCAAAACCTCTTCTAATGGGATCTCTTTTTCTTGATAACTCTCTTGCGCATCAAATACAATTACCTTCTCAATTGCAGGTAGTTGATTAATAATCAATCTTATTTTCTTGAGTTGATTACCAGAGACCATTATATACTTTACATCGCCATGTATCAGACGAAACAACAGATCGTTGCTCTCTTCAAGTTTTATTGATAATGGAACATTGATTGCTCCGGCATAAAACATTGCTAACTCTCCTATAATCCACATATTGCGACCCTCACTTAAAAGAGCCATTGTATCTCCTTTTTTTACGCCTAATACTTGTAATCCTGCTCCAAGTCTATATACTTGCTCTTTTACTTGCAAATATGTTGTAGGTAAAAACTCCTTCTCTGTTTTCTCCAATAAGAATGTATTATCGGCATATAGTTTTACCGACTCTTCAAATAAATCAATTAAAGTTCTTTTCATAATTGTATATTTCCTATAAAAGAGGATATGCGAAATTTTTCACATTTCCTCTTTTCTGTTTATTCCTATATAATTTATCGTATTTAATTCCTTTGGGATAATTGACAAATAAAATATTTACAGACTCGTTTTTTAGATTAATAATCTTTTGTGCTGTATATGAATTTTATTTTTATATTCTCCACATCAATTTGAGCAAATTTTGGAGCTTGCAAATATGGATATACAGATTTTACAGTCCCATCTGTCTCTGTTGTGATACCAATAGGTATCAAAATCATATTTGAATCGATTTTGTAATCATCTTCTGCCCCATTATTTGGATCATGCTTAATGATATTGGTTATATATGCCTGAATATTACCAAAATCATATGACTTAGTTGCCGAGCTATATGTTGCAATAAAGAAATTTGTTTTGTCGGGCAACATTCTATCATAGAAAAATATATTTGGATTTACATGTTTTTTCTCTCCATCAACAAAAATATTACCATCGGCACGCATCAATAATAGATACGGTGGGGGAGATATTTCATATTCATTATTTTCAGTAAAATATACAGGTATTGAAAGGCTTAGAGAGTTTATAAGGCCCATTACTCCCGGCTTTTCTATCGTATCTTTAAAGCGTTTTATAATTTTTGAAATTGGCAATGTTATATTTACATTATAACCTAATGGAGTTGTTATTATTGGTTTTCCATTTGTGGCTATTGAGACAACTTCTGAAGCCCAATTGACACTCATATGATTTACCGACTCCACTTCATTGGTTGAAACAAATATTGGAGTGGCTTTATTTATCTCTTTTTTTACACCATCAACCTCTGCCACCTCGCCATATACATTGTAAACATAACTTCTATGGTAAATTTCCAATGTAGTAGAGTATGTTCTTATTATTGAACCTCCTCCATAATTATGGGTTATGTATATACCTGGAATATATTGCTGCAACTCCTCATCAGTAGGATAATGTTTGAAACTTTTGTAAAGATCAAAGAAGTCTTGAGCCCACTCTTTAGATGTTTGCCCATTTCGAGAGATCGGCATTGTAACAGTTACTGTGTCAGATGTTACAGTTGACGGTGTAGAGGTAAAAACTTTCTCACCTAAAACAGATTGCATATCACAATAATCCAAAGGATTAACATTGGTAAATACTGTATCGTTTGAGAATGAGGTCAAAGGCTTATTCAATTGATATGCAGCAACTCGCATCGGAGCTTTATCATCACCAGTTGTTTGATTTACAAGAAATTTAATTTTTAAAACTATTGAATCAACCATTGATGTTTTTACCAAATTAGTATCAAAAGTTCCAATATATTTTAATTCGGTAAGGTAGTCGCTGCTTATATCTCCGAACTTGGGAATCTTTATATCGCCCAACATGTGATATTGCGCTCGGTTTACTGCATAATTCACCAATGTAGAATATAAAGAATCCGATTCCGCTGAATATCCCAGCGATGAATCGGAATGAATTTCTACTTGAGTATAATCTAATGATGAACCTATAAGATTATTATTGTCGTTACATGAAACGGCAAATATATATAGAAATAATATACAAAGAGTACTTATTTTTTTCATATTTTATTATGGTTAAAGAGATATCTCATCGTACAAATTATTGTACGCCTCAATCATATCTTCTTGATATGGAAGATATTTTTTACCGAGACTTTGAGCGTACTCACCAATCTCTTCTTTTGAGTCTGCCGAAGCAGAAACAACAGCATCTGAATAATGGGTTGCCAATTTTAAAATATCGCTATGAGAATATCCGTTTTCAGATGTCAGGCCTAATTCAGAAATGTCTATTCCGTCCATAGCCAATTTCTCTCCCAAACGATTACTCCATGCTGACGAAAACTCATTAGCATAATCAGAATATACTATTTTAGCATCGCGATATATTGGATCGTCACTATAATTCTTCTTCAAATATAATGGAGTTAAAGCTGTTAAACTTCCGTGACAATGAATTATATCCGGAACCCAACCCATTTTACGAACTGTTTCAATTACTCCTCGTGCTAAAAAAATTGCTCGTTCATCATTATCTACATATTCTGCTCCACCCTCATCTTTCATAACTCCTCTTTGTAAGAAATAATCCTCATTTACAAGGAAAAATACTTGCAAACGTGTTGCGGGCAATGATGCAACCTTTATTATCAATGGATGATCGGTATCATCAATTATAATATTAACACCTGATAAACGTTGCACTTCGTGTAGTTGATTACGGCGTTCATTAATAACTCCATAACGAGGCATAAAAGTACGCGGTTCGCGCCCCTTTTCCTGCATCTTCAATATCAAATTACGAGTTTGGTCAGACATCTCTGACGACGGTAAATAGGGATAAACTTCTTGAGCTATTATCAGTACTCTTTTTTTCTCCATTACGGTATTATTTTTATTAAATCTGATGCTGCATTAAAGTTAAACAAAAAAATAAAAGCTGCTTTAGCATTACTTATTTAATGCCAAAATTAGGCGGTATTTTTTGCTATAATTTATCTTTTGCAAAGATAATAAAAATTTTTGGCGAAAATGCCAAATTTATACGGGTTTTATTTTCTAAAAAGTGGTTTTAAAGAATTATTTAGCATTTATTCACATAAAGGCTGATTTAATATAATTTTATTATAAAGAAAGAGTGATTTTATAGCGTATAAATTATTTTTAATACTATTATTTGTTTAATTTTGCACCAATTTAAGATTAATACAGATAAAACTTTATTACAAAGTAATAACATGCCTTAATATGTATTGATTAATTTAATAACATTACGCAATGAAAATAGTTGCTAAAATTGCCGAGCTTAAAGAGATATTAAACGAATATAGAGAACAAGGCAAATCAATAGGTCTTGTTCCAACAATGGGAGCTCTACACCAAGGGCATATTTCGTTAGTTAAACGTTGCATTCAAGATAATGATTGTTGCGTTGTTTCAGTTTTTGTTAATCCAACCCAATTTAACGACAAAAACGACCTTAAACACTATCCAAGAACACCACAAGAGGATTGCGCTTTATTAGAAAGTGTAGGTTGCTCAATTGTTTTTATTCCTGAAGTGGAAGAGATGTATCCCGAAGAGGATAATCGTATTTTTGATTTGGGAAGTGCTGCAGAAGTAATGGAAGGACGTTTCCGACCCGGACATTTTAACGGAGTGGCACAAATTGTCAGCAAACTTTTTTATGCTGTTGAACCCAACAAAGCATATTTTGGAGAGAAGGATTTTCAACAAATCGCAGTTATTAGAGCAATGGAACGCCAAATTAAAACAGGTGTTGAAATTATTGATGTTCCAATAGTTAGAGAAGATGATGGGTTGGCAATGAGTAGCCGAAATCGCAGACTTACTGAAAGCCAAAGAAAAAATGCTCCTAAAATATGGGAAACTCTATCTAAAAGTTATACCTTTGCAAAAGATCATAGTGTTGAAGAAACAACAAATTTTGTTATTGATACTCTTAATAAAATCCCCGAGTTTAAGGTTGAGTATTACGAGATTGTTGACGGGGATACACTTCAACCAATAAAAGATTGGAATGAGACAAAACGCCCTGTTGGTTGTATAGCAACTTTCTGTGGAGAGATAAGACTAATTGACAATATAACATATTCTGTAAAATAGACGGAGATGCTTGTAGAAATTCTTAAATCAAAGATTCATCGCGCCACTGTTACTGAGGCAAATCTAAATTATATAGGCAGTATAACAATTGACGAAGCTATAATGAATGTTGCCGGAATAATGGAAAATGAGCGAGTTCATATTGTAAACAATAACAACGGTGCCAGATTTTCAACTTACGTAATTAAAGGAGAAAAAAATTCAGGCGTAGTTTGCCTTAACGGAGCAGCAGCCCGTTTAGTTCAACCCGGAGATGTTGTTATTATTATGGCATACGCGATGATGGAGCAGAAGGAAGCTGAAACATTTAAACCAAAAGTTGTTTTCCCTGAAGCAAAAACAAATAAAATAGTTGAATAAACATAGTTTACAACATAAATAATACTATCACAAAAAGGGGCAAAACCCTTTTTGTTGTTTTAAAAAAGTTACATTGATTTTATAAATTAACCATTATACAAGATGTTTGAAAATTTAAGTGAACGCTTAGAAAGATCGTTTAAGATACTAAAAGGAGAAGGTAAAATTACCGAAATTAATGTTGCAGAAACTCTAAAAGATGTAAGAAAAGCTCTTTTAGATGCCGATGTCAACTATAAGGTTGCTAAACAATTCACTGATACCGTTAAAGAGAAAGCTCTTGGTATGAATGTGCTAACTGCTGTTAAACCAGGGCAATTAATGGTAAAACTTGTTCATGACGAACTTGCACTGTTGATGGGTGGTACTGCTGCCGACTTTAATGTCTCTGGAAACCCTGCAGTTATATTAATGGCAGGTTTGCAAGGTTCGGGTAAAACTACATTCTCTGGTAAACTCGCAACTCTTCTTAAAAACAAAAAAAGCAAACGACCTCTTTTAGTTGCTTGCGATGTTTACCGTCCCGCAGCTATTGAGCAATTAAAAGTATTGGGCGAACAAATAGGTGTACCTGTATATAGCGAAGAGGGAAATAAAAACCCTGTTGAAATAGCACAAAACGCGATAGCTCAAGCTAAACGTAACAACAATGATGTTGTTATTGTGGATACAGCAGGACGCTTGGCTGTTGACGAAGAGATGATGAACGAGATTGAAGCTGTAAAAAACGGAATCAATCCCAACGAAATATTATTTGTTGTTGATTCAATGACAGGTCAAGATGCTGTAAATACAGCAAAAGAATTTAACGACCGTCTTGACTTTACAGGTGTTGTTCTTACCAAACTTGATGGAGATACTCGTGGTGGTGCAGCCCTATCAATCAGAACTGTAGTAAATAAACCTATTAAGTTTGTTGGTACAGGCGAAAAGATGGAGGCGCTTGACGTATTCCACCCAGAGCGTATGGCAGACAGAATTTTGGGAATGGGCGATATCGTTTCGTTTGTTGAGCGTGCACAAGAACAATACGACGAAGAGGAAGCTCGCCGTCTTCAAAAGAAAATAGCTAAAAACCAATTTGATTTCAACGACTTCCTTGGACAAATTCAACAAATCAAAAAAATGGGTAATCTTAAAGACCTTGCATCAATGATTCCCGGTGTTGGAAAAGCCTTAAAAGATGTTGATATCAAAGATGATGCTTTCAAGGGTATTGAAGCTATTATTGGCTCAATGACTCCGAAAGAGAGAAGTAACCCTGATATTATAAACAGCAGTCGCAGACAAAGAATTGCAAAAGGTAGTGGAGTGTCAATTCAAGAGGTAAACAGAATTTTAAAACAATTTGATACCACTCGAAAAATGATGCACAAACTCAGCAAAAATCCAATGCAAGCAATGCGTAACATTAAAAGAAGATAAACCATGCAGTTGATAGATGGCAAGGCTATTGCAGCCGAAATTAAAAAAGAGATAGCCCAAGAGGTTGAAGAGATTGTAAAAAACGGAGGTAAGACTCCACATTTAGCAGCAATTCTTGTTGGTCACGACGGAGGTAGCGAAACCTATGTTGCACACAAAGTAAAAGCTTGCGGAGAGTGTGGTTTTAAATCAACACTTATTCGTTTTGAGGACGATATCACAGAAGAGCAACTCCTTCAAGAAGTTGAACGTTTAAACAACGATGATGACGTAGATGGATTTATTGTTCAACTACCTTTACCAAAACATATTTCAGAACAACGCGTTATTGAAACCATTGATTACAAAAAAGATGTTGACGGATTCCACCCGATAAACGTTGGTAGAATGTCAATAGGTCTTCCGTGCTTTGTATCAGCTACACCAGCAGGCATTATGGAACTTCTTAAACGATACAATATAAATACTCAAGGAAAAAATTGTGTTGTATTAGGACGTAGTAATATTGTTGGTAAACCTGTTGCAACACTTATGATGCAGAAAAGCAATCCCGGAAATGCAACAGTAACCGTATGCCATAGCCGCTCTGAAAACCTGAAAGAGATTTGTAAGAATGCCGATATAATAATAGCAGCATTAGGTTCTCCCGAATTTGTTACAGCTGATATGGTTAAAGAGGGAGCGGTTATTGTTGACGTAGGTACTACTCGTATTCCTTCGGACAAAACAAAAAGCGGATTTAAGCTTACAGGCGATGTTAAATTTGACGAAGTAGCTGAGAAATGCTCATATATAACACCTGTACCTGGAGGTGTTGGCCCTATGACAATAGTTTCGTTAATGCGAAACACTCTACTTGCAGGTAAAAAATGTATATATTAATAAATTATTAGAATATAAATAGTTTGAACGTCAAGAAATCTTGACGTTCATTTTTTTTAATAGCTTTTATTTGTAATTTTTGAAGCTATAAATTACATTTGTTCCAATGTTTAACGCAAAGTTTAAAATATTATCCTTTTTTATACTCATAACTCTATTACCATGCAGTGGTAATGCGCAAACCATATCAATGCTATTTGCAGGCGATGCAATGCAACACCAAGCACAACTTGATAATGCATACAATAATGGAATTTACCAATACAACAATAACTTTGAAGCTATAAAAGATGAAATCTCACTGGCAGACATTGCTGTTATAAATTTTGAAACCACACTCGGAAGTAAACCTTATAGCGGCTATCCTGCTTTTTGTTCGCCAACAGAATTTGCATCAGCCCTGAAAAATTGTGGATTTGACATCTTTCTTACTGCAAACAATCACTCTCTTGACAGAGGCAGTAGTGGAGTATTCAAAACCATAAAAACATTAGACTCTTTAAAAATAAAACATTTAGGAACATATAATAGCCAGAACGAACGCAACATAAAGCACCCTTTCATAATAAGAAAAGGGAATATAAAGTTAGGTATGCTCAACTATACCTATGGGACCAATGGCATAGTAGCTAAACAGGGAGCTGTTATAAACTATATTGATACAACTCTAATTAAAAGAGATATAGCCTTCTGCAAAATAAAAGAGTGTGATATAATAATAGCCAATATGCATTGGGGTGATGAATATCAACTAATACCAAATATTCATCAAAAGAAGCTCTCAGAATGGTTACATAAAAATGGAGTAAGAATAGTAATAGGTTCACACCCCCATGTTGTACAACCTATAATAGCCGAAACCGATAGCAGTGGCAATATTGAAAATATAACCGTATTTTCATTAGGAAATTTCATATCAAATATGAAAACAAAGATGACTATGGGATCTATAATATTTAAACTATTCGTTACAAAAGAACAAGATAAAATCAAAATAACAAATCCTCAATATTCAAAAATATTTACCCAACGCCCTGATGTGGTAAAAAACTCCAATTTTGCAGTTATTCCATGCGACAGCACAACTATAAACAATATCAATTTACCTCAAAAGTTGAAACAAGATATGAAAATATTCAATAATGAAATTGACAACCTTTTTAACAAACATAACAAAGGTGAAATTATTGAATATTTTTTCTCTAAAAAGAGCTCACATTCTTGCATAAAACAAAAATAAACATTACCTTTGCAACGCAAAAACAAATGGTGAGTGTAGCTCAGTTGGTTAGAGCGTCGGATTGTGGTTCCGAAGGTCGTGGGTTCGAGCCCCATTATTCACCCTGAAAGCTGTACATTCGTACAGCTTTTTTTATTTTGGGGGCTCTCACCGAGAAGTTATCTCACAAAATATTTAAAACAACAAGATTACTAAGATAAATAAGATTGCTAAGAGGACTAAGAAAAGTTGATATTACAGAGTATAACTTAGTTATCTTAGTTATCTTAGTTATCTTAGTCATCGTAGATATCTTAGTAAAAAGCGGTTGTAACTTTGCCCCTTTCTCGGACAGAGCATGCTCTGTCCCTTCTTTGACGGTATTGAAATAATTGGAAAATTAGCCTAATATTTGTATTCTATCTCTTATCTCTTTAAGGGCCTTAATGACCCCTATGACTTTTATTGTCATAAAAGAAATAGTTCAAAAGGTTAGTAACGATGGTGTTTGCTCGTTATAACTAACCGTAAAAAAAAGAGAGAAGTTTTAAGACTTCTCTCTTCTCTAAGGGGCGGCTACCTACTCTCCCACTTGCGCAGTACCATCGGCGTGGTCAGGTTTAACTTCTCTGTTCGGGATGGGAAGAGGTGGAGCCCTGACGCTATAGCC
>JAZNCN010000006.1:0-2472 GCA_045587545.1 Candidatus Caccoplasma sp.
AGAGGCTGTCTAACAAAGAATAATGTTAGGCAGCTCTTTTTTGTTGTCTATAGACAAATTCGTGCAGCACTTTTGTATTTTTATTTTCGATGCGATAAAAAGGAGTTGGTAGGAATGTATTTTGATAAAAACACCATACATTTTCCGAAAAAAATATAAAAAAGGGGGAGTTAGCCCGTTGCTGGGCCAGTTTCGCCACATTATGAGCCAATGCTTTTAGACCGAACTCGATTTTTGCTCCGGTCATTCCTTTTAATCTTAGTCTTCTAAAATTTCCATTTTGTTTTATTTGTCCAAATACAGCTTCTGGTTCTATCGGTCGATAGCTTCGATGCATCAGTCCTCGCTCACTCATCAATAACTTTCTTGCTATTGCCTTATACTCTTCAAGAGTGTGATTAACCTCAATGCGTCGATTATTCTTTGATTTGTGGCATTGTCCTCTCAAGGGACATCCTTGACAACGTGTTGCGCAATAAACACTTACTGTCTGAATAAAGCCACTTGCTGTTTTTCTTTGCTCTGTTTTCTTGAATGATAATTTCTGTCCCATTGGACATACATAAAAATCTTCTTGCGCATTATAAAAAAGATTAGAGACTAAAAATGCATTATTTTGATATTTACGACGTTGCTCAACATGGAACATATTGTATTTTACAAATGGTGTCATTCCATTCATCAGCATATATTCGTAATTCTCTTCTGAACCATAACCCGAATCTGCAACTATCTCAGAACTGCTTCTTCCATATCTGCTCATGAAGGATTGAAGGTAAGGTATTAAGGTTAAGGTATCGGTTGGCCTTTGAAATATATCATAATTGGTAATGAACTGATTCTCTGTCGAAATTTGAACATTGTAACCGGGTTTCAATTGGCCATTGAGCATAGCATCCTCTTTCATGCGCATAAACGTTGCATCGGGATCTGTCTTGGAATAGGAGTTTCTATCTCCCATCGTAGATAACTGTTGTGCATAACGTTCCATGCGAGGAATATATTCTTCTTCAATTGTTTGCAGACTCTTCTTGTCGGATTTACTTAACTCCTCATCGTTTATATGCTGTTTGATATTATCTAATCGTTTACTGAAATCTTCTGCATTCATATCATCAAAATAAGGGAGCTGCTCATCTTCTTGAAGTCGATTGGATTCTATTTGTTGAAGCAAGGCTTGGGTTTTGGTCTTCAATTTTGCATCATTCTTTTCAACGGAACCTCGCCAAACAAAAGTATATTTATTGGACGAGGACTCAAGTTTCGTGCCATCGATATATTGAACATTTAATGAAATAAATCCCTGGGAATGTAACAATTCTACCACTTGAGTAAAAATCGATTCGAAGCTATCTTTCAAACGCTTACTTCGAAAGTAATTGATTGTACGATAATCAGGACGACTCATTCCTGATAACCACATAAAGTTAATATTCTCACAAAGTTGTTGTGCGATTTTACGAGACGAATAAATATTACACAGATAGGCATAAACAAGTATCTTCAACATCGTTTTAGGATTAAAAGCACTGTTTCCTCCTCCTTTATAAGTTGAAAGAATATCTTTTATATCAAGAAAATCTATTACCTCACTCACTACTCTTACTATATGGGTGGAAGGTATTAATTCATCCAATGATGGAGGAAGTAAGAGATTTTGTTTTGCTCTGTCGGATTTTATTGCTAACTTTGCCATGTTATGTCTTGATTATTAGACTTTTATGCAACACAAATATACTAAAAATCTATGACATAACAAAGGCTTTCCTGTTGATTTTCAACGAGAAAGCCTATTTTTTACCATAAAAATAAGGCTGCCTAAAACTTGTTAGACAGCCTCTTTTTATTGCGAGGTGAAGTTTGCTTAGCACTATTTGATGGTTTCAGGGTAGAATTGATTAATTTTGCGGACCAAAGCAGAGTAAAACTGCTTAAATAATTGATGATTGAATTAAAAGGGTTCTGGATTTGAAATAACAGTATGGAAAATTTGGAGATAGGGGTTAAGGCGGAGAGTTGTGTTCGCTGTGCCAAGTGTGTAAGAGTTTGTCCGTCAGGAATATTTGCTGCGGGCGATGATGGAATTGTGACCGACAAGGTTAATCGTTGTATTGGGTGCGGACACTGTATGGCTGTCTGTCCGACTGATTCAGTTGTGCACTCTCTATTTCCTAAAGGTACGGTTCATACCATAAATTATGCCGCAATGCCTAAATCGGAGCAGGTAATGCTTCTTTGCAAAATGCGCAGGTCGTTGAGAGTCTTTACCAAGGCTCCAATCCCTGAAACCTCGCTCACTGATATTGTGGAGGCGGCACACCGGGCACCTACAGGTTCCAATATGCAGAATGTCGAGTTTACGCTTATTACAAGTCCGGATATGTTGAAGCAGATAACCAATTTGACAATTCAGATTTTTGGCGAGGCCTTGAAGAAGTTGGAGAATCCGCTTTTGAAACCGCTATTGAAGCG
>JAZNCN010000007.1:0-110220 GCA_045587545.1 Candidatus Caccoplasma sp.
GAGGAGGAGGAGGAGGAGGGGGGGGGTAAATTACTGATTTACAACTACTTAACCATACTTTTTTTTTAAAAAAAGCTGTTAGTATTAGACTAATTAGCCCAATTGGTCTAATTAGTCGTATTAAAGAGAAACGAAGTTGAAAACTAAAAACTTTTTTATTTGCTTAACTCCTATTTTAAATATATCTTTGCTTTATTATTATATTGCTACAATATGGCTTCGATTGATGATGAGGTAAAAAAGGCATGTGAGATATTGGCTAAGGGTGGTATTATATTATACCCTACCGATACTATTTGGGGAATTGGTTGCGACGCTACTAATGACGAAGCTGTTAAACGAGTGTTTGAGATTAAACGCAGAGCCGACAGTAAAGCTTTAATAGTTTTGGTTGACAATCCTGTAAAAATAGACTTCTATGCCGAAGATGTTCCTGAAATTACTAATGAACTTATTGAAGTAGCTGACAAACCGTTGACAATTGTTTACCCGAGAGGGCGCAACTTATCAACTTTACTATTATCGGAAGATGGTAGTGTAGGCATAAGAGTTACAAGCGAAGAGTTTTCAAAGAAGTTATGTTTCAGATTCAGAAAAGCAATAGTTTCAACTTCTGCCAATATAAGCGGGGAGGCATCTCCTCTAAATTTCAGCGAAATAAGTGAGGATATAAAAAAGAGCGTTGATTATATTGTTGACTTTAGACGCAACGATATGAATAAACCTGCCGCTTCAAGTGTCATTAAGGTTGATGACGGAGGCTTAATTAAAATTTTAAGAGCGTGATAAACAAAATATTAAAACGGAGATATATTATTTGGGACTGCATTGCTGCATTGGCAACGTGGTTTCTCTTTAATATATATCGTTATAACATTCTTCCTCTTGAAGAGATGTATGGCTCTTTCTTAAGGTTTATCTCTTCTCCTCGCTCTATTATGGCTCAAATATTATACCCAATAGGTATGATGCTTATATTCTACCTCTCGGGATATTACAACAGGGTTGTTTTCAAATCGAGAGCCGGAGAATTTTTTACAACTTTTATATCAATTCTGTTTTGGGTTTTATCAATATTGTTCATCTCTTTGATGAACAAATATATATATACCGAATATAACTACAATCTTGTTTTTACACTATTTATTATAGGCTTTTTACTTGTATACAGTGGCAGATGTTTTATTACTTCAAGAACAGCCAAACGTGTTCATAATGGTTCAATAGGGTTTAATACTCTTGTTATTGGGTGTAATAAAGATGCCGTAAATTTAGTAGAATCAATAAAAAACCTTAGATACTCTGTTGGATATGATATTGTAGGTTATGTAAAATTAGAGGGAGAAAATAATATTGAGGCATCATTGCCTATTTACAACTTTGACAACTTAGATGATGTAATTAAAAAAAACAGTATTAAAAAGCTTATTGTTTCGCCAGAGGACAACGATAGAGCTAATACTTTCAATATTATAAACTCTCTTTATAAGTATGACCTTCCTATTATGTTGGAGGCAAAAGAGTATGAGATGCTAACATCAAGAATAAGATTATCCGATATTTACGGTGCGCCATTCGTTGATGTAAGCGTTCTCTCTCTCTCGGACACAGAAGAGAATATTAAACGTTTTTGCGATATTATTCTATCGTCAATTGCTCTAATTGTTTTATCTCCACTATTGTTATATGTAGCAATAGGAGTAAAATTATCGTCAAAAGGGAGTATAATTTTTAAGCAAAAAAGGGTTGGCTTTAAACGTAAGGAGTTTACCATGTATAAATTCCGTTCAATGGTAGAAAATGCCGAAGGCGATACCCCTCTTTTGTCAAACCCTAACGATGAGCGTATTACCAAATTTGGTAAGTGGCTTCGTAAATATCGCATAGATGAATTACCTCAATTTTGGAATGTTATTAAAGGCGATATGTCGTTGGTTGGACCTCGTCCGGAAAGAAAATATTTTGTTGATAAAATTATTGAACGTGCGCCATATTACAGTTTATTACATAGAGTACGTCCAGGTATTACATCGTGGGGTATGGTAAATTATGGCTATGCCCGAAATATTGACGAAATGATTGCTCGTTTAAAATACGATATTCTCTATTTGGAGAATATGTCGCTACTTATTGATATAAAGATATTATTTTACACCGTAAAGATTGTTTTTACGGGCAGAGGTATGTAAAAGAGTATGTTTAAGAGATTTGAAGATTTAACACTAAAACTTGCCATTTGGCGAGAGAAACATATTACCGAAAAGAATCTCATTCTTATATTGAGTCTTATTATTGGTATTGGTGCTGCATGCGCAGCAATGCTATTAAAATACATTATCCATTTTATTCAAGATGCACTTACCGAGCACTTCTCAATTGGAGATGCCAACTTCCTCTTTTTGGTATATCCTTCTATTGGTATTCTCATATCATGGATGTTTGTAAAGTATGTTGTGAAAGATAATATCAGTCATGGTGTTACAAGGGTTTTACATGCTATATCGCAAAGGAAGAGCCGACTCAAACCTCATAATACATACAGCTCTCTTATCGCAAGTTCTATCACTATAGGTTTTGGTGGTTCAGTTGGAGCAGAGGCTCCAATGGTTTATACGGGAGCCGCCATTGGTTCTAATATTGGTAGAATATTCAGGCTTGATGCTCGACAATTAATGTTACTTGTCTGCTGTGGCGCTGCGGCAGGTATTGCCGCCATATTCAAAGCTCCAATCGCAGGCTTGCTTTTTACTATTGAGGTTTTGATGTTTGAACTTACAACAGCATCGGTTATGCCATTGATGATTTCTGCAGCTACCGCAGCTACCGTCATATATATTTTTGATGGTCCTATGCCGGAATTCCACTTTGACCATACTGAAATTTGGAAAGCTCAAAGGTTTCCGATTGTTTTAATTTTAGGTATTTTCTGTGGATTTATTTCATTGTATTTTACCCGTTCTATATTATTAATGGAGAAACTTTTTGGCAAATTAAACTCAAAACCATGGTTAAAATTTGCTGTTGGTTCTGTGATTTTAAGTGCTGCTATTTTCTTCCTTCCCCCACTCTATGGTGAGGGTTATGATTCAATTTCGCAAATAATAAGTGGAAACCAAGAGGCTATTACGGAAGAGAGTTTCTTTTATGCCGGACGGAACAACTTCTGGATTTTAGCTCTTATGATTACCCTTATCATAATGTTTAAATCGTTTGCTACTGCTGCCACAAACGGGGCAGGAGGTGTGGGTGGTACATTTGCTCCGAGCTTGTATGTTGGTTGTATGTGCGGATTTTTATTTGCATTTATATTTAATCATTTTATTGACATGCCCGACCCCCTTTCACAAAAGAATTTTGCACTCATGGGAATGACAGCTGTTATGGCAGGTGTTATGCATGCTCCTCTTATGGCTCTCTTCTTAACTGCCGAGTTAACGGGAGGATATGGCCTTTTCTTGCCATTAATGATTGCTTCGCTATCGTCGTATGGTACTGTCAGAATTTTCAGTAACCATAGTATATACACTCACCGTTTAGCAAAAAGAGGTGAATTGATAACACACCATAAGGACAAAGCTGTTCTTACCCTCTTAAAGATGGATAGCGTTATTGAAACAGATTTGCTTACAGTACGCCCCGATATGGATTTGGGTGAGATGGTACAAGTTATATCAAAATCAAATAGAAACATTTTTCCTGTCGTTGATAAAGAGAACAACTTCCTTGGTATGGTAGTGCTTGATGATATTAGAAATATTATGTTCAGACCTGAATTATACAAACGTTTTCACGTAGGTAAATTTATGGTTACTCCACGAGCAAAAATTGAGCTTGGCATGCCAATGGAACAAGTAATGAGAACTTTTGATGAAACAAATGCATGGAACCTCCCCGTTGTTGAGAATGGGAAATATGTAGGATTTGTATCAAAATCAAAAATATTCAACTCTTACCGCAGAGTACTTGTTCACTACTCTGAAGATTAAACAAAAATAGAAATGAATAGTAAAGATATTAGAATTGTATATATGGGTACTCCCGATTTTGCCGTGGAGAGCCTAAAGAGACTTGTTGAGGGAGGTTATAATATTGTTGGTGTTGTTACTATGCCAGACAAACCAGCCGGACGTGGACAAAAGATAAGATACTCTGCCGTTAAGGAGTATGCTTTAAGCAAAGGGCTATACCTTATGCAGCCTGAAAGGCTTAAAGATGAGGAGTTCTTGGCAGAGTTGAAAAGTCTTAATGCAGATTTGCAAATTGTAGTTGCTTTTAGAATGTTACCTGAGAGTGTTTGGAATATGCCTCCTATGGGTACTTTTAACCTTCATGCCTCTTTATTGCCTCAATATCGCGGTGCTGCACCTATTAATTGGGCCATAATGAATGGTGATAAAGAGAGCGGAGTTACTACATTCTTTTTGACTCACGAGATTGATACAGGAAATATAATTATGCAACGTACAACGCCTATTAGCGATGATGATTGCGCAGGAACGTTACACGACCGTTTGATGTTAATAGGTGCTGATATGGTATGCGAAACTGTTGATGCAATTGCAAAAGGGAACATTGAACCCAAAGAGCAACCTATGGATATTGACCTAAAGGCTGCCCCTAAAATATTTAAAGATGATTGCCGTATTGATTGGAGTAAGAGTGCAATTGAAATAAGAAATAAGATAAGAGGTCTTTCGCCATATCCTGCCGCTTGGGGTGCTTTACAGATTAAAGAGGGGGAAGAACCTCTTGCTGTTAAAATTTTCAGTGCCGATATTGTAGATAGTTGTGGAGACTACGGAGATATTAAAAGCGACGGCAAGCGCTATATTGAGGTAGCTTGCGGGGAAGGCAGTTTAAGACTAACATCGCTACAACTACCCGGTAAAAAAAGATTAACTGTTGAGGAGCTGCTCCGAGGATTCTCTTTTTATAAAAATTATAAATTTGTTTAACAAGAGATATATTTTTTCGTTAAATAAGACAATCGCCTATCACTAAAAAAGATAGGCGATTGTCTTTATGTAAAAATTGTTAAATTTTACACTTCATATGAGTTTTGACGTTAAATTTAACATTTACATTAAAAATATTATTGACAATAAATGCTAATTTTGTATTTGTATATATAATAGTTTACAAACCATATAATACATCTAATATGCAAATATATATTCCTACCGGAAATATTTCAAAATATTGGCAATTATTAAAAAAGAGATTTATAAGAATAAAAAAATTTTCTCAAAAATATAATTATATCCTTATAGGTATTATAATATCATTTATTGGTATTATTATTTGGATAAATTGGCCCAGACCATTACCGCCCCAATACCCAACAGTTTTAGCTGAGCCTGTAATTAGAGAAGATGTTGAGATTTACGTTGAATATGCAGGTAAAATTAAAGCCAAACAACACGTTGAGATAAGAGCAAGAGTTGAAGGTTATTTGGAAAAGATGTTTTTTGAAGAGGGTGGTTATGTAAAGAAAAATGATATTCTTTTTGCAATAGACCCTCAAGTTTATAGTGCCAAAGTTGAAAAGGCCAAAGCTCAACTAAACAAAAATCAAGCTCTTGAACTAAAAGCAGAACAGGATTATAAGCGCATAAAACCTCTATTTGAACAAAATGCCGCAAGTCAATTGGATTTAGACAATGCTATTGCCGCATATGAGGCAGCAAAGGCTGAAGTTATTATGAGTAAAGCAGACTTGACGCAAGCAGAGATTGCTCTAAGCTATACTGAGGTTCGCTCTCCAATATCCGGATACATCAGTGAAAGTTCTGCGGACATTGGTACTTTGGTAGGACCAGGGGGAAAATCGCTACTTGCAACTATGGTTAATAGTGATACTGTTGAGGTAAACTTCAGTATGACAGGTTTGGATTATTTGAAAAGCAAAGAAAGAAATGTTAATCTTGGAAAAACAATTGAAGAGAGGAACTGGAATCCCTATATAACTATTACATTAGCAGATGATACCGAATACCCTATACACGGCATTATTGATTTTGCAGATCCTCAAGTTGATCCCAATACCGGTACTTTTTCGGTAAGAGCACAAATGCCTAATCCTGATCACATTCTTTTACCCGGTCAGTTAACAAAAGTAAAACTACTTATGGACGTGCATGAAAATGCCGTTGTTGTTCCTTCTAAGGCTCTAATTATTGAAAAAGGAGCTGCATACGTTTATGTTGCAAGAAAAGACTCTATTGTTGAAAAACGTTTTATTGAGTTAGGTCCCGAAGTTAAAAACCGTGTTGTAGTAAATAGAGGATTAGGTGGCAATGAAATGATTATTGTTGAAGGATATCATAAATTAAACCACGGAATGCGCGTAAATATATTAAACTCGGACGACAATGAAAAGTGATTTTTTTATTGACCGTCCGATTTTTTCGATGGTCATATCAATTCTTATTTTAATAATAGGTTTTTTAGGATTGTGGCTACTCCCTGTTGATCAGTATCCTCAAATAGTACCTCCAGTTATTAAAATATCAGCATCATACCCTGGTGCCGGAGCCGAAACTGTCTCACAAGCTGTTGCAACACCTATTGAACAAACATTGAATGGGACTCCGGGAATGATATATATGGAATCTCAAAGTTCAAATACCGGAACTTTTACGGCAACTCTTACTTTTGACATTAACAACAATGCCGATTTGGCCGCTGTTGAAGTGCAAAACAGAGTTAAAGGTGCTGAGGCCCGATTGCCGCTTGAAGTAATTCAAAATGGCATATCAATTGAGAAACAAGCTTCAAGTAAACTGATGACTATCGTCTTAAAATCAACGGATCCAAATTTTGACGAAATATATTTGAGCAACTATGCCACATTAAATGTTTTGGATCAACTAAGAAGGGTTAATGGCGTTGGACAGGTTTCAAACATTGGCAGTAGATATTACGCCATGCAAATAAAAGTGCGCCCCGCAAATTTAGCTGCTCTTGGTTTAACGGTTCAAGACATTCAAAAAGCCATTAAGGAACAAAACAGGGAATCCGCCGCAGGAGTTTTAGGTCAACAACCAATTGAGGGATACGACATTACAATACCAATTGTTGCTCAAGGCAGACTATCGACAGTAAGCGAGTTTGAGAATATTGTTATAAAAACTAATAAAGATGGTTCAATATTAAGATTAAGAGATGTTGCCAAAATTGATTTGGAAGCTCAATCATACAATACTGAAAGTGGTATCAATGGAGAGAATGCAGCTGTATTAGAGATAAAAATGCTCCCTGGCATGAATGCGATGGAGGTTTCGAAAAGGGTTAAAGAGAAAATGGTTGAAATAAGCACAAGTTTCCCCGAAGGCATTACATACGACATTCCTTTTGATATGACCGAATACATAAATCAATCAATTAAGGAGGTATATAAAACTCTTCTTGAGGCTCTTTTATTGGTGATTTTAGTTGTGTTCTTATCGCTACAAAATTGGCGTTCGACATTAATTCCTGCTGTTGCAGTCCCAATTTCTTTGATTGGCACATTTGGAGTAATGCTCATTTTTGATTTTACTCTTAATACCCTCACTTTGCTTGGTCTTGTTTTATCTATTGGTATTGTTGTAGATGATGCCATTGTCGTAGTTGAAAACGTTGACAGACATATGCGCGAAGAAAATTTATCGGCATACGAGGCGACAAAGAAAGCAATGAAGAATTTAGGAGGAGCTTTAATTGCAACGTCATTGGTTTTATGCGCAGTATTTATCCCTGTTAGTTTCTTGCCGGGAATATCCGGAATTTTATATAGGCAATTCACTATTACAATTGCAGTTTCTGTTATTATATCTACTATTGTAGCTCTAACATTGAGTCCTGCAATGTGCGCAAAAGTTCTTAAAAAAGAGGATATTAATAACCAACCGAGAAATAAAGTATTTAGAGCTATTAATAATGCTCTGAACAGAGGCAATAGCTGGTATAGAAATGTTATTAACAAATGTCTTAATAACTCAAAAAGAGTATTTATATTCTTTGCAATATCTATTGCCATCATAATAATTATGATGAATTTCGTTCCTCAAAGTTTTATTCCTCAGGAGGATCAAGGTTATTTTACCGTGGAATTTGAACTGCCGGAGGGCGCATCGTTAGAGCGGACAAGAGCTGTTACTGACAGAGCCATCAAATACTTAAGCACTTTACCTGATGTTGAGCACATTATGAATGTTACAGGCTCAAGTCCAAGACATGGCACAAATCAATCAAGAAGCCAATTAACTGTGGTAATGAAACCTTGGGAAAAGAGAAAAACTAAAAATTTATCAATTTTAATTGATAGCGTCAGATATAATTTGAGTAAATATCCCGAGGCTGTTGTTCTATTGAGTACACCCCCTGTTATTCCCGGTATCGGATCTTCCGGAGGATTTGAAATGATTATTGAAGCTAAAGGCAATACAACCTATGATGAACTAAAAAGTACTGCTGATACAATTCTTTTCTATGCCTCACAAAGAAAAGAACTATCAAGAGTGAGTTCTTCTATTCAAAATGAAATTCCTCAACTCTATATTGACATTGATAGAGATATGGCAAAACTTATGGGAGTCTCGGTTGCAGATATTTTTACAACACTTAAAGCCTTTACAGGCTCGGTGTATGTAAATGATTTCAATCTCTTTAATAGGGTATATAGGGTATATCTTCAAGCAGATGCCCCTTTTAGAGCAACACAGAACAATATGAATTTATATTTTGTAAAAGGGAATGGAGATGCTATGATTCCTATTACATCGCTTGGAACAACTTCTTACACTACGGGTCCCGGAACGATAAGACGTTTTAATATGTATTACTCTGCAACCATAACCGGTGAAGCAGCTCACGGCTATAGTTCTGGGCAAGCAATGAATGCTTTAGAAAGTATTGTAAAAGAAAAAGTTAATAAAAATATAGGCATTGAATGGAGTGGACTTTCTTATCAAGAGAAAAAACAAAGTGGACAAACAGGCTATGTTCTATTACTTGCTCTGCTTTTTGTATTTCTTTTCTTAGCTGCACTTTACGAAAGTTGGACAGTACCCTTAGCTGTTCTTCTTTCATTGCCAATTGCTTGTGTTGGGGCATTTTTTGGTATAACAATTTTTGGATTGGAAAATAATATATATTTTCAAATAGGTCTGGTAATGCTTATTGGATTGGCTGCAAAAAATGCTATTCTAATAGTAGAGTTTGCCAAAGAACAAGTTGACAAAGGAATTAATATTGTTGATGCAGCCATAAATGCTTCCGTAAAAAGGTTTAAGCCAATTATAATGACATCATTAACGTTTGTACTTGGAATGCTTCCTCTTGTTTTGGCAACAGGACCCGGCGCTGCAAGTAGACAGGGTATTGGAGTTGGTGTGTTTTTTGGCATGATTGTGGCAATGACTATAGGTATTGTGTTAGTTCCATTCTTTTTTATATGGATATACAAGATCAAAAACTTTTTAAAAAACAGACATCTTAATCAATGCAAAGGATAATTTTACTACTATTTTTAGTTACTTATATTGCGGGGTGCGGTGTTAGAAAACATTGTAAAGAACCTCAAATTCAATTACCCGAGCAGATTGTCAAAAATCTACCGCAAGATTCGTTTTGTATCGCAGATTTGGATTGGTTAAGAGTTATAAAAGATACAAATCTTATCAAAATCATTGATAAAACATTAGAATATAATAAAGACCTACTTGCTGCGGAAGCAAGAGTTAGAGAGTTTGAACGTTTACATAAAGTTACAAGAGCTGATTTAATTCCTAAAATTAATGCTAAGGGCTATGCAGACAGAGAAGTTTTAAAATACAACGGAGATAAAAAAACTACAGATATTGAGATTGGTACAAAATTAACATTCTCTTGGGAAGTTGACCTTTTCGGACGTTTAAGATGGGCCAACAAGGAAGCCAAATCAAATTATTTGAAAACCATCGAAGGAAAACATGCTTTACAAACAACTTTGGTTGCTCAAGTTGCTTCTTCGTATTTTGAATTGGTTGGACTGGATAGAGAATTATCAATTGTCCAAAATACTCTTGACACTCGAAAAGAGAATGTTGAACAAGCTAAAATAAGATTTAAGGGGGGGCTTACCTCGGAAATACCATATCAACAAGCACAAGTTGAGTATGCAAAGACAGCCGCATTGATTCCTGATTTATATAAAAACATAAAAGAGAAAGAGAACGAAATATCTTTTTTATGTGGCTCTTTACCTGCTGAAATAAAAAGATCCAATATCCACGAAATTTATATGCCTGAAGATGTTTTGCATATTGGTATTCCTTCGGAACTGATAAAACGTCGTCCTGACATCAGAGAGGCTATGCATGCCCTGCAAGCAGCAATGGCAAATGCAGGATATAAATGGGCTGAACGTTTCCCAAAATTTGTAATTGGAGCAGATATAGGCTTTGAGAACAATGGATTTAAACAATTTATTAAATCGCCAATTACATATCTGATAGGAGAGCTGACAGCTCCTGTATTTAATTTTGGAAAACAAAAAGCAAGGTACGAAGCATCTCTTGAAACTTATGAAATTAAACGTTATGAATATGAAGAGAAAGTTCTCCTCGCTTTCCGAGAGGTTAATGATGCCGTAAATGCATATATTGCAGCTGTTGAAAACAGCCACTTAATGGAGTCTCTTAAAAAATCGTCAGATAAATATGTAAAACTTGCTCAAGTTCAGCATATTAACGGACACATCAACTATTTAGATGTTTTAGATGCTCAACGAAGTTACTTTAATGCAGAGATTGACCATAGCAATGCCATAAGGGACCAATTTATAGCTTTGATTGATTTATTTAAATCTTTAGGCGGAGGATACAAATAAAACAGGACAAAGAATGTATATTCAGAGATAGTTTTACTTTATAATTCCATAACAAATAAAACCTTTTTCTGATAGTTCTTTGCGGTTACATATATTTGGGGCATCTAATATAAGAGGAGAGGTCATCAATTTATTTACTCTATCCCAATCGGTAACTCTAAACTCTTCATCATCATTTAGGACAAAAAGTGCATCAGCCCCTTTAACGGCATCATATTTATTAGGAGTATTAAATATATTATTTGATAAAAATAGATTTATAAATTTCTCTGATACATTTGAATCATATATTGATATTTCACAACCTTCCGCCAACAGTTCTCTTACAATTGCTTCAGATACGCTGTTTTCAATATCTGAACTATTTGCCTTTGTTGCAACACCCCATATAGCGATTTTACGACCTTTTATATTATTTAAAAAGTGACGTTTCATTTTGTTATACAACAAAAGTTTTTGATTTTGATTAAATTCTTCTACTGCTTCTAAAAGGGTTGCATCTACTCCAAATTCTTTAACTCTGCTTATTAGTGTTCGTACATCTTTTGGAAAACATGCACCACTATATCCCGCACCTGCATATAAGGGCATTGCTACTCCGGCAAACATTGCTGCATGTACTTCTTTAAAGTCAACTCCAATTTCATCACATATATTGGCTATTGTATTCATATATGATATACGAGTTGCCAATAACATATTTGATGATAATTTTGCTAACTCTGCTGCTTCTATTGAGGTTTTTATCACCTTTGTACCCTCTTTTATTGTTGGGGCAAGGAGTTTCAATAGGGTTGATGATGTCTCTTCTGATGTAGCACCAATAACAATTTTATCGGGATTAAAAAAGCTATCAAGAGCTGTTCCCTCGCGGAGGAACTCAGGAGAAGATATAACTTCAAAAGATGTTTTTACTCCGCGCTTTCGCAAACACTCATCAACTATTCTCTTTACCTGAGCTGTTGTTCCTATAGGCACTGTGCTTTTTGAAACATATATAAGTGGAGAAGTCATCTCAGAGCCTATCTTTTTAGCAAACTGCAGAATAGGACTACTATCGGCACTACCATCTATTCTTATTGGAGTTACTATCGCATTAAATATAATTTCTGCTCCATTTAAAGCATTAGAGAGATTATTTGTAAAGAGTATATTCCCTTTACCAATGCTCTCTAATAACATTGGTTCAAGCCCCTGCTCTTTTATAGATAATTTTGCGTGTGATAACTCTTCAATTTTCCCTTTATCCGAGTCAAAGCAGACAACTTTATTTCCGATGTGAGCAAGCGCTACTGCTGTTGTTAATCCCACATATCCTGTTCCGACAACAACAATCTTCATTTTTTAGAAACTATATATAATTAGAATGCGTTTTCGTCTCCTTTGAATACACCAAATGCGGTAAGGATTATAATCTTTAAGTCAAGAAATATATTCCAATGTTCAATGTACCAAACATCGTACTCAACACGCTTCTCCATCTGTTGAAGAGTTTTAGTCTCGCCACGATATCCGTTTACCTGTGCCCAACCTGTAAGACCGGGTTTAATAAAGTGACGAACCATATATTTATCAATAAGTTTTGAATAGTCCTCTGTATGTTTAAGCATGTGTGGACGAGGTCCGACAATTGACATATCTCCCTTAAAGACATTAAAGAATTGTGGAAACTCATCAAGACTTGTCTTTCTCAGAAAGGCTCCAACTTTGGTTATTCGTGCATCGCCACGAACCGCTTGTTTTGTGTCGCTATCCTTATTAACCTTCATTGTTCTGAATTTCAAACAATCAAAGTCTCGTCCCATAAATCCTGTTCTTTTCTGCTTAAAGAGTACCGGACCGGGAGATGATAGTTTTACGGCTAATGCTATGGGCAAATACCATAGTGGAGAAAATAATATAACCATTCCTGATATAAACAAATCAAGTGCTCGCTTTACAAAACGAGCCAACCATCTTTGTAAAGGCTCCTCTCTTACCGACAATAATGGAATTGCACCTATCATTCCAAAACTTAATGTGCGTGTTACAAAGCGTCTCACTTCCGGAACGATAAAGAATCTGATTGTATTACGTTCTGACATCTGGAGCATCTCTATTATAGCTGCATCTTCGGCACTTGGCAACGCACAATACAATTCATCAACATGATTATTGATGCAAAAATTCTCTACTTGCGAAATATCTCCGACTATAAGTTCTGATATTTTTGCATCATCGCTCTTTACATTATCAAAAAAACCTAAAAATTTATATCCATATCCTGCATTTGAGCGTAACTCCTTGTAAAGCATTTGCCCTGTTTGACGCGCTCCAACTATTACAACTCGCTTAAAGTTATATCCTTTTTTTCGGAAATAACGTAATACTTTATTGACTAAAAGCCACCAGCAATTTAATAAAATAAAGAATGATGCAAAATAGAATAGCTGAACTTTTGTTCCTACCTCCAAATTGAAAAACATGGATAGAGATAAAAACATCAGAACAAATACGACCAATGATTTAAGTGTCTTTGATAACAATAGGTCAATATAGGTTATTCGCTCATTATATACATCTCCATATATATAACATACCGGCAAATATGATATATTTAGCAATAACCACCCTATTCTCCAATCAAAAGAGGATACTACATCATATGGTAATATTACGTAACTTAAAAAGAATACCAAGTTTATGCATATAAAATCTCCTGCTATAGTAATACCCTTGATAAACCTTCCTTTCCTTTTTTTAAGCATAGCTTACTCTTTTTTGTTATCCTTTCATATTCTTGTCTATCAAATCAATTTTTTCCAAAGTCAACTCAATGTCATCAGTAAGCTTCTTTATTTTACGCTCCATCTCCTTTACAAATGTGTTTCCTTGTTTTGACGAGATATTTAAGAATCCCATATTGTTTTGAAGAGTTTGCTTTTCGGCTTTCATTCTTTCATAAGCTCTTAATAGCTTCTCACGTTCATTATATAATTTATTGTTGTTTCCTCCTTTTATTGTTGTCTCAAATGCTGATAGACGTGCATTCTTATTTTGAATATTCAATCTTGTAAAATGCTTATCAACCTCCTCCTTAAATGCTTTATTCAATTTATCTTTTTCTTTAAATGGAACAAAGCCAATTGTATTCCACTCTGAGATTAAAGTTCTTAACTCTTTCTCTGCGTCACTTTTATCGGTGGTCTCTGTTATAGCCTTAATCTTTTCTAATATTATCTTCTTCGCTTCAAGATTTTTCTTCTCTTCTTCATTTTGAGCAGCAGTTGCTTGTGTCTTTTGCTCAAAGAAGTAGTCGCAAGCCGAGACAAAGCGTTTCCATAGAGAATCGGAATATTTACGAGGCACTGCTCCTATATTCTTCCACTCTTTCTGCAATGCAATCATCTTTTCTGTTGTTTTTTGCCATTCAGTGCTATCTTTCAAAGATTCTGCTTTTTCACATAATCTTTGTTTTGCCTCCATATTGGCAGTAAATGCATCTTTTACGCCTTTATAGTAATCTGATTTTTTTGAGAAGAAATTGTCGCACGCTTTACGAAAACGCTCAAATAACTGAGTATTTACTTTACGAGATGCAAATCCTAATGTTTTCCACTCTGCTTGTAACGATAATATATCTTTTGTCTTTTCTTCCCACAATGCAAAACTTGTAAGTTGATCATAATCTATCAACTCTGCTTTTTCACAAATTGTAACTTTCGCATCTTCAGCCTCTTTTTCTTTTGCTTTAATATCTTCAAAATATTGTTGATGTCGTTTATTTATCACTGTTGATGCATCTTTAAATCGTTGCCATATAGACTCACGCATCTCTCTTTCAACAGGGCCAACTTCTCTCCACTCATCATGAAGATGTTGTAACTCTTTAAATGATGCCACTACATCTGATTCTTGTGACAATTTTTCGGCAGCCTCGCACAATGCTGTTTTTTGTTCAAGATTTTTCTTAAAATCATAATCGCGAAGCTCTTTATTTATTTTCAACATATCATAAAATTGCTCAACATACAATTGATAAGTTTTCCACAATGATGTCACTGCAGTTGCAGGCAAATCGCTTATCTCTTTGAAAGATTGTTGCATCTGTTGAAACTCCGAGTATCTTTTGTTTATATTATCAGCATCGTTTATCAATTGCAACATCTCGTCAAGTATTGCTTGTTTACGAGTTAAGTTAGCCTCTTTTTTAGCCTCTTGCTCTGCTAAATATCTCGCCTTCTTCTCCTTGTAATTTTGTAATGCTGATTTTAATCGTTCTTCCAACTCATCAACAGGAGCGACAAAAGGAACTTTCTCTTCATCTGAATTCTCTTTTGCCTCATATTCTGAACGAGCAGTCTCTATCTCTTGTCTGCGTATTTTGTAATATTGCTGCTTAAGTTGCTCTACCTCGTTTTTTATTTCGGCAATGGAATTTTCTATAGAGGACTCTATCCTCTCCACGACCTCTAATCTGGTAACAGGTAATGATACATTTTCCTCAATGTTTTCTAATTCCTCAACAGATTTAATCTCCGACATAGTCTCTTTTGCACTTAGATTCTCAACCTCAACACTTTCATTATCCGAAATTACGGATTTCATTTCTTCTGTCATAGTTTTACAAGTTTATGGAGCAAGCTCCTCGTACACAATAATTACATTTAGATATGTTCATTTTTGAACATTCTACTTTTAAAGATATATTACTTTATTCTACAAATATATTAATTTTTATTTGCAACAAAATATTTTTTCAAAGATAAAAATATATTAATCAAAAAAACTACTTCAGAGCATTATAATATAGAGTGGTACTATTTGAAGATACCAGATATGTTTGTGCTGCCTTCATTAATTCTTCAGCTGTTATCTTTCTATATATATCAACTATATCATTTATTAATGATGCATCGCCCAACAACTCGCAATATGCCAATTGTGCAGCTAAATCACCTACGCCCATATTTTCAAAAAGGAAATTTGATTCAAATTTATTTTTAACTTTTTGCAATTCTCGTTCTGAAACAAGTGTAGATGATACTCGATTAATCTCCTCCGTTAATGCATTATCTGCCTCCTCCATTGTAATTCCGGGATTCAACCGCGCAATCAGCAATACCAATCCGGGATCAATATCTCCTGTTATACATGAATCAACTGCCGAAAAGATTTTTCGGTTTACTTCTAATTCTCTTCGTAACCGAGAAGATTTTCCCATAGCTAATATATCTGTTATCATATCAATACAATAATAATCCTTATCATACCTCGAAGGCATATGATAGACCTTATATATCATATCTGATGGGACGTTTCGATATACTGATATTGCACGGGCTTTTCGTTGTTTGGGTTCATGTTCTATTTTATCTTTAATATCTTCTCCTCTTGGAATTCCTCCAAACCATTTTTCAACCAACTTTACGCTCTCTTCAAATGTAATATTCCCTACAATTGAAAGAATTGCATTATTGGGAGCATAATATTTATTGTAATAAGATTTTATATCCTCCAATTTAGCATTATAAATATGTGATATCCTCTTTCCTATTACGGGTATTCGGTAAGGGTGCTTTTTATATGCTACAGAACGATATAGAGCGGACACATCGCCGTATGGACGATTTAAATATCTTTGTTTAAACTCTTCTGCCACAACATTGCGTTGCACAGTCAAACTCTCTTCCGTTAGTTTTAAGTTTACCATTCTATCGCTCTCTATCCACAATGCTGTTTCAATATTTTGTGCAGGCAAAATATCATAATAGTTTGTTATATCAGAGGTAGTATATGCATTATTTTCTCCTCCCGCATTTTGTAATACAGCATCAAAATCTGAGACATTTTCACTACCTTCAAACATCAAATGCTCAAGGAGATGAGCATATCCTGTTTTGTTTGGCAAATCATTCTTTCCTCCTACCTTATACAGAGTATTTACTGCTACAATTTTTGTTCCTGGATTATAATTATGAACCAGCCTCAATCCATTGGAGAGTGTATATCGTTTTACCTCAATCATATATTTGATATATTAACACTGCTAAGATATATATTAATAATGTCACAATAACGTTAATTTATATAATGTTTCTATTTTTTTTGTTTTTATGGCATTCATTTTGCATATTTTTTATAATTTTGTATTATTGCATAGTAGTGCTAAATTATACCATTGTTTTTTCTACTACTTTAATAAATAACCTTAGAGAGTAATGAAGATTTATTTGGATACTGCCATTAAAGCTGCATTATTGGCAGGAGAAGAAATTTTAAAAATATATAACGACGAAAACTCCGATTTTGGAATTGAGATGAAAGCAGACAACTCTCCTCTCACTATCGCCGACAAAAAATCAAACGAAATAATTTGCAAAGAGTTATCTTCGTCGTGTCTCCCCATATTAAGTGAAGAGATTAAAAGCAATCCATATAAAGAACGCAAAGATTGGAGTTCTTTATGGGTTGTTGATCCGCTTGATGGGACAAAAGAATTTATTAAACGTAATGGAGAATTTACCGTCAACATTGCATTAGTTCAAAACGGAGCACCCATTTTGGGTGTTATATATATCCCCGTAAAAAGGACACTCTATTTTGGTGCAAGAATTGAAGGTGCTTATAAAATAGAGAACATTTCAATAAAAGATTACACCGGCATAGTTCCCCTTATTAACAAAAGCATAAAAATGCCTTGCTATAACAGCGAAAGGCCATACAGAGTGGTTGCTTCACGTTCGCACTTATCGGAAGAGACAGAAGCTTACATAAATAAAGTCAGAGAAATTCATTCAAATCTTGAAATAGTCTCTGTAGGCAGCTCTATAAAAATATGCCTTGTCTGTGAAGGTTCGGCAGATGCTTACCCAAGATTTGCTCCTACAATGGAATGGGATACCGCCGCAGGAGACGCAATTGCAAGAGCCATGGGCTTAACCTGTACTCTAAAAGATGAAAAAACGCCATTACTATATAACAAAGAAGATTTAACCAACCCTTGGTTTATTATCAAACGATAAATATCCGTATATGAGTTTTGAAGCTATTTTTGTACTATGTACCATAATTGCCATGTTAATAGTATTGGCAACGGACAGAATGCGTCCTGGATTAACATTACTACTTGTTGCCATTATATTAATGGCAGTCGGCATCATTTCTCCCAAAGAGATGATACAAGGATTCAGCAACAAAGGAATGATTACTGTGGCAATATTATTCTTAGTAAGTGAAGGAGTAAGACGCTCAGGAGCTCTTGACTACCTTATAAAAATGATATTGCCTCAAAAAAAGACCTCTGTTTTTGCAGTACAAGCAAGAATGTTACCAATTGTTGCCGCTCTATCTTCGTTGCTAAACAATACTGCTATTGTGGTTATTTTTGCTCCAATAGTAAAAAAATGGGCTGAATTTTACAAAATGCCTATTAAGAAATTTTTAATACCCCTCTCTTATGCTACAATTTTAGGAGGCACCTGTACTTTGATTGGAACTTCAACAAACCTTGTGGTTTCAGGAATGATGGATCAAGATGGTTATACAATGAAAATGTTTGAAATATCAAGTATTGGTATCATAACACTTGTAATTGGATTGTTGTACATTTTTGCGACATCTAAGAGATGGCTTTCGTCTGATAAAGATACAACTACTAAAGGAAACCATAATGAGACAAAAGAGTTCTATTTTGAATTTGCCATAAACTCCAACAGTCCCTTTATCGGGAGCGAAGTAATAAAAGGGCATAGTAATCTATTAGCCCAAAATGATATTGCAGCAATTAAAAGAGATAATGAATTTATTGATATAGTCGATAAAAACATAACTCTACAAGAAGGAGATATTTTAATGATTTCAGGGCGAAGTATTCATATAGAGAACCTCACAAAAACAGAAGGAATAACACTAACTTCAATAATAGATGCAGATCCTGAATTTATAAAGAGAGCGGAAAAGGTTGTTGAAGTTGTTCTTGCTCCTCGCTTTCCGGGATTAAGAAAAACTCTTAAAGAGTTTGACTTTCAAAGACGTTATGGCGCTGCAATTATAGCTATCAAGAAAGATGGGAAGACCATAACATCAGGGTTTGAAGATGTTAAGTTTGAAGAAGGAGATGACCTTCTATTACTTACAGACAACTCTTTTATAGGGGCATGGGGAGAAAGTAGTGTTTTCCATCTGATGTCAGATGTTAGCGACTATGAGGCACCAATGAAAAAGAATAGGAAATGGGCTGCGCTTATCATACTTATATTGATGGTTGCAGGAGCTACATGCGGAGAATATCTACCCCGTCTTAACGGAATGAAACTTGACATGTTCTTCTTTGCCGCATTGGCCCTGTTTGCAATGACCCTATTTAAGTTATATCCTGCAAAAAAATATACAAAGTTTGTCAGTTGGGACGTACTAATTGCCATTGCTTCTGCATTTGCCATATCGTCTGCAATGCAAAACTCAGGAATTGCCAATGCAATTGCAAACACTCTTATAAGTGTTTCAGGGAACTTAGGTCCTGTAGGCATGATTGCCGCTCTATATTTTGTTACAACCGTCATCACAGAGTTTATTACAAACAATGCTGCTGCAGCATTAGCATATCCTGTAGCTTTATCAATGGCTCAAAATTTAGGATTAGATCCTATGCCATTTTTTATAACAATATGTATGGCAGCTTCAGCAAGTTTTGCAACTCCTATAGGTTACCAAACAAACCTGATTGTACAAAGTATTGGAGGTTACAAATTCATGGATTTCATGAAGATAGGAGTTCCTTTAGGTATTTTATGCTTAATTATAACAACGATTTTCGTCCCACTTATATATTGGGGAAGCCTAACCGATATTCCCGTTAACTTACCATAAAAACAATTTAAAATAAAATAGAATTATGCCCACTGAAAATATTTATCCTATATTTGACAGAATGCTTCAACGTGAGGATAGAGAAAAACTATTAAACCAAAGAGGAGTTGTTCTTTGGTTCACAGGTCTTTCAGGTTCAGGTAAAAGCACTCTTGCCATAGCTCTTGAAAGAGAGTTACACAACCATGGCTTTGTTTGCCGACTTTTAGATGGAGACAACATACGAACAGGCATTAACAACAACCTCGGATTCTCAGAAGAGGATAGAAAAGAGAACATCAGACGCATTGCAGAGGTTGCAAAACTTTTTGCAGATAGCGGTATTATAACAATTGCTTCATTTATAAGTCCCACAAATGAAGTAAGAGAAATGGCAGGAGAGATTATAGGTAAAAATGATTTCTTAGAGGTATTTATCAGCACCCCGCTTGAAGTTTGCGAACAACGTGATGTTAAAGGTTTGTATAAAAAGGCAAGAGCCGGTATAATAAAAGATTTCACAGGTATTTCTGCTCCATTTGAAGCACCTAAAAATCCTTTCATTTCAATAGACACTTCATTAATGACAATAGAAGAGGCTATTACTCTTTTAAAAGAAAAGATAAAGGATAAAATATCTTTATAGACAGATTAATTATTATGCTATTTGGAACTGTCCAACAAGTTTTGTTGAGACAGTTCCTTTTTTATATTCATATTTGAATTATTAATGACCTAAAGGTCAATTTTAGATTGGTTTATTATAGAATATTCGTCTCTTCTTTGTATCTTTGCAGTAGATATTTATCACAAGGAATAGTAATGTGCCACAGAATGTATAAAACTATAATTATGACACATTACAATTCTGTAATTTGAATATATATGAAAGAATACAATTTAAGTCACCTTAAAGAACTCGAAGCAGAATCAATACATATTATACGAGAAGTTGCTGCCGAGTTTGAAAATCCGGTGATGCTTTACTCTATCGGAAAAGATTCATCAGTAATGGTACGTCTTGCCGAAAAAGCATTTGCACCCGGACGAGTTCCATTCCCTCTTATGCACATTGATTCAAAATGGAAATTTAAAGAGATGATTGAGTTCCGCGATACTTATGCAAAAGAGTTTGGTTGGAACTTGATAGTTGAATATAATAAAGAAGCATATGAAGCGGGTATAGGACCTTTTACTCATGGAAGCAAGGTGCACACTGATGTAATGAAAACCCAAGCTCTTTTACAAGCTCTTGACAAACATAAATTTGATGCTGCTTTTGGTGGAGCTCGAAGAGACGAAGAGAAGTCTCGTGCTAAAGAGAGGATCTTCTCTTTCCGCGACCGTTTTCACAAATGGGATCCCAAAAATCAGCGTCCTGAATTATGGGATATTTATAATGCAAAAGTCCAAAAAGGAGAATCAATTCGTGTATTCCCTCTTTCAAATTGGACAGAGTTGGACATTTGGCAATATATTCGCTTAGAAAACATACCAATTGTTCCTTTATACTATGCTAAAGAGAGACCCGTTGTTAACGTTGACGGAAATCTTATTTTGGTTGATGATGACCGCATGCCTGCGGAAATGAGAGAGAAAGCCGAAATGAAGATGGTACGATTCAGAACCCTTGGTTGTTACCCGCTAACAGGTGCTGTCGAGTCAGAGGCAGATACAATTGAAAAAATTGTTGAAGAGATGATGATAACAACAAAATCTGAAAGAACAACCCGAGTTATAGATTTTGACCAAGAGGCAAGTATGGAACAAAAGAAAAGAGAAGGATATTTTTAAGAACCTGTTTAAATTTGATTAAAGATGAACCAAACATTAAATATTTCGGAATTCTTAGACCAAGACGAAAAGAAAGATCTTTTACGTCTGCTAACAGCAGGTTCTGTTGATGATGGAAAATCAACGCTTATTGGAAAACTGCTATTTGATAGTAAAAAACTATATGAAGACCAACTTGATGCTCTTGCAAGAGATAGCGAGAGGGTTGGTAATGCAGGAGAAAATACCATTGATTATGCTCTATTGTTAGACGGGTTGAAAGCAGAACGCGAACAAGGAATAACAATAGATGTTGCATACAGATACGTCTCAACAAACAAACGTAAGTTTATTATAGCTGACACTCCGGGACACGAGCAATATACTCGAAATATGATTACCGGCGGTTCAACTGCAAATCTTGCTATTATTTTGGTTGATGCAAGAACCGGTGTTATTACTCAAACTCGTCGCCACTCATATTTGGTTTCGCTTTTAGGTATTAAGCATGTGGTATTGGCTGTAAACAAAATGGACCTTGTTGATTATAGCAAAGAGGTTTTTGATAAAATTGTTAAAGACTATACAGATTTCGTAGCACCACTTGGAATTCCTGATGTAAAATGTTTCCCGCTTTCTGCCCTTAAAGGAGACAATGTCGTAAATAAATCAGAAAATACCCCATGGTTTGATGGTATTCCTCTACTTGATTATTTAGAGACCGTTGAGATTGCCAACGACAACAACTTTGACGATTTCAGATATCCTATACAATATGTACTTCGTCCAAACCTTGATTTTAGAGGTTTCTGTGGTAAAGTTGCATCAGGTATTGTAAGAAAGGGAGACGAAGTTATGGCTATACCTTCAGGCAAAACATCAAAAGTAAAAGGAATTCACACTTATGAGGGAGAGATTGATTACGCGTTTCCACCTCAATCTGTTACTATTACTCTTGAAGATGAGATTGACCTTTCGCGAGGAGAAATGCTTGTACATGTTAACAACAAACCCATAATAAGCCGTAATTTTGAAGCTATGTTGGTTTGGATGGACGAAAAAGGTATGGATCCCGACCAACAATATTTCATCAAACAAACAACTCATACCACTCGTGTTCGTATTGACAATATAAAATATAAAGTTGATGTCAATACAATGAAAAAATCCGATTGTAAGGCTCTATCTCTAAACGAAATTGGCAAGTGCGTATTTATAACCAATGAGCCTCTATTCTTTGACCCATATACTAAAAACAAAAATTGCGGTTCTTTCATTATAATAGACCCGATAACAAATAACACTTCAGCTGTAGGTATGATTATTGGAGAGGTTGATGAAAAAGAACTTACTTCAACAATTACCGAAGATGATAAAATTGCGATGAGAGCAGGCAACTCTATTATATCTACTGCAGACCGTAAAAGGATTACAGGGGTTAATGGCAATGTCTATTCTATTAATGGAGAAAAAGATGAATGCGTGAACGAATTTACATTCACTCTTGAACGTCGTTTATTTGATATTGGAGCTATGCCTATAGTTATTAATGCAAATGATTTAGATAACAAGGAAAACATAATGGTAATTGCAAAGAAAATTGCACAACAAGGCTACTCTGTCATTGTCAAAAATGGTTTGATTGATAACGAAGTTATTGAATGTAATGCAAAAGAGGGCAATATAGCCTCTGATATTGAATCATTAATTTAAAGAAAGATGGGATTTAAATTTCAAAACCTACCAGTAAATACCTTAGTAGGAGCTTCATGGAGCACCTTCAAAGAGGTATGCAAAGGTCGAAAGATTGACAAAGGATACAAAACCAAATATTATCTTACAAAAAGTATATGTCGTATTTTAAGTTCTCTGAATTTTTGGGAGGACAAACGCTATATGAAGAAATTGGGCGATGTTAAACTTAACGACTCTCCTCTTTTTATAATAGGTCATTGGCGCAGCGGTACAACTTTTGTTCATAATGTCTTTGCTTGTGATAAACAGTTTGGATACACTTCAACCTACCAAACTGTATTCCCTTTTATAATGTTTACAATAAAAGGATTTTTTAAAAAGATGACAGCATTGGCAATGCCCAAAAAACGTGAGGCAGACAATATGGAATTAAATACAAACCAACCTCAAGAGGAGGAATTTGCAATGTCAAATATGTCACCATACTCTTTTTATAACTTTTGGATATTTCCTAAAGACACTGAAGAGTATCGTAGTAAATACCTCTTATTTGAGACCATATCAGAAGAAGAGAAACAATCCTTTAAAGAGTGTTACGAACGATTGGTAAAAACATCGGTTTGGGATACCAAAGGCAAGAGATATCTATCAAAAAATCCACCAAATACAGGTAGAGTAAAACTCCTTTTGGAAATGTTCCCAAATGCTAAATTTATATATTTGGTTCGTAATCCATATACAGTATTAGAATCAACTCGCAACTTTTTTTCAAAAACCATTCAACCTCTTAAGTTCCAAGATTACTCAGAAGAGGAGTTGGATAAAGATATTTTGGAGACTTATACAAGATTATATAATCGTTATGAGGCAGACAAAAATCTTATCCCTAAAGGAAATCTTGTTGAACTCAGATTTGAAGACTTTGAAGCAGATCCCTTTGGAAAAACAAAAGAGATTTATGAGAAACTTTCTCTTGGAGGTTGGGACGAAGCAAAAGACGCTATTGAAGCATATATTGGCAAGAAAAAAGGACATAAGAAGAACGCATATAAATACAAGCCTGAAACCGTTGAGTTGGTTGAAAAGAATTGGGGTTACGCTCTCAAACAATGGAACTATGATTTGGCAAATAAGGATTAATCTTTTATTAATACCAATAAAGCAAAACGGCTATTCTTAATGAATAGCCGTTTTGCTTTATACCGGTATATAGCTTAAAGAGGTATTAGTTACAAAGGTATTTTATCGATACGACGTTGGTGACGTCCTCCTTCATACTCTGTCTCTAAAAATATATTTACTATTGCCTTTACTGTCTCTTCAGAAATAAATCTTCCCGGCATAACACATACATTCGCATCATTATGTTGACGGGCTAATGATGCAATCTCCTCTGTCCAGCATAGGGCAGAACGTATGCCTTGATGTTTATTAAGAGTCATATTTATTCCATTTCCACTACCACAAATTGCAAAACCGGGATAACACTCTCCATTTTCTACTGCAGAAGCCAATGGGTGCGCAAAATCGGGATAATCGACACTTGCGGTTGAATAACAACCAAAATCTTTTACTTCTATCCCGTTCTCTATTAGCATATTTTTTATTAGCTCTTTTGCCTCAAATCCGGCATGGTCGCAAGCCAATCCTATAGTTTTTCCCTCTTTTATGATACTCATATTATTATATATTATAAATTATTTTTCTTATTGCGAAGATACCATTTTTTTTTGAGTTATACTAAGATGCTGTTTGAATTTTATTTCGAGATTATTTGAGAACCTATTTCGTATAGATTTCATTTGGGATATGCAGCTAACAGCGGGGTATTCCAAATATTACAGATAAAAAGATACCTATGTTCAAAAATCCAAAACTTCTTTTTTTGCAAAAGCACTAACGCATTTAATAAAATTAAAACAGTCCCCAAACCTATATAAGATAAAAAAAGGTAACCACTTCATTGAAGTGATTACCTTTTTTACTTTTTGAGATATTTATTATTCAGCTGCTGGAGCCTCCTCTGTTGCGGGAGCCTCTTCAACTGTTGCTTCGGCTGCTGCCTCTGCTGCAGCTGCAGCTAATTCTGCTGCTTTTTCTGCACGTTTTTTAGATACCTCTTCTGCTTTTGCTGCGTTTACAGCTTTCTCAGCCTCAAGACGTTTTTTTACATCTTCAACTTTTGCAGCATTTAGTTGTGCTTTTACAGCCTCAACTCCTTTTTGTTTGTTTGCCACCCAAGCCTCAAAGCGTTTTTCAGCTTCTTCTGCTGAGAATGCACCCTTAGCCACACCACCAAGAAGGTGTTTTTTCATAAGTACTCCTTGTGCTGAAAGGATATTACGAGTTGTGTCTGTTGGTTGTGCTCCTGTTTGTAACCAATATAAAGCCCTGTCGAAGTTCAAATTTATTGTAGCAGGATTAGTGTTCGGATTATATGAACCTATCCTTTCAATAAACTTACCATCTCGTGGTGCCCTGCTATCGGCGATTACAATGTGATAAAAAGGAGCGTCTTTGCGTCCGTGACGTTGCAATCTGATTTTTGTTGCCATTTGAATTAATTTTTAAAGGGTTATTATATTTTTTAGCGGTGCAAAATTAATATTTTTTTTATAATTGCACAATACTTTTATTAGTCAAAATTAGGGACTAATACTTAATTAAAAACATATCTAATTTCTAATTAAAGAACCATAGTTCTTTGATTATGCTAACACTAAGCTAAACACAAACAGATAATCTACTCTCGCTTACTCGCAAAATTTCTAATTTAATTAACTATTTTGTTAGATTAGCTATTGTTGCCACCATTGTTGCCAATGAAGCAGCAGAAGTTGCAAATGCCATTGCATTTTGCATATTTATTCGTGGTTCACCTCTACTTGGAACTATAAGTTCAGATCCTGGGGTTATTGCTTTTTTACTATTTTTCTTTGCCTTAGAGGCTTGACCATTCATATGAAGCACATACATCTTATTCTTTTTTGCCCTTGTACCATATCCTCCTGCTTGAGATACGTAATGAGAGGTTTTCTTTCCTTCTTCATATACTACAGTATTAGGATACAATACGGCTCCACTTATACGAACAGTATTATTGAACTCCGGAATATCTAATACATCTCCCTCTCTCAAAACCAAATCAACTGATGAACCCGGATTTTTCATCGCAGCTTCTAAATCTATTCCCACATAATAGACATCGCCCAGTTCAAGTTTCTCAATGTCCAACGAGTCACTATTCTGTTTCATTAAATCAAGAGTCTTTTGCATTTTTACTCGTTCATCATCATTTATTTTGCGAGTTAAACGCGCTCCTTTTATATATGCTCCCGGAATAAAACCTCCTGATTTCTTAATTAAATCTGACAAACGTTCGTTACGTTGTGTCAAAGAATAAGTTCCCGCATATAAAACCTCTCCTTTTACTTGTACATTTACTTGGGCTTTATATGAAGGACTTTTCCTCACAAATACCTGATCATAAGGTTCCAATACAAATGCAGACTCCCCGTCAATAACAAAACCATCTTTAAGGGCAAATGTGAACATTTTTCCCGTTTGGTCTGTTGCCTCTTCTCCTTTTCTATCTTTTATTCTTCTTGACACATCAACCTTTACTGTTGAAGCTGATTCTGTTAATCCTCCAGCCTGAATTATAATGTCTTCCAAAGTAGTGTTTTCTGCATATGGAAAATCTCCCGGACGAGCAACTTCTCCAAAGACAGAGACAGTTCCTATATCCTTTAAATCATGTATGCTGGGTATATACAATATATCATTTTTTTGCAAAGGGATATCTTCTATTGTCCCATTCAATATACCTTTTATATCAACTTGTATAATCTCCAAAGTTAAATCTTCTTTCACTCTATGCATTACTGCACGACCTAAGAAAGCATCTCCCATAATTCCATCTGCTTTTTCAACCAATTGCTTTACGGTTTTTATACTTTCTCCATATTGATATACTCCAGGACGATATACAGCTCCTTTTATTTCCAATCTGTTTTCAAATCGGTCTAATATAGCTCCGACATTTACCTCATCTCCATCAGTTAATTTAAATGTTGAAAAATCAACATCATCTACTGTACATATTTGGAATTCTCTACCATTTTTTCTTGTTACCTGTAAATGTTTTTTATATGCATCACTTGTAAAATTCCCAGAATAAGAGATAAGATCCTGCATTGTTTCGTCTTGTTTAGTCTCGTAATACATAGGACGTTTTACTTTACCCTTTATTGAGACAAGATTCTCATATGGAGGAACTATTATCAAATCTCCATCTCGAAGAGTTATATCCGACAAATCTTTTCCTTTAAGAATATATTCATATAAATCTACAACGGCTACATCTTCTCCGGCTCTTGCTATTCTTATATTACGCAAACTTCCTTTTGTGTTAATACCTCCTGCAGAATATATCGCATGAAATATTGATGATAGTGAAGATAATGAATATGTACCCGGGAACTCTACTTCCCCCATTACATTTATTTGAATTGTTCTTAATTGTCCTAAAGTTACTTTTAATTTTGAATTAGAATCATCAGATATGCCTGAATATATTCGACTTAACTCTTTTCTTAAATATTTCGTAGCCTCCTTTATCGTCATTCCATTAAGGTATATTATACCAATATCTTGTATTGATATATTACCGTCCGGCGATATTATTGAAGAAATAGTATTTTGGCTTGCGCCCCATATATCAATTATTATTTCATCACCGGGTCCTAATTTGTAATTTTCAGGTGTTGCTATATTCTGATTTGGGATAAAGGTTAAATCTCTGTTTTTAAATATATTACGACCAAATATCTCTATTGTATCACCTTCTGCAACTTTTTGTTTATCTCTAATAAATGTATCATCAATAACCTCCTCTATCATAAGTTCATCAACCCCTCCAAATTTATTCTCTAATCCATGTGTTGATGTTGCAGAGGTTTTATTGCTTCTATCTTCTCCTATTGCTTCTCCTTTAAAATTATCTTCTGAAATAGAAACAGAGGTTCTCATTCTATTCTTATCAACAGCACTTTTACTATTTGAGATTTTTTGGTCTTTCTCATACTTCGCTTTTATTCTCTCAACTTGCGCACGAGTTACACCTTTTGCAGCCAATTCAGTAGCCATCTGTTTTTGAGAGACTCCGTCTTTAGTTGCTTTTTTAATATATTCTATTACCTCTTCGTCCGACATATTTTGCGACATTACTGGTAATGTAGCTAAAACTAATAAAGTAAAAAGAAATAAAATTTTTCTCCTCATATCTCGATTCATTTATTTTATACCAAGTTTAATTTATCTATTTTAAGTATAACGTATTTTTCTCTATTTTATTGCTTAAAACTGATTATAATCAAGATGCAATAATACTCATTTTTTGTTATAATATAAATTTCTTTATTAAAGAAATACCATATTTTGGGTATTGTCGGGTCTAACACAGAGATCTATATTTGCAAATGTAAAGATAGTAATAATTCTTTTATAGTGTTATATATTTCGTTTAGTTTATAAATTGGTTGAGGAGCGATGAGATATCGCTCCTCTATTTTTTATCAATACTCATAAATTACAGAATGAGGATACACCTTATTGACATATCCTCATCTATATAATTATTTAAAAAACTTCCTTAATTATTAATTGTTTTCAGGACGTAATTTGCGAACTACAACTCCGGCTTGCCACATTTCGCTGTTACGTAACTCTTCTAACTCTTTATTTAGTCCATCACGATAACCAGGTTGGCTGTTTGTGTCAATTGAGCGTTGAGCCTCATTTCCTTTTGCTACTTCGCTATACAACTCCTCAAATACAGGTTTTGATGCGTCGCGGAATTTCTTCCACCAATCAAGTGCTCCACGTTGTGCTGTTGTTGAACAGTTTGCATACATCCAATCCATTCCATTCTCTGCTACAAGAGGCATAAGTGATTGTGTAAGCTCCTCAATTGTTTCGTTGAAAGCCTCTGAAGGGGTGTGTCCATTAGCACGTAACACCTCGTATTGTGCGGCAAATATACCTTGGATTGCTCCCATTAGAGTACCTCGTTCTCCTGTTAAGTCAGAATATACCTCACGTTTGAAGTCTGTTTCAAAAAGATAGCCTGAACCTACTCCAATTCCTAATGATATTACACGGTCTTTTGCGCGACCTGTAGCATCTTGGAATATTGCAAAACTTGAGTTAAGACCACGTCCTTGCAAGAACATACGACGAAGACTTGTTCCTGAACCTTTAGGTGCTACCAAAATAACATCTACATCTGCAGGGGGAACAATTCCTGTACGCTCTTTATAGGTTATTGCAAAACCATGAGAGAAATATAGTGCTTTACCTGGAGTAAGAGCCTCTTTTACAGTGGGCCAAACCTCAATTTGAGCTGCATCAGACAATAGGTATTGTATGATTGTTGCACGCTCACAAGCCTCTTTAATATCAAATAATGTCTCTCCCGGTACCCAACCGTCAGCAACGGCTTTATCCCAAGTTTTTGAGTCTTTACGTTGACCAACTATTACATTAAATCCGTTATCACGAAGGTTAAGACTTTGACCGGGTCCTTGTACTCCGTATCCGATAACTGCTATTGTTTCATTTTTTAATACTTCTCTTGCTTTTTCCAATGGAAACTCTTCGCGGGTTACTACATTCTCTTCAACACCGCCAAAATTCATTATTGCCATAATTGTTTAATTGTTTATTAAGTTAATTAATTATTATCTGTTTTTTAAAATAATTCTACATCTACAAATTGTTGCTCCGCCATCAACAGGTTTCATCTCTGCTGAATAGTTATCGGGAGCCTCTTCACATCGCAACAAAGATAGTTCTTGATTAAAATGAGCCTCGTTCATATAGCTTATCTCAAAACGAGATATATACTTTGTATCTAAGTCTGTCATTGGCACAAGATTTACTATATGTTCTATCTGTTTGCCACTATTGAAGTGACGGTTATAATCAATATCTCCGGCTTTTACTTTATGAGTAAAACCTTCTCCCGAAATTATAGGTCTTACTTTTCCTATTTTTGCTATCGGACACTCCCTCTCTCCTAAACAATCACGAAGATGCTCAAAAGAACTTATATCCAAAGACTTTCTTGTTGTCAAATCAATCACAAACCATACCGAACGTGCATATCCGTATATTTTTCCTTTATTATCTTTAATACAGAAATTACGTTCTGAGAAGTGTTTATTGATACCCTCTATCCATGTCTCTATAATTAATGTATCGTATGGTTTGGGATATTTATCCATTTCTAATGCTAATCGTGCCAATACCCATGCTTGATTTTTGGGGGTTATATCGGCATAACCTATTCCTAAAATATCGGCATGTTCTGTTGCTACATCTAATATCTTGTTTGCAAGGAATGGTAATGTTACTTCTCGTTGTGCATTACAATCCGATGCTACAATATTATAGATTTTAGCATATTGATTTGGTAAATTCTTCATTCTAACACCCCTCTATCTCTTTCCTTCGTAACTCTTGAGACTCTAAATATTTATCAACGTGCTCTATTGTTGATTTTGTTATTGACACTCTTCCTGATTTCACAAATTGCAATACTCCATATTTATCAAGGTCTTGAAAAAGCGCTTGAGTCTCTTCTGTATGTCCTGTTTTCTCTATTATGGTATATACAGGGTGCATCTCTAATATACGAGCATTGTATTTACGTACTAATTTTTCCAAGTCCCCTGCTTCCAACAGAGCTGATGTTGATACCTTATATAATGCTACCTCCTGATATACTATATCATCTTCGGCATAATAAAATGCACGTATTACATCAATTCTTTTCTCTATCTGATTTACAACCTTTATTGCCATTGCTTCATCACAATTTGTTGTTATTACAAACTTGTGCACTCCATTAATGGCTGACGCAGATACAGATAGAGACTCTATATTGAGTTTGCGACGGGTAAAGATAATTGATATTTGGTTTAACAGACCCACCTCATTTTCAGAGAGTGCTGTTATTGTATATAGTTTTTCCATTACAATTTATATATTTCGTCGCGGTTTAACATTACATAGTCCACACTCTTTCCTGTTGGTGTCATAGGGAATACCATCTCCTCTTTTTCAACTACAGCTTCAAGAAGATACGCACCTTCGTGTTGCAACATCTCTTCTATGGCTGAATCTAAATCCTCACGTTTTTCAACTCGTCGCCCTTTTATTCCATACGAAGCAGCCAATGCTATAAAATCGGGGTTAGCAAGGTCTGTTTCTGAAAATCTCTTATTAAAGAACAACTCCTGCCACTGACGTACCATTCCTAATACAGTATTGGTAAGCAACACTATTTTTACATTTGTTCCGTATGCTTTGATTGTTCCCAACTCCTGAAGTGTCATTTGTAAACCTCCATCTCCTACAAACAAACATACTGTACGTTCTGGTGCACCAAATTTTGCACCAATTGCTGCAGGTAAGCCAAACCCCATTGTTCCCAAACCTCCCGAAGTTACAACACTTCGAGGTTGAGAGTATCCTGAATATTTTACACCCATCATCTGGTTTTGACCTACATCGGTTACCACTACGGCATTATTATTAGTAAAGTGTGATACTCTACTTACAACCTCTCCCATTTTTAATGCTCCACTTTGAGGAGAAACCTCTACATCTATAACCTTAGCTTTTTCCTCTGCTTTAGGCCGATTGAACATTTGCAACCACTCATCGCGTTCGCATTTTTCAACATACTCGGTTACTGCGGCAATACTCTCCTTTGAGTTTCCTAAGACTGTTAAATCTACCGGTACATTTTTATTGAATTCCGATGGGTCTATGTCAAAATGTATCTTTTTAGCCTGCTTTGCATATGTATCAAGCACTGCTGTTACACGGTCATCAAAGCGCATTCCAACAGCTATAAGCAAATCACATTCGTTAGTCATAACATTAGGAGCTACATTCCCATGCATTCCTATCATTCCCATATTTAAGGGGTGTGCTGTAGGGATAGAAGATAAACCCAACAATGTTGTTGCTGCCGGTATTTGAGCTTTCTCCATTAAGGCTATTATCTCTTTCTCTGCATCACCTAATGTTACTCCTTGTCCTATAAGCAAGAGCGGTTTTTTTGCAGCATTTATCATCTCTGCTGCTTTTTTAATTGTCTCCTCTTCTAATTTTGGATAAGGATTATAACTACGTATATAATTACATTTTTTATATTCAAATTCAGCAACCTCAATTTGAGCATTTTTTGCAAAATCAAGCATTACCGGACCGGGACGCCCTGTTGATGCTATATAGAATGCACGTGCTACTGCCCACGCAACATCTTCTGCTCTACGAATTTGATAACTCCATTTTGTTATAGGCAATGTTATGCCTACAACGTCTGTCTCTTGAAATGCATCAGTTCCTAACATTGAAGATGGCATCTGTCCTGCTATTACAACCATTGGAGTGCTATCCATCATTGCATCTGCAATTCCCGTGATTGTATTTGTTGCCCCCGGACCCGATGTTACTATTACAACTCCTGTTTTGCCTGATACTCTGGCATAACCTTGCGCTGCATGAGTTGCTCCTTGCTCATGACGCACCAATATATGTTTCAACTCCTCTTGATAATCATACATACAGTCAAAGACCGGGGTTATTGCTCCTCCCGGATAACCAAATACTGTATCAACGCCCTCTGCAAGAAGACTTTTTATCAAAATTTCAGAGCCTGTCAATTTCTCTTTTGCCATAACTTAATGGTAAAACTTGGTTTCTATTTTAGTTGACAAAGATAACTAATTATTCTATAATACGAAACGCTCCCTTATCGGCAGAACTTACCATTGATGCATAAACCTTTAATGCCTTAGATATAACCCTATTGCGTTTTTTAGGAGAAAATGCATCTTTTCCTCTCCTTTGCTCCTCTTCTCGACGAGTTGATAGTTCTTCATCTGTCAATTTTACATTGATTGTACGAGCAGGTATATCTATTTCTATTATATCTCCATCTCTTAGTAATCCTATATTTCCTCCCGATGCTGCTTCGGGCGATACATGACCTATTGACAACCCTGATGTTCCTCCAGAAAAACGCCCATCGGTTATTAAGGCACACTCTTTACCCAAATGTCTCGATTTTATATATGATGTGGGATATAACATCTCTTGCATTCCCGGACCTCCTTTAGGACCTTCATGTGTAATTACCACTACATCTCCTGCTTGAACTTTTTCGCCTAATATTCCTTCGCATGCATCTTCTTGCGATTCAAATACTTTTGCTGCTCCTGTAAAACGGAATATACTTTCATCTACTCCCGCAGTTTTAACAATACAACCATCTTGAGCTATATTTCCTTTTAATACTGCCAAGCCTCCATCTTTAACGTATGCATGTTCAAAATCACGAATACAACCGGTTTCTCTATCTGTATCAAGTTCTTTGTAAACGCTTGATTGAGAGCCTAATTTAAGGTTAAACTTATTACATGGAGCGCTTAGCCACAACTCTTCTGCTTCTGATGTAAAGTTTTTACCATCAATAGCATAATTGTCTATTGCATCGCCAAGTGTCATACCATCAACGCGTTTAACCGTAGTATCAACCAAACCCTGTTTTGCCAATATGCTCATTATAGAGATTATACCTCCCGCACGATTTACATCTTGCATATGGAAATGTGAACTTGGTGCTACCTTACACAATACGGGTGCTTTACGAGAGAGGAGATCAATATCGTCCATATTAAAATCAACTCCTGCTTCTTGAGCTACAGCCAGTAAATGCAATACCGTATTTGTTGAACCACCCATTGCTATATCAAGTGTCATGGCATTCAAAAATGCAGCTCGTGTAGCTATTGAACGAGGTAATACAGATTCATCTCCCTCTTCGTAATACTTACGACAATTTTCAACTATCTGTTTTGCCGCTTTAACAAATAACTTTTCTCTGTTTATATGTGTTGATATAATTGAGCCATTACCTGGCAATGCCATTCCTATTGCCTCATTAAGGCTATTCATTGAATTAGCTGTAAACATGCCTGAACATGAACCGCAAGAAGGGCATGCAGCTCTCTCAACTTCAGCTACTTGCTCATCGCTTATGCTTGCATCAGCACCTTCAATCATAACATCAATAAGGTCTAATGCTCTACCCCTAAGGTTTCCTGCCTCCATTGGTCCTCCCGATACAAATATAGCAGGTATATTCAATCGCATTGCAGCCATTAACATTCCTGGGGTTATCTTATCACAATTGCTGATACATATCATTGCATCAGCTTTGTGAGCATTAACCATATATTCAACACTATCTGCAATAAGATCGCGCGAGGGTAAAGAATATAACATTCCATCATGACCCATTGCTATTCCATCATCTATTGCAATTGTATTGAATTCTGCTGCAAAACAACCTAATTTTTCTATTTCTGCTTTTACTTTCTGTCCTATTTCATGTAAATGCACATGCCCGGGAACAAATTGAGTAAATGAATTTACTACGGCAATAACAGGCTTTCCTATCTGCTCATCTTTCATACCATTTGCTCTCCAAAGAGCTCTCGCCCCCGCCATTCTTCTGCCCTGAGTACTTTGCGCACTACGTAATTTGTTTGCCATATATATTTAAGCTTTTCTAAATTAAACCTGTGGTTTATTATAATAGAGATACAAAATTACCCTCTTTAAATTATTAAAGCAAACAAAAATAGACAAAAGTTGTGAATTTTATTATTTTTTTTGCGTAAAATAGTTATAGACAATAAGAAAGCGTTTGAATTTTATTAAAAATAAATATATCTATGATATTTTTCCATATTTGTTTCTCTTTTAAACTTCTTTATTTGTTATTTTTATTGCTAAAACATAAATCTGCTAAGATAGATTTCAAATTAGTTTATTAAATTTGCATTATTATTAGAGCATGTTTTTCCCATTACTCCATGGCATGAGAGTTACTTATAAATTTTTATTATTTATAGCTATTATAATGTTGGCATCGTCATGCCGGCCAACCAAACATGTACCAAAAGGAGAGTATCTTTTAAATAAAGTAAAGATTGTTGTTGATGATAATGAAATTAAATCGCAATCTTTAAAACCTTATTTAAGACAACAACCTAATCATAAAACTTTTGGAATTATAGGTCTTCCATTAGCCCTTTATAACTTATCAGGGAGCAAAGAAAACCGATGGAATAAGTTTATGCGCAGAATTGGTACTCCACCTGTTATTTACGACTCGCTTTTAACAGACAAAAGCAAATCGGAAATATTAAAAGCCATGAACAATATGGGCTATATGGAGGCAGAGGTTAAGGTGGACACAATATCTAAAAAACGCAAAATGAGCGTAACTTATGATGTTAAAGCAAACAAGCCATACAGATTAAATAAGATTAGTTATAATATACCTGACGATTCAATTGCAAATCTTATAATCAGAAAAGATAGCTCATGGTATTCTCTTAAGCCAGGGGATCTTTTCAACCATTCGTTATTAGATGCCGAAAGAGAAAGAGTTACCCGAAGGCTAAACAATAGAGGTTACTATGCTTTCAACAAAGAGTATATTACTTTTACCGCAGACACAACTGTTGGCGACCATTTAGTTGATATAGAACTTAATCTGCTGCCATATCCTATTGCTAATGTTGAAGGCACTAAAACCTTATTTGTTAAACATAGAACATACAAAATTCGCAATGTATTCTTTTTTACCGATTACAATCCTATGAATATTGAACAGCAGTACACCATTGTTGATACTGTTCAATATAAAGGGAACACAATATATTATGGAGAAAAGAAATACTTAAGAGCATCTGTATTAGTAAACAATTGTTTTATTAAGCCTGGAGAGCAATATAGCCAGAGAATTGTGGACAACACAATGAGTGCATACAGCAGATTAAGAGTTTTCAAATATGTAAATATACAATTTGCGCCATTAGAGGGTAAGAATGGCGAAATGTTACTTGATTGCTACGTATTACTGACCAAAGGTAAAGCTCAAACTATTTCAACTGAATTAGAGGGAACAAATTCTGCCGGTGATTTTGGATTCGCCGTAGGTGTTACTTACCAACATCGTAATATTTTTAGAGGGTCTCAAACATTTACATCTAAAATTAGAGCTGCATACGAGAATATCTCAGGAGACCTCGGCGGTTTAATTTCAAACAATTATCTTGAACTTGGAGCAGAAGTTGGCGTATCATTCCCAAAATTCATTTTCCCATTTGCAAAAAACAAACAGAGACAAAGATTACGCCCCACAACAGAATTAACATTAAATGGCAATTATCAACAACGACCTGAATATGTAAGGGTAATTGCAGGAGCCGGCTGGGCTTATAATTGGCATAGTAACCGCAACAGATTTAGGCATAAATTAGACCTGATTGATATTAGTTATATATATCTGCCAAAATCAACAGAAGAGTTCAAAAATAATATTGAGACAATGTCCGAAAACAATCCTCTTCTAAGATATAGTTACGAAGATCACTTTATTATGAGAATGGCATATGCCATATATATGTCAAATTTAAATCCCGGCTCAATCAGGCCCTCCGGGAACATATACACTTTCCGTATGGTTAACGAAATTGCAGGAAACTTACTATATGGCATTTCTTGCGCAACAAATAATAATATGCCCGACAATGGTTACTCTATATTTGGTATTCGTTATGCTCAGTACTACAAGTGCGATATGGATTATACTTATACATTTGTCTTTAATGAAAAAAATTCTCTATCTCTTCATGTTGGCACAGGAATAGCTATCCCTTACGGGAACTCTGACATTCTTCCTTTTGAAAAACGATACTTTTCAGGTGGCGCAAATAGCGTAAGGGGGTGGTCTGTAAGAAGTTTAGGTCCCGGTACATACCAAAGGAAAGACCCAACATCTGATTTTATGAATCAATGTGGAGACATAAGATTGGATATGAACTTAGAGTATCGCAGTAAGTTAATATGGAAATTAGAACTTGCAGCCTTTATTGATGCAGGAAACATATGGACAATCAGAGAGTACGACGCGCAACCGGGAGGAGATTTCAGATTTAATAGGTTTTATAAAGAGTTGGCTTTAGCTTATGGTCTTGGATTACGATTGGATTTTAACTTTTTCATTCTTCGCCTTGACCTTGGCATGAAGGCTTACAACCCTTCTGTTACAGACAAGAGTAAATGGGTAATCAGTTACCAGAACTTTAATCGTGATGCAGCGCTACACTTTGCTGTGGGATACCCGTTCTAAATTAGAAATTTTGTAAGAAAGTAAATACAATGCTAAATTTATTTGAGCATTGTTGAGCGAAAGATAAATTTGCGGTCAAGCATGAGAAGAATCAAACTTGTTTGAATTATTCTGTGCAGCAGCAAATTCATAGAAGAAATTCTATAAAATCAAGAGACACAGGTTTATTAATAAAAAATTAGGAATGAAAACTAAATAAATTTCTCATTCCTAATCCCTAATTTAAATAAAGTTATTGTTGTTTTGCCTGACGCTTACGTTCAATTTCGTCCAATATTATTTTACGAATACGCAAGTGATGTGGTGTTACTTCCAAATACTCATCTTCTTTGATATACTCCAACGCCTCTTCCAACGAGAATACTACAGGAGGAATAATACGAGCCTTATCATCAGCACCAGAAGCACGCATATTTGTCAATTTCTTTGATTTTGTAACGTTTACAACAATATCTCCCTCTTTTGCATTTTCGCCAACTACTTGACCTGCATACACCTCATCTTGAGGGAATATAAAGAATCGTCCACGATCTTGAAGTTTATCTATTGCATACGCATATGCCGTACCACTTTCCATTGCTATCAACGAACCATTCTGACGACGTTCTATATCGCCTCTCCATGGTTGATACTCCAAAAAGCGATGAGCCATTATCGCCTCTCCTGCCGATGCAGTAAGAACATTATTACGCAATCCGATTATCCCTCGAGAAGGGATTATAAATTCCATATGAACTCTGTCGCCTTGGCTCTCCATTGCCATCAAATCACCTTTACGACGAGTAACCATATCAATTATTTTGCTTGAATACTCCTCAGTAACATTTATTGTAAGTTGCTCAACGGGTTCGCTCTTTACTCCGTCAATCTCTTTTATGATAACTTGAGGTTGTCCCACCTGCAACTCATATCCTTCGCGACGCATAGTCTCAATAAGAATTGACAAGTGAAGGACTCCCCTTCCATATACTGTCCAAACATCTGAATCAACAGACTTTTCGACCCTCAAAGCTAAATTACGATCTAACTCTTTTGCTAAACGATCAGCTATATGGCGAGATGTTACATATTTTCCATCTTTTCCAAAGAATGGAGAGTCGTTATTCGTAAATGTCATTGACATTGTTGGCTCATCAATTGCAATTCTCTTCAAAGGTTCCGGATTCTGAGCATCAGAGATTGTATCTCCAATCTCAAAGCCTTCAATACCAACAAGAGCACATATATCTCCCGATGATGCCTCTGTTACCTTTGTACGTCCCAAACCTTCAAAAAGGTGCATCTCTTTTATACGTTGCTTTACTATACTACCATCTCGTTTACAAAGAGAGACCTCCATTCCTTCGCGTAATGTCCCTCGATGAATACGTCCTACTGCTATACGTCCTACATAAGAAGAGAAGTCTAATGATGTAATCAGCATCTGAGGCTCTCCTTCCAACACCTTGGGAGCAGGAATGGTATCTATTATTGTATCAAGCAATACAGTTATATCTTCGGTTGGTTTACGCCAATCATGTGACATCCAATTCTGTTTTGCCGAACCGAAAACAGTTGGAAAATCCAATTGATCTTCGGTTGCATTAAGATTAAACATCAAATCAAAAACCATCTCCTGAACCTCATCGGGACGGCAATTTGGTTTATCAACCTTATTTACAACCACAATAGGTTTTAATCCCATCTCAATGGCTTTCTGCAAAACAAATCGTGTTTGAGGCATAGGTCCCTCAAATGCATCAACCAAGAGCAAACAGCCATCTGCCATATTCAAAACGCGCTCTACTTCACCTCCAAAGTCGGCGTGCCCCGGAGTGTCTATAATATTTATTTTGCAACCCTTATATGTTATTGATACGTTCTTTGAAAGAATTGTTATTCCTCGTTCACGCTCAAGATCGTTGTTGTCAAGAATTAGTTCTCCCGATGTTTGATTTTCTCGAAAGAGTTTTCCTGCAAGCAACATCTTATCAACTATGGTTGTTTTTCCGTGGTCAACGTGAGCTATTATGGCAATATTCCTGATTTGCTGAGACATATTCTGTTTTTGTATTATTTATATTAAAACTTATGCAAAGGTACAATTTTTGTATGAGTTTCTTACCTTGCTTTGTATGGTATTTATCCTTTTTAATCAAAAAAGGACTGTCGTTCACCGACAGCCCCTTTGTTCTCTGTAAAAGAGCCTCGGCTCTTATTACTTTCTGATACCAAGCTCTTTGATGATAGCACGGTAACGCTCAATGTCAACTTTGATTAGATAATCAAGTAAGCGACGACGTTTACCTACCAACATTTTCAATGCTCTCTCTGTGCTATAATCTTTGTGATTTGACTTTAAGTGCTCAGTCAAATGAGATATACGGTATGAAAATAATGCTATCTGTGCTTCAGGTGAGCCAGTATCAGTATTAGACTTTCCGTATTTCTCAAAGATTTCTCTCTTTTTCTCAGAAGTTAAATACATCTTTAAAAATTATTTATGGTTAATAAAATTTGCGGTGCAAAATTAATACTTTTTTTTTAACCGTGCAACTTTTTTGTCCGTTAGTTTACATAAGTAGTTTTCCGTCAATATTCGGTTGTTTTGCACAACTAACAACTATTTAGCTCGTTCATAAACAACAAAGCTGTATGCACAACAATGTTTCTCATCGGCAGAATTATCTTCTCGCGACACCTCTCTCCATTCACTCTTATCTACCGTAGGGAAATGAGCATCAGCATCAGGGAACGATGCATGTATCTCAGTCAAATATAGTTTATCGGCATATTTCAGCACCTGTTCATATATCTGCGCGCCACCAATAAAGAATACCTCATCTTCATTCTTAACTGCTTCAATAACCTCCTCAACACTATGAAATGTCTCTGTTAAGGGATACTCAACCTCTGAACGCGAAAGCACCACATTCCTTCTACCGGGCAGTGCTCCTCCGGGTAACGAGGCAAATGTTTTACGACCCATTATTATGGTATGTCCCATGGTTAGCGATTTGAAATATTTCAAATCGTTTGGCAAACGGCACAACAAAGCATTATCCTTTCCTATTGCACCGTCCTCTGCTGCAGCTACTATTACTGATATTGTTGCCATATTTAGGTTATACTGCCACCACTCCTTTTATATGAGGGTGAGGATCATAATCGGTTAATTCAAAATCCTCAAACTTAAAGTCAAATATACTCTTAACATCGGGATTTATATTCATCTTTGGCAATGCACGAGGTTCGCGAGTTAATTGCAGTTGAACCTGTTCCATATGGTTGTTGTATATGTGGGCATCTCCAAGAGTATGAATAAAATCGCCCTCTTCCAAGCCTGTTACTTGTGCCATCATTTTAAGCAATAATGCATAAGAGGCTATATTAAACGGAACTCCCAAGAAGATATCGGCACTGCGTTGATATAGTTGCAACGACAGTTTGCCGTCAGCTACATAAAATTGGAAGAAGGCGTGACAAGGAGGCAAATTCATGTTTGGCAAATCAGCGACATTCCACGAACTTACAATTATTCTGCGAGAATCGGGATTGTTTTTTATCATATCCACCACCTCAGATATTTGATCAATGTGACCGCCTTTATAGTCGGGCCATGAACGCCATTGATAACCATATATATGTCCAAGATTTCCATCAGGGTCAGCCCACTCATTCCAAATTCTTACTCCATTATCTTGCAGATATTTGGCATTTGTATCACCCTTTAAGAACCATAACAACTCATATATAATTGACTTCAAGTGCAGTTTTTTTGTAGTAAGCAAAGGGAACCCATCTTCCATTTTAAAACGCATCTGATGTCCGAATACCGATGTTGTTCCCGTTCCTGTACGGTCGCTTTTTACAACACCTTCGTCAAGAACTCTTTGTAATAAATCTAAATATTGTTTCATTTTAATTAGTGTAGTGGCTTCGCCACAATTAGAAATTAGAAATTAGAAATTAGGAATTGAATTCATTACTAATTACTCATTACTAAATTGATTTATATCCCTGTTCGGTATTTACCGCCATTTATATCTTCCAATATACTAAGGTATGAGGCATAACGCGACTGACTTATAATATGTTCGTTTAAAGCCTTTAATACAGCACAGCCGGGTTCGTTTCTATGAGTACAGTTATTAAATCGGCACTCTGCCGACACCTTGAATATTTCAGGAAAATAGTGAGAGACCTCTGCCTCTTTAAAGTCAATAGTACCAAACCCTTTTATTCCGGGAGTATCTATAACTGCACCACCTTCAGGCAAATCAAACAACTCGGAAAAAGTGGTTGTGTGCATTCCTGTTCTGTGCGATAACGAGATATCACCTGTCTTTAAGCCTGCATCTGGAATAAGCGCATTTATAAGACTTGATTTTCCCACACCTGAGTTGCCTGACAAGAGTGTTGTTTTATCCTTTAGTACTGAGCGCAACTCGTCAACGCCGATTCCTGTAACTGCAGATACTTTTATACACTTATACCCTATTGTTTCATACAAATTTATAACGGCATCAAGCAATTCGCTCTCCTCTTCGTTATAAATATCTGTTTTATTAAAAGCTAATATTGCAGGCACTTGATACGCTTCGGCTGTTGCCAAAAACCTATCAATAAAAACAAGATTTGTCTCCGGATATGCTATAGTTATCACCAAAAGAGTTTGCGAAAGATTGGCTGCCAATATGTGCGACTCTTTTGATAGATTTGAAGCTTTACGGATTATATAATTTTTACGAGGTTTGATTTCGGTTATATATGCACTATCTTCTCCTATTAGATCAATATTTACAATATCACCAACAGCAACAGGATTAGTTGTACGTATGCCTTTAAGACGGAAATTACCCTTTACCTTACAAAGCAAAGTTTTGCCGTCATCAAGACGCACCCAATATCCGCTACCTGTATTTTTAATTACTAACCCGCTCAACTTTTTAGCTATATTACACTGTCAAAATCTCTTTCTCTTTTTCTGCAAAGAGCTCGTCAACGCGTTTGATATATTTATCGTGAATTTTTTGAACGCTATCCTCTCCGTCCTTAGCCATATCTTCAGGCATACCCTCGTTCTTTTGAGCTTTTTTGAATGCCTCTATTGCTTCACGACGAGCATTACGTATTGCAACCTTGGCATTCTCAGCCTCGGCTTTAGAACGTTTTACAAGATCGCGACGACGATCCTCTGTGATTGGAGGTATTCCCAAACGTATATGCTCTCCGTTATTTTCGGGTGTTATACCAACACTTGAATTTTGGATTGCTTTTTCAATCTCGCGCAACATACTCTTTTCCCAAGGTTGAATCATAATTGTTTTTGCATCGGGAACAACTATTGTTGCCACTTGAGATACGGGTACTGACGAACCGTAATAATCTACTCTTACAGGATCAAGCAAACGAGCAGATGCCTTTCCTGCTCTGATTGTAGCCAACGCCTCATCTAAAAAGGCGATACTCATCTCCATCTTTTCGCTTGCCGCGTCTAATATTGTTTTTACTTCTGCCATAATATTTATTTTTTTTATTCTTGATATACTAATGTTCCTATATTCTCTCCTGATAAAACTTTTTTGAGATTGCCTGCGGTGTCCATATCAAACACTATGATAGGGAGTTTATTCTCCTTGCAAAGAGTTGTTGCTGTCAAATCCATAACTCTTAAGTTACGATTATATATCTCATCGTAAGTTATTTTATCAAACTTAACAGCTGTTGGGTCTTTTTCCGGGTCGGCAGTATATATACCATCAACACGTGTTCCTTTAAGCATAACATCTGCCTCAATCTCAACTCCTCGTAAAGCAGAGGCTGTATCGGTTGTAAAATATGGGTTACCTGTACCTCCTGCCATAATTGCTATTTTACCGGTTTTAAGGGCATCAAGAACACGACTCTTTCCGTATGGTTCTCCTATAGGGAACATTCCCACTGCGGTAAAAACTGAGGTCGGTTGGCCAGCTGCCTCCAATGCAGATTGCAATGCAAGGCTGTTTATAACAGTTGCCAACATTCCCATTTGGTCGCCACGTACACGATCAAAACCTTTTGAAGCTCCACTTAGGCCTCTGAATATGTTTCCACCACCTATGACTATACCAATTTCAATGCCCATATCAGCCACCTCTTTTATTTGAGAAGCATATGTTGCAAGATGTTTTTCGTCAATCCCGTAACCTTTTTCGCCCATTAGCGATTCGCCACTGAGTTTTAGTAAAACTCTTTTATATTTTACCTCCATAATACAAATTTTATTTCTCTGTTCAAAATTAGATAATTTGAATGAACTTTCATACCTTTTATCAATTTATTTTTTATGAATAACTATTATATTATTATCTTAGCACCATAATTGTAGAATTTTAATGATAAAACACGCTTTAACATACATCATTTTATTTATATCAACATCGCTGCCGGCTATAGAGATTGAGGGAAATAAACTTATTGACAAAGCCAATAAGCATATTGAGAATATGGAGTGGAAAGAGGCTTCCGCCCTATATGATATTATTATATCACAAGAACCTGACAGCCTGAATTTTTACGCCCCTGCAATAGTTGCATCGGCTAAAACAGACAATTACAACCATGTTGTTGAAATAGTAGTTGTTTCTGAAAAAAACGGGATAGCATTAGACTCTATTTTAAACAATATTCTCATATACACCACAAAAATCGGAGATACAAACATCTATGAAAAAACGTTATTATCTCTACAAAAAAAACAACCTTGGTTTGAAAAATTGTTTAATAAACATTTGTTAGAGTACTACAAAAAAAGACATTATAATACTAAAGCAATTGAGATTGCAGACCATATTATCAAGAGTAAACCTGCAAATATTAAGGAGATTATGGCAATAAAAGCCAACTGTTTTAATGAGTTGGGGGATATTGATAGTGCTGCAATTGTAATGAGAGAAATTTTAGCGATTGACAACAACTTTTATGATGCTCGCATATATTTAGGGAACTATTATTACTTGAAGGCTATACAACTTATTGAAAATAGAGCCGAAGAGATAGACGAAAAGGAGATATGTTCTTTATTACAACAAACAAAAGAGTTTATAGATATTGAATATCTCAAAGCAAAAAGCCCATACGTAAGGGATAGATTAAAAGAGATTGACAAACTTTGCAACCCAAAAGAGAAAACAAAAAAGGATAAGACTACAATATATAAGTAACCTCTTTAAAGGCATAATAGCGCAAATTACCGTCAGAGTGTTTTAATATCAGACGTCCATCGGAACAAACACCTTGTATCTCAGCCTCAACTGTCCCCTCAGCTACCTTATACAGTGCCTTGGTATTAAGACGATATATTAATTGATGATATATATCATTTGTCTTTTTTGCTCCATCTTCGAGATAGCTGACAAACTCTTCTTCAATAGCTGCCACAACCCCTGCAAGCATATTATCCAATAAGAACTCCTTCCCCGTTATGTTTGTTAACGACACAGGATTTGGCAAGTTTTGAGAGAACTCTCTCTGGTTTATATTAAATCCCACTCCAACAACAGAGGTATCAAGATATTCGCCCATTATAGAGTTTTCAATCAATATACCACATATTTTCTTATCGCGCCAATATATATCATTAGGCCACTTGATTGAAACTTCTGATACATATTTACCTAAGAACTTAACTATAGCAACCGATACTATACGCGATATTGCAAAAGCCTCAGTTGCCTTTAATGATATTGGACGTAAAAGAAGAGAAAAGAGCAGATTTTTACCGTTTCCCGACTCCCAACTGTTTTCGCGTTGTCCCCTACCCGATGTCTGAAAGGCGGTACTAACAACTGTAAGATGTGGCAAATTAACATCTTCGCTCAACAAACGTTTTAAATCGCTGTTGGTTGATTGTATTACATTGTAATGTATATGATTTCTCATCGTGTTCTTAATGGGGGAATAAAGGCATCTTCAAAATGTTCAATCTCTGAGTTTTCAGGATTTATATTATCTATTACCACCGATATAATATCAAAACGTATATCCAAATCGTGCGGACACAATCTCAAATAGTGATTGGCAGCATCAACTGTACGCTGTATCTTTTTGGGAGTTACAAAATCCTCCGGATTTCCGAACTCATTTGTTGAACGTGTTTTTACCTCAACAATAACCAACTGTAAACCATCTTGAGCAATAATATCAATCTCATACTTGCCCGAATGCCAATTCTCCTCACAAATGGCATAACCTTTTGCGGCAAGATACTCTCTTGCCAACTTCTCTCCGAGATTTCCGAGTTCGTTATGTTTTGCCATAAGTTTTAGCTGTTAGTTAATAGGCAAAGATAGATATTAAAAAACTTCTTAGCAAACTTTATATTGGGACTATATGTTAGTAATATAAAAAAAGATTATTATGATATTTCTTAATGGCAAACCTCACGAATTAAAAAGAGAGTTTATAAGAGCAGGAGAGACGGCTCCTGAGTTTAATCTTGTAAAGAGCGATATGTCGCATCTGCACCTAAAGGATTTAAAGGATAAAACCATTATCTTTAACATATTTCCGAGTATCGATACAGGTATTTGTGCCGCATCGGTAAGAAAGTTTAATCAAATGGCAGCTGAGCTAAAAGATTGCGTTGTAGTATGCGTTTCAAAAGATCTGCCTTTTGCTCTATCGCGTTTTTGCGGAGCCGAGGGCATTGAAAACGTTATTACCGCATCAGACTTTTTTCCGGGCGATTTTGGAATAAACTATGGTGTTGTTATTGAGAAGGGGTTACTTGCAGGACTTCTTGCCCGCGCCATTGTTATTGTAAAAGATGGCAAGGTTCATTATACCCAACTTGTTGAGGAGATGGCTAATGAACCCGATTATATGGAAGCCATACAGATTCTCAGCTGGTAGAGATACCCCTTTTTGGCGGACAGAGCGTGCTCTGTCCCTACTTATTTGGTTGTTAACACTATAACAAAAGGTTGTAACGCGTACTATTACGTTACAACCTTTGGCTTATTATTGTGTTTTTATTGATGCTCTAAAAACTACCCGTAGGGCGGTTGAGTTTACGAAACCGACAAGTAACAAATCTGCGAATAAGCGAGAGCAGAGTCAACAAACGAATGTTTGTTAACTTATTTTATAATCTTCTTTGTTACTACTTGTTCGCCTGATTGTACGGCTACAATATAGATGCCTGTGGGGTAGTTGCTTACATCAAGTGTTGCAGTTTCTACTCCGGGTGTAAGCGATTGCATAAACACGCCTTGCATATTGTATAGCTGTACTTGATTAATTGGTTCGGGCGATATTATGCGTACTTCGCCATTGTTATAGATTATCTCTACATCAGCTACCTCCGCTACAGCCTCCTCAATGGCGGTTATATCGGTATCGCCAAAGGTGATGACCTCTATGTTATCTATCGCCATAGGTGTTACAACACCCGACACAGTGATGTTTACTTCATCTTCCGAGGGGAAGGTGATTTTGTCTATTTCGGCTATGCTGATTGACTGAAACGCTCCTTGTGATGTTAAATAAACATTCATATAGTCGGTTGCAGAAACTCCTATAAAGGGTATGAATACAAACAAAATCACTAATTGTTTAATGTAGTTTTGTTTCATAATTATTTATTTTTTTGTTAATATATTATTTTTAGAGTCATTAGTGTCATTTGACAACTACTATACAAACAGCTATTTTCAGGCTATTAAAAACTAATGTTTTATTACTTAAACTTTTGGAAACGTAATTATATGTTATCTTCCTGTTGCGCGTTTTAACTCTTTATAGAATGCCTGTTCATCGGGCGATAATTGAGCAAGTATCTCGTTTTCGTACTCCTCCAAATCCTCCTGCTCTTCAACTTGCGATATTATTGACGTTCCTATATCGTGCATATCTTTTATACTCTTTGCTGTTAAGAGTTTACTTGCCGTAGCTATTCCGTATGTACCTCCATGCAAAATCATACTCATAAGAATTGCCATCTCGGGTTTTATCTCAAACGATACTATTACTTTCTTGCTCATATCTATCTTTTTTGTTTGAAAAATTCTTTTATTATTTCGCTACACTTCTCCTCTAATACCCCCTTTGTTACTTCAGTTTTAGGGTGTAGTGCATCGGGGGCATAGCGAGAGAAACCTCGTTTCAAATCGTCAGCGCCCCATACCAACCTGCCTAATTGCGACCACCCTATGGCTCCTGCACACATTATACAGGGTTCTAATGTTACATATAAGGTGCAATTATTCAAATATTTGCCTCCAAGTTCGTTGGCTGCCGCTGTTATTGCCTGCATCTCGGCATGGGCTGTTACATCGTTAAGCGTTTCGGTGAGATTGTGTGCGCGCGCAACTATCCTGCCATTACATACAACTATAGCACCAACGGGTATTTCATCGTTATCGTAAGCCTCTACTGCCTCTTTGTAGGCAAGCTCCATATATTTTTTATCTTGCTCGGCGTCCATCATCAATCTTCAAGGAAATAGGTTACGCTGGTTACAACCCTTACCTCTTTTATTTGGGGTGTATTGCTATCGCGGTCGTTTATTGTGAATTGTCCTTGGTTGGCACTCTTTATTTTACCGAGTTTGCTCTCAGAGTCGGCTGCAAATTTTAATGCAGTTGTTCGTGCATTAATGGTTGCCTCCTCAATCATCTCGGGTTTTATATCGTTAAGCCCTGTAAACGAGAATGTTGGACGATACTCATAAGAGCCTACTATTATCGCCACTCCCTTTTTTATAAGGTCAGCCTGCTTTATCATCAATTCGGTTACGAGCGACACCTTGTTTGAGGTTACTGTTATTATTGATGTTACATTATAGCGATAAGCGTAGTTTTGGGTTCCATATCGCTCGGCTTGTAAATCAACTATTTCGGGTGCAGCAACTATTATCTCGTCGCTGCTTATGCCGTTTTCAAGCAAAAAGTCAATAATAATTTTATTCTTTGAGTTTATTGTATTGTAAAGGTCGGTAAGGTTGTTGCCTATCTCTTTATATGTTATGGGCCATATTACTTTATCGGCAGGAACTTCGCGCACCGACAACCCTTTTACATTTACCACTCGCGACATATCCATCACCCCTATTATGGCACTTCCTATTGCCATTCCGCCTAAGAGTAATCCTAATGCTATTAACGCTCCTGTTAATGGTAATTTATACTTCTCCATATCTTTTTTTTAAGTTTTTAGAATAGCAAAGTTATAAAAATATTATTTATCTTCGCAAACGAAACTATGTTATTATCTGTTTGTTTCATATATTATTAATGAATGTATAAACTTTAATTATAACCTGATATGTTAAGTAAAAGATTACAAGATGCTCTAAATGCTCAAATTAACGCAGAGTTTTGGTCGGCTTATCTTTATTTGTCGATGTCTGTTGATGCATCGGCAAAAGGCTACAAGGGTGTTGCCAATTGGTTTGCTGTTCAGTTTAAAGAGGAACAGGCTCATGCCCAAATTTTTATCAACTACGTTCTTGCCCGCGGTGGTAAAGTGGAGTTAGCTCCCATACCCGAAGTTAAAACAAGTTGGGAAACTCCTCTTGAAGCATTTGAAGATACTATTGTTCATGAGCGTAAGGTTACTTCTCTTATTAACGAACTTTGTCATATTGCTGCCGAAGAGAAGGATTTTGCTACTTCAAATATGCTTGTTTGGTTTGTTGATGAGCAAGTTGAAGAGGAAGAGAATGTACAAGAACAAATTGATGCAATGCGCTCTGTTGACGGCAATAAATTTGGATTGTATATGATTGATAAAGACCTTGCTACCCGCACATATGTTACTCCTACTCCTTTGGCTGGAAAAGAGTAATTAAATTTAAATTAGAATTTTATTTTCAAACCCTCCTTTGCAAGGAGTGTTGAAGGGAATATTTGCTGAGCCTCCTTTAATAGGGGGCTCTCGTCTTTGTAACGCGATGAGAAATGTCCTATTATCAATTGCTCAACCTCTGCCTCTTTGGCTATTGTTGCAGCCTGCTGTGCTGTTGAGTGGTAACGCGATGTTGCGGTTTTTACCATATCGTGTGTGTAGGTTGCTTCGTGATAGAGCATTGTTACTCTTTTTATATAAGGTATAATAGTTGGCGTATATTTTGTATCAGAACAATATGCATAACTTGCCGAGGGAGATGGCGGTGTTACTAACTGCGAATTAGGTATGATTACACCCTCTTCTGTAATATAATCGGCACCCTCTTTTATTCGTGCCAACTCCCTTAATGGGATATTATAACGGTCTGTCTCTCTTTTATTGATATGCGGCAATTTATTTATCTCCTCAAATTTAAAACCGAACGTTGGCACTCGATGTTTTAACGGGAAAGATGTTACACGAAGTGAATTATCTTCGTATATTACTGCACTTTTTGATGGAATTGTCTCTATTCTGACTTTCAAAGAGTCTGCTCTACAAAAATATTCAATCTGAGGCAACAAGAGTTTTTCTAAATCGGCAGGGGCATGTATCACTATCTCTCCCGTACGCTCATGCAAACAGAGTGTTGATATAAGACCAATTAACCCAAAGCAGTGATCGCCATGTAAATGAGATATGAATATATGCGATAAACGGTTATGGTTAAAACCATATTTATAGAATTGACGTTGTGTACCTTCTCCGCAATCAATCATAAAGAGTTTTCCTCGGTAGGATAATATCTGCGAGGAGGGCATATGGCGTGTTGTTGGTTTTGCCGAGCTACAACCAAGTACGGTCAATTCAAACTCTTTCATCTATGTTATAATTTATCGCTAAGATAGTTATTTGTTGAGATATTACAAAAAAAACAGACCACTTCAAACAAGTGGTCTGTGATTTAATATTATTCAATATTGATATTATTTACCCAACATAGCTTTTACTTGCTTTAATACGTTTTCTGCTGAGAATCCGAATTTTTCGTCAAGCACTTTGTATGGTGCTGAATAACCAAAGTGATCAAGGCCCCACACTACTCCGTTTACGCCTACCAAACGTGCCATTGCCGAAGGCAATCCTGCTGTTAGTCCGAATACCGGTTTATCTGTTGGTATTACACTTGCCCTATACTCGGGTGTTTGGTTAAAGAATAGTCCTGTTGATGGTGCTGACACTACTTGTGCTTTAATGCCTGCTTCGTGCAATAGAGGCAGTGCTGCCATTAGGGTTGATACCTCACTTCCGCTTGCTACCATTACTACATCGGGATTTTCGTCTTTGGCTACGATGTATGCACCTTTTTCGGCTTGTAATGCCTCTTCGTAACGATCGCCGTTCATTGCAGGAATATCTTCTACATTTTGACGTGATAGAATCAATGCTGTTGGAGAATCGGTATTCTCCATTGCCAACTTCCATGCTACTACTGTCTCTGCTCCGTCGGCAGGGCGCAATACCAACATACTGTTTTTACCTTTATGGTTTTTAAGTTCTTCAAGCAAACGTATTTGAGCCTCTTGCTCTACGGGTTGGTGTGTAGGTCCGTCCTCTCCTACTCGGAAAGCATCGTGTGTCCATACATATTTTACAGGAAGACGCATCAATGCCGACATACGCGCTACGGGTTTAATGTAGTCAGAGAATACAAAGAATGTTCCACTCGCTGCCATTATTCCGCCATGTAATACCATTCCGTTCATCACGGCTGCCATTGTTATCTCGCTTACTCCTGCGTGCAAGAATGCTCCCTCAAAGTTATATGGAGTAAAGGCTTTTGTCTTTTTCAAGAAACCATCGGTTTTATCAGAGTTTGCCAAATCGGCTGATGCCACCACCATATTGCCTATTTGCTCACCAAATGTCGATAGCACTGTTGCTGATGCTACTCGTGTTGCTTGATTTGGTTTTAATGCTATCGATTTATAGTCAATTTCAGGGACTTCGCCTGATATATATTTTTTCAATAGTGCCGCTTTTTCAGGATTTGCTTTTTCCCACTCAGCCTGCTCAGCACGTTTTGCTGCCACTATCTTGCGAAGTTCTGCTTTACGCTCTTCATATAGTTGCACCGACTCGGGGAAAATTGCAAATGGATCTTCGGGATTTCCTCCAAGATTTAGTATGGTTTTTTCAACCGATGCTCCTGCGGCACTTATAGGTTGTCCGTGTGTTGAGCATTGACGTTCAAAATTGCTTCCGTCCTCTTTTACTGCTCCTTTACCCATAATTGTTTTACCAATTATCAGTGTTGGACGTTTTTCCTCTTTTTGTGCTGCAAGTAGGGCATCATAAATGGCTTGCGAATCGTTACCGTCTATCTCCATTACGTTCCAATTCCAAGCACGATATTTTGCAGCTGTATCTTCTGCTGTTACAGCATCTGTATCTGTTGATAATTGAATGTCGTTACTGTCAAAGAACATTATCAGGTTATTCAAACCGAAATAACCGGCCATACGTCCTGCTCCTTGAGATATCTCCTCTTGTATTCCTCCGTCAGAGATAAATGCGTATGTTTTGTGAGACATCCACTCTCCAAAACGAGCCACCATGAAACGCTCAGCCATTGCTGCTCCCACTGCCATTGCATGACCTTGACCAAGAGGGCCTGAGGTATTCTCTATTCCGCGCTCAACGTTTAGCTCGGGGTGCCCCGGTGCTTTTGTACCCCATTGACGGAACTCTTTTATCTCGTCAATGGTATAGTTACCAACCATAGCCAATACACTGTATAGCATGGGCGACATATGTCCGGGATCAAGGAAAAATCTGTCTCGATTTATCCAAGCCGAATCATCAGGGTCATACACCATAACTTTTGAATAGAGCGTATTTATAAAATCTGCTCCACCCATTGCTCCTCCGGGGTGACCTGATTTTGCTTTCTCAACCATTGCCACTGTAAGCACTCGGATATTATCCGCTACTCTCTCTTGTATTTTCTTGTCGATTGCCATTGTTATTTATGATAACTCTTTTGTTCAACTTTGCACGGTTACCCTGCATTTTATTTCTCTTTTGCAAATTTAGTTATTTATTCTATATAATTAATCATATATTATACATTATTTATCAACAAAAAAACGGAAATCTTACGACCTCCGTTTTTTCTCTTATGTTTGTAGGTTATTTTTGATTATTCTACTACTAATTTACGTGAACCGTCGCCAATAACTACATCATATATTTTTGGCAATTTACCATATTTCTCTTTGTATTTTGCTTGTGCTTGTTCAATGAAAAGTTCGTACAACTCCTCTTTTACTAGGTTAATTGTACAACCTCCAAAACCTCCACCCATCATACGTGAGCCTGTTACGTTACAGTCAATTGCTACATCAACCAAGAAATCCAACTCTTCGCAACTTACTTCGTAATCTTTACTCAAACCGAAATGTGTTTCGTACATTTTCTTTCCTACTGTTTCGTAATCGCCTGCTTCAAGAGCATCGCATACGTCAAGTACTCGTTGAACCTCTCCTATTACATATTTAGCACGACTGTAATCTTCGGGTTTCAATTGCTCTTTAACCTCTTCAAGCATATCAAAGTTTGCATCGCGCAATGACTCAACCTCGGGATATTTTGCTTTAATCACTTCAGCTACATGCTCGCAACTTAAACGACGATCGTTGTAAGGAGAACCTACCAATGCATGTTTTACGCATGTGTTAAGCAATACCAATTTGTATCCTTTGGGATTAAATGGGAAGTATGAGTACTCTAATGAGCGACAATCCAAACGGATCAAACTGCCCTCTTTTCCGAATACACTTGCAAATTGGTCCATAATTCCGCAATTTACACCAACATAGTTATGCTCTGTTGCTTGTCCCACTTTTGCCAACTCAAATTTGTCGATTTTGTTATCGCCAAACATGTCGTTTAGTGCGTATGCATATGTACTCTCCAATGCTGCAGATGATGACATTCCTGCACCAAGAGGCACATCGCCTGCAAATGCAGTATTAAATCCTTTTACGGGTACTCCGCGTTTAATCATTTCGCGGCATACTCCAAAGATATATTTTGCCCATGATGCGCGTGGTGCGTCCTCTTCGTTCAAGCCAAACTCAACATAATCTTTTTCGTCGATTGAATATGCTTTTACTTTATCTGTTCCGTTTGGTTTTAACTCTGCTATAATTCCTTTGTTTACTGCTCCGGGGAATACAAATCCGTTGTTATAATCGGTGTGCTCTCCAATTAGATTTATACGACCGGGTGATGCATAAAGTTCTCCTGTTGTACCATCAAAGTGTTTGATGAAACGACTTCTGACAAAATCTATATTCATAATTAGTTAGTTTTTTGTATGATTAGAGTTTTTACTGTTTTTTCGTCTACTTTTTTGCCGGTTTTGAACCTACCAAAGCATAGAATAATAGGTATGCCGCACATGCAATTACTACCCAGAAACTTGTCATGTAATCGGTCATCTCTGCTACTTGTGCTTGGATTGCCAACATTACGGCACAACCAAATACCATTGTCATAAAGATACCTGATGCCACTGCGGTATATTTACCTAATCCCTCTACTGCCATATTGAATATTCCTCCCCACATTACTGATGTACACAAACCTACCAATAGGAATGCAAATATTCCAACAGGTACGTTAGCCCAAATTAGTGTTAGAGTTGCCCAATCAATACCCGGTACGTTTACTGTTACATCTGTTGGCGCAAACATTCCGAAAAACACCAATACCAATGTTAAGATTGATACTGTTGTAATCATTGCACGGCTTGATACTTTGTTTCCGATTGATGCCCCGATGAAACGTCCCACCATCATCAAGAACCAATATACTGCTACTATCAGTCCTGCTGTCGCTGCGTTAATTCCTAATTCTGGAGTATTAACAAGGTACATATTTACATATGTAGGTGTTCCCACCTCAATTCCCATGTATAGGAAGATACCCAATATACCCAATACAAAATGACGATATTTTAATGCGCCTTTTATTAAACTTGTGTCAATGGGTGCTTGTTCGGGCTCTTCAATTTTAGTTTTCAAAATTGTTAAGAATGCAACCACAAATATACCTAATGCTATCATCAATGCAGGTGTAGCATCAGCTATTTTTGTTTCGGGTGTAATCTCTCCAATTAATGCACCCATTATGATGTAAACCGCTACTGCTGCCAATGAATTGAATACTCCTCCTGTTTGAATTAATTGGTTTCCTGAGTTACCTCCACCTCCAAGAAGGTTCAACATCGGGTTTACTACACAGTTAAGAATACACATACAGAAACCTGTAATGAATGCTCCTATCAAATATACTGTAAATACAACTCCTATTCCGTCTGCAACATCTAATAAACTACTTGACCATTGTACTAAAATTCCTATAATTCCGACCATCAAACCAATCAAGGCTGTTTTCTTGTATCCGAATTTTGCAATAAGCATACCTGCGGGAACTCCCATTACCAAATATGCCACGAAGTTTCCGTAGTTTCCGATTTGTGCTAATACTTCAGATACTCCCCCTTGTGCTTTAATGATGTTTGCCATTGGTGAACATAGATTTGTTACGAAGGCAATCATTGCAAAGAGCGCAATCATTACGATTATGGCTCCCCATTGTTTTTTTTGTTGACTCATAATTCTTTTAATTTAGTTTTTATTATTAGTTATTTTTCTACTCCAAATTTATATATGGTCTTTTGGTAATACTCCTCACCCGGATTTAATATACAATCGGGGAAATGGGGTTTATTAGGAGTATCGGGGAAGTGTTGTGCCTCAAAGCATATTGCACTTCGTTTGGGGAAAGTTGCGCCGTGTGCTCCTTCAAATCCGCTATGCCAATTTGAGGTATATACTTGCACTCCCGGCTCGGTTGTATAAACTTCTAATGTACGACCGCTTATAGGCTCGACACATTTTGCAGCATACGACAACTCTCCCGGCTCTTTTTTATTCAATACCCAACAATGGTCATAACCAACACCAAACTTTGTTTGTTCAAAATCTGCATCTATGCGCTCTCCCACCACATGAGGTGCGCGGAAATCCATAGGAGTTCCCTCTACTGCATCAATACGTCCGTATGGGATTGATGTCTCATCTACAGGAACATAAAAATCGGCATTCATTGTTAAGATATTATTCTCAACTGATGCTGTATCTTTTTGTATTCCTGAAAGGCTAAAGAATGCGTGATGTGTTAAGTTTACTATTGTTTTTTTATCGGTAGTTGCCGAATACTCTATTACAAACTCATTTTCGTCAGTCAACGAATATACTACTGTCACATCAAGATTTCCGGGGAAACCCTCTTCTCCGTCAGCAGACCTATATGTTAGTTTAAATGTACTGTCGTTTATCTGCTCTGCGTCCCATACTCGAGCATGAAAACCTGTTGGACCTCCGTGTAATGAGTTAGGTCCGTTATTTATTGCAAGAGAATACTCTTTACCGTCTAATGTAAATTTACCTTTTGCTATTCGGTTACCGTAACGACCTACAAGTGTACTCAAAAATGGTTCGGGACTATTTACAACCTTCTCAATTGAGTCATGTCCCTGTATTACGTTTGCATACTTGCCTTCTTTATCGGGCATCATTATTGACAATACAGCTCCTCCATAGTTGGTCACACATATTTCTGCTCCATTGTTGTTTTTTAATACATACATAGAGGTTTGTTTCCCCGCTATCTCTGTTTCAAAATCAACTTTTTTTAATCCTGATAATGTCATAATTACATCTGTTTTTATTTTGTTTGTAATATGCGATTGTACAAAATTAGCATTTATTTGTATCGGCTAATAACCAATCCTATATGTTATATAACATAAAAACACCCTTTTTAGTATATTCGTTCGCCAAATATTCCTGTTCCCACCCTTACAATGTTTGATCCACACTCTACAGCCATGGTATAATCGTGCGACATTCCCATTGAACAATAACGAAATTTTGAATCGTCTGCAAAATATTTTTGTTTAATCTTGTCAAATTCAGAGCGTATAGATACAAACTCTTTTCTTATCTGACTTTCATCGTCAGTATAGCTTGCCATGCCCATTACTCCACAAAAACAGACATATGTTAGATTGCGCCATTCGCCAGCCTCCAAATAGGTTTCTAACTCATCAATGGCAAAACCACTTTTAGTCTCCTCTTGTGCTACGTGCAACTGCAAAAGACAGTTTACAACACGCCCCTCTTTTTGAGCGCAACTGTTTATCTCCCTTATTAGCTTTATACTGTCAGCACTATGAATTAGAGAGATAAACGGGACAATATATTTTACTTTATTTGTTTGCAAATGCCCTATAAAATGCCACTCAATATCTGAAGGTAGTTGCTCTTTTTTGGGCAACAACTCTTGTACTCTGCTCTCTCCAAAAACACGCTGTCCTGCATCGTATGCCTCTTTTAATGCTTCAATTGCATGAAACTTTGAAACAGCACAAAGCTCCACTTCTTGCGGAAGTGAAGCTTTGTATTTTTGTATATTTTCAGCGATTGTGCTCATCTCTGAAAGGTTTTTTGTTATTGTGCCGAACTCTTTTCTACATCGTAACGAAATACGTCCATTATGGCTGTTTCAGCTATTGACGCTACTTCGTAATCAATCATGGTTGTCCCCATCTCAGCTGTAACGGTAGCCAAAGCTGTTGCAAAATCTTGTGCTTGGACCAACATTAATGCCGATGTGCGTTTTTCTGCCCCGCTCTTTTCGTCAAGTGTTATATAATTCAATTTTGCTTTATACCACTTATCTCCTGTCTCGTCAAAGAATATATCTGCCAATTTTACTCTTTTTATATCGGCAACCGTAAACTCTCCTGATATATAGGGTTTCATCTCCTCTATAATGCGTGCCTCTGCCTCTGTAAATGATAGAGCATCTACCAAATATGGTTCGCTTACACTCTTTGGTAAGCCATTTTCCATCATTTTATCATATTTTACTTTACATTCAAACCAATTACTCATATTTATTCAAATTATCTGATTCTGTTACTTTTTCCCAAATTTTAATTGATTCAACAGCCTCTTGTCGCATTATATTTGTTGATGGAATTCCTATCTCCATCTTATCTTTTACCAATGCACTATGCTGATATTTTGTTAGAATTCCTGAGTTTATAATATCCTCTGTTGTGCATGCATAAAACACCTCATCAATGTTGGCAATTTTAATTGCTTCTATACACATTTGACAGGGGATACTTGAAGTATATATTTTACAGCCTGACAAATCGTGAGTTTTTAATCTTGAAGCTGCCTGACGAATTGCTATCATCTCCGCATGAGCTGTTGGATCTATTTTTCTCACTACCCTATCTGCTCCTCTTGCTACAATTCTTCCATCTTTTACTATTACCGCACCAAATGGAGCCTCTCCTACCCTTGCACTTTTCATTGAAAGGTCTATTGCCTCTCTCATAAAATCCGCATCACCTTTTATGCTCATTTTCTTCTCCTCTTCTTATTTATATATTGTTATTCAAACTTTTATTTATCTCTGAGATATAATCAAGCAACTCCTCTCGGCCTCTGTTATCTTCTGAAGATGTTACATATATAGGAGGTAACTCCTCCCAACTCTTTAGTAACTCTTTTTTATAATTTTTGATATTCCCGGCTAATTTCTCTTTGCCAAGTTTATCTGCCTTAGTAAATATTATAGCAAATGGAATTCCGTTTTCTCCAAGCCATTCCATAAACTCCATATCCACTTTTTGAGGCGTATGACGACAATCAATCAACACAAATAAGAGTGTCATCTCTTCGCGTTGCAAAATATACCCCTCTATAACTTTACGAATCTTTTCTCGTCCCTCTTTACTACATTTTGCATATCCGTACCCGGGTAAATCAACTATATACCAAGAATCATTTACAAGGAAATGATTTATACATACAGTTTTTCCAGGTGTCGATGAGGTTTTTGCCAAACCCTTTTGTAATGTCAAGGTATTGATTAATGACGATTTACCTACATTTGATCGTCCTATAAACGCATATTCCGGTTTCCCATCTGCAGGACACTTTCCCACACTTGTATTACTTGCTATAAATTTTGCGTTTTTTACAATTACCGTCATAACATCACTTTTTCACCTACAAATATATAAAATTCTTCGTAGTTGAACGAATTTTTTGTTACTTTTGAAGAAAAATTATCGTAACAATTTTTACCAAAATTGTAATTTCAAAACAACCTATATAAATGAGCAATTCTTTCTCATCACCTTTATTGGATAGCGCAATCAATGAAATATCAAAACTTCCCGGTATCGGGAGAAAAAGCGCATTAAGGTTGGTTCTTCATCTTCTGAGACAAGATGAAGATATTGCCACTGCTTTGGGAGAATCAATCATAAAACTCAGAAAGGAGATCAAGTATTGTAAAATATGCCACAACATATCAGCAAGTGAAGTATGCGAAATCTGCTCCGATTCAAAAAGAGATAGTTCCGTTATTTGCGTAGTTGAAAGCATAAAAGATGTTATCTCTATTGAAAACACTCATCAATTTAATGGACTATATCATGTTTTGGGAGGTATTATATCACCCATAGATGGTATATCCCCAAGTGATATAGAGATTGAATCGCTTGTTGAGAGGGTTGCAAAGGGCGATATATCGGAAGTTATTCTTGCCCTTAGCACAACCATGGAGGGCGATACCACCAATTTTTACATCTTCAGAAAACTTGCAAATTTTAATATAAAAATATCAATATTATCTCGCGGAGTTTCAATAGGAGACGAATTGGAATATACAGACGAAGTAACTCTTGGACGTTCTATTTTGAACAGAATGCCATTTAATGAATCTTTTAAAATATAACTCAAATGAGACTTGATACCGAAAAAATATTTTTGAGAGCTGTTGAGCCAGAAGATCTTGAGTTTTTATACAAATGGGAAAATAGTATTGATATTTGGGAAGAGAGTAACACCCTCGCTCCATATTCAAGACTTGCCATCAAAGAGTTTATAGAGAGGAGTTTGTCAGAAAATGTTCTCGAAATAAAGCAGATACGTTTTATGGTTTGTTCAAAACAGAGCAACACTGTTGTAGGCACTGCCGACATTTTTGATATTGACACTCTTCATAATCGTGCAGCTATAGGTTTGTTGATTGACTCTGACTTCAGAGGGAACGGCTTTGCTAAAGATGCTCTTGAACTATTGTGTAAATATGCCACAGATATTTTAATGCTAAAACAACTTTATGTTCATATTGCCATTGACAATACCTCTTGTATTGAAATGTTTGAGAAAAGCGATTTTGTAAAATGTGGCACTCTAAAGAGTTGGCTCAGACGAAGGAACGGATATAGAGATGTAGCTGTTTATCAGAAAATTCTCAGTTAGCTGCCCAATTTGGTTTTAATTAAATATTGGCGATGGAGGCACTCTTAACCATGAGGCATAACCTTCACCTAATTGATTAAGGTATTTACGCCACATACTTTCAGTGTTTGCCACATACATAAAATCATCGGTTTGCGGTTGTAACACACCCCATGTTTGAGTTCTTATTTCCATTTTTAATTGTTCTTTACTCCAACCGCTATATCCCAAAAAGAATTTTATATATCCATCTATCTTATTGCCTGCTGAGAGATATGAGAGAACTGAAAGCATATCACCCCCTATGCTTATTCCATTACCAATATATTCCGAATCAGAAATAACCCCTCCAAGCGTATGCAAAAAGAATAATCTATCACCCTCTACAGGACCACCACAATAGAGAGGGATATCAGGAAATGACTTGAATGTATCAACTACAGAGTTTAGCGTAAATGGAAATGGTTTGTTTTGAACAAAGCCCATAACATCTTTATCAAATGCGGTAAGATAAATTACCGAACGGTTAAACCATACCTCATCTAATACAGGATTTGCTATCAACAAACTGCTTTTTGCCGGTTTTATTCCATTTGGTTCTATTCCGAATAGTTCTGAATAGTTTGCAATCTCCATTTACACTCTTCTATTTTATAAAAAAACGGCATCGCTTCTTTTTTTGAAGTAATGCCGTTTTTACACTATTGTTTTATTTATTGATTTTTACCTTTTGCTTCCCAGCCAAGAGCACTTGCTCCAAGAACAGCAGCATCACTCTCTTTTAATTCAGAGAACAACAAATCAACTTTATTCTTGTAGATATTAAGCATATTACGCTCCATGCTTTCGCGTATGGGTTTCATAATCAACTCTCCTGATTTAGCAAGACCACCAAACAATATTATTGCTTTAGGGCTTGAGAATGCAGTAAAGTTTGCAAATGCCTCTCCAAGAATATTTCCTGTATATTCAAATATATCTTTTGCTATTTGATCGCCTGCTATTGCAGCATCATACACATCTTTTGAAGTGATGTCTTGAATGGGAATTTGACGCAACAAACTATTATCTTTACGTATCTCCAAGAACTCACGAGCAGTACGAGCTACACCTGTTGCCGATGCGTATGTTTCAAGACAGCCTGTTCTTCCACAACCACAAGCGCGACCGTTAACAGGTTTTACGATAACATGACCCAACTCTCCTGCAAAACCGTCATGTCCGTAAACCAATTGACCATTTACAACGATACCACTACCTACTCCTGTTCCAAGAGTAATCATTATGAAATCTTTCAATCCACGAGCCGCTCCGTATGTCATTTCGCCAATTGCTGCAGCATTTGCATCGTTTGTCAGAGCCACAGGTATTCCAAATTTATCGCTCAACATATCAGCCAATGGCAATACTCCACGCCAAGGAAGATTGGGAGCAAACTCAATTGTTCCGTTAAAGTAGTTTCCATTGGGAGCTCCAACACCAATTCCTGCAATTTTACCTACTACATCGTTTTTCTCCAATAATTGAAAGAGTTGTTCATGAAGCTCATTAACATAATCCTCAATTTTTGAATGTTTACCTGTTTTAATTGATCCGTTGTCAATTATTGTTCCGCGTGCATCAACGATGCCGAATACTGTATTGGTACCGCCTATATCAATACCTACTACATAAGGTTTGCTCATAATGATTTTATTTTTAGGTTATATATATGTTTGCTTATTGCAATAACGCAAAGTTAAATCTCTTTTTTTTTATTTCAAAGCTATAGCTATAACTTTTTTTAAATACTCTTTATTTTTTATGGCAAACTATTAATATTTATGTTTAATAGCTTTGCAACTCTACCGCAACAACCTCGGCAACTCTTATTCCCGGTTTCAACTCTCCGCCTATTGAATACAGGACTCCGTTATTATGAATAAGCGATGCTCCTGCTCGTGCTGTCAAAGGTGTAACAACTATCTCTTCCCATTTGTTTCTTAACGAGTTATAAATAACAACCTTATCATTGAATTTATACCATTCGGGAGATTGTGTCATATAATCTTTTGCCTGATGTTTAAGTTGTTCTTGCATATCAGCATCTTTTTGCTCAACAGCCTGCTTCATCTTTGCTTCGCGCTGTAATGCCGATAAAAATATATCTTTATTTACTCCGCCTGCGAAAACAGCCAAAGTATCATTTATTTTGGCTACTGCGCCACCTCCAAGGAAAATCTCTTCTGCGTTTATATTAGGTGCTGACACCTCTCGCCAAGTACCTCTTCGGAAGGAATACTCATATCCGTTTGGCGATACCGATGGCGCATTACCATCAACAGATGCCGAAAAACCTCCAAATATATAAAAAGACAACTCTCCTTCGGGATTTTTCATTACAACACACACAGGCTGTATTCTATGGTTGCCGGGAAATGGAGGCAATTCAACCCACTCTTGTTGCAAATTGGTAAAATCGAGCAAGAAGACTCTATTTGAAGGTACTCCGTTTGCATTTCCTCCGGCAATATATATCATAGTATCTGTTGCCGCACCTCCCATATTATCAAGAGCGACAGGCAAATCGGGCAACGGATTTATTGTAACCTCCATTGAATCGGCATCAAAAGTTAATATATCTGCCGTTTTCAAAGATTTTTTGCCATTTGTACCTCCTACTATAACAATACCTCCCAACATTGAAACAGAAACTCCATAAGCAGAGGAATTATCTATCTCGCCAACTCTCTTCCATTGCAATATGGTATCATTATCGGTTGGTAATGGAGCGCAATAGATTGTTTTGTAAAACTCTTTTACCCCTCCCTCTGAGGCAGGCACATCGGGGAAATTACAACCACCCATAAAAAAGAGATGATTTTCTGCGAGACCGGCATATGCTGCCGAAACGCCATTTGCTATATTGCCCGACTCTGCAGGGAAAGAGAAAACTCTTACTCTATCATCTTGTACCTTGGGTGTGCACGAAACAAAAAACATCACTGCCAATAGTATAAGGCAGTAATGTTTTTCTCTTTTATTTACTATTTCAGACATTATCTATTATAAAATATTTAATATGTCATCACACAACATATATGAACGAATCATCATTCGTGGTATATGGAACGGACCTTTAAAGATATTTCCTTTAGCCGGTTGAGCTACCGTTCCGTCGCGATGCAGATATCCATACCACTCTCCAAACTCCTTGTCAGGGAAGTGTGCGTATGTCCAATCGCTTATCTGTTTATGCATCTCAAGATATTTTTCATCTTTTGTTGCCAAATATGCATAAAGTGTTGCAATTATTGCCTCGGTTTGCGGCCACCAGAATTTCATATCTTGCGAGTAGTCTTGCGGTGGCAAATTGCGGCAATCTTTGAAATTGATTATTCCGCCATATTGCTCGTCCCAACCCCATTTCCAAGACCAATCAAGTATGGTTAACGCTGTTTGGATTATATCTTTATCCCAATTACGATAACGAGCCTCCTCTAATAGGAACCATGCTGTTTCAATACAGTGTCCGGGGTTGATGGTTCGCCCGTTTATTGTATCTATCAACTCACCATTCTCGCCTACCATTTCAAGCAGTGCTTCAAATTCGGGGTGAATAAAATATTTTTTCAAATCAGATATTGACCGTTTAATTCTTTCATCAAGTATTGCCGATGGTATTGCAGCTCGTATTCTTGATGCAGTATTTATCAATATCATTGTTATTGAGTGACCTCGTGCTTTTAACGTATCAAGATATTTTGGTTCAAGAACTCCGGGTGTCTCAAGATAATACAATATTCTTTCAAATAGAGCAAGAGCCTTTTCGGCATAATTCTTATCGCCCGAAGCAATAGAGTATTCCGACATTGCAATGGCTGCAAAACACTCCGAAAAGAGATAACGACGTTTACGCAATGGTTTACCATCTTCGGTTACCTCAAAATACATTCTGCCGTCTTTATCAAAGCAGTGTGCCTCAATAAAATCGATACAACTTTTTGAAGCCTCAAGCCAATCGGGGTTTTGCTCAATATTGTTATAGGCAAATGCGGCAACAAAACCAAACCTACCTTGAAACCATACCGATTTTGTGGTATCAATTAATGAGCCGTCACGGTTAAGGCATGTATATACACCGCCATGCTCTTTATCCAAACCATATTTTAGCCAAAATGGCATTATATTCTCTACAAAATCTTTTTTGTAGCTATTCTGCCACTCTTTTATATACTCTTTTACGTTCATATCCGTTAAAAATATGTTTAAAATTTATTGCAACGTTCAAAAAATCCGATTGCCTCCAACTCCTGTTTCATTGCAACCTCTTCCTCATCGGTCATATTGCGGAATGGGGTACGATTTTTACCCAAATCCAAACCTATGAGTTTCATTATGCGTTTACCACCAACTATGTTACCTCTATAACGGCATATAACATTGATTACCTCTTGTGAGAAGTTTTGGCGTTCACGAGCCGACTCTATATTTCCATCGTTCCAATCTTTGATTATTCCAACCAATTCTCGTCCGTTATAGTTGGTTGTTCCGCCAATTCCGCCTTGTGCTCCTCCCATTGCGAGCGAAGGCAATATGGTTTCGTCTTGTCCGTGCAACATATCGTATTTGCCATTTTTGTACAAACGGCATTGGTTATACTCATATATACTCTCAAAGGTATATTTTATTCCTGCAAAGTTGGGAACTCTTCCGTCAACAGCAGCCAATAACTCTGTCATAGGTAAAAATGCACCATTGAATGCAGGTATATGATAGTAGTAGAATGGTAATTCGGGAGCGCCTGATGCTATCTCTTCAATATATTTAACCAACTCCTCAACTCTGCCTATTTTGGGGAATGGAGGCGCCATTGCACCAATACCCCACGCTCCTATCTCTTGCGCATGACGTGCCAACTCCTTGCTCGATTTTACGCAACAACTTCCCACATGCACTATAACTTTAAAACCTTCGGGAGCATATTTTATCCACTCTTCGGCAAGTTTTTTACGTTCATCATCGGTAAGCATATAACCTTCGCCCGAAGAGCCGTTTATAAAGACTCCTTGTAATCCGTTTTTATAAAGCATTTGTGCATACGCCTCAATTGGTTCGTAATTTACCTCTCCGTTCTCATAGAATGGTGTAAACGGGGCATCAATAAGACCTTTAATCTTTTCCATATCTCATATATTTTATTATTCCATATTTACTGTTTTGGGACGTAGCATTGTTATTTGTATAAGCAATGAGAGGAGTGTTACTCCTCCAAGCAGAGCAAAACCTACACCTAATGATAAATTTCCGAGCAAAGTTGTTATGGCCGCTCCTCCGAGCACTCCTGCCATATTTATAAATCCGTATGCTGTTGCCCTTTGGTTAGAGGGTATAAACTGACACAATATAGGCATATTGTTGGTATCAAAGAATCCATAACCTATTCCAAAGCAAAGAATTGCCACTACAACGGCAAAGAGGCTGTTTCCTAAGCCCATAAATATAAGCGACGGCACTATCAATGCAAGCCCTATACAACTTGTATATACTCTACCCTTCACGTTTGTCTGTACCCACTTGTCCGATAATTTACCGCCTATCATTGCTCCAATAAACGAAGCTCCTGCAAGACTTATAACCGCAATAGGACCTGCATAATTCATAGCTTCGCTTAAATTGATGTTCCAATTGCTGTTAATTACGTTTGCCAACAATTCAGGCAACCAATTCTTTGTTGCCCAACCCGGCATACTCAGTGTTGTAAATACAAACAATACCGCCCAAAATGCCATATTACTGAACACAAGCATTATACTTTTAAGAACGCTTGGCTGTGCAGCTGAGGAGGTAACGGTTTTTGAACCTTTATCGCGTCCCGGATCACTTATAAACAAAATAAGCACTACGGCATATACCATTCCTATTAAACCGCATAGCAAGAATACATTCTGCCACTCGAGTTTGCTTGAGAATATTGAGCCAAAGCCTCCAGCTATCTGACCGAGATACAGTCCTGTCATATGTATTCCTATTGCCATAGAGCGCGTTTTACCACTATGTATATCAGCTATAAGCGATAGGGCTGCAGGGATATAGAGAGCTTCGCTAAATCCCATTATTGCACGAAGAACGTAAAGTTCCTTGTAAGTATCAACGTATCCCATAAGGAATGTTACTGCCGACCACACAAAAAGACTGCCTACTATAAGCCATTTGCGGTTTAAGCGGTCAGCGATGGCCCCTGACACGGGACTCATCAGACCATATATCCACATAAAGGCAGCCATAAGCGCTCCCCAACCCCATGGACCTGTATAACTTGTTGCCACTTCAATTATATCTTCTGACATTGCATAGCGCATGGTACTGAGCATCTGCCTGTCCATATAGTTAAGGAATGCAACACCCGACAACAGAACCACAACCAACCATGGATAATACTTCTTATCTTTCATATATCTTTATCTAAAAAACAAAGCCCCGAATGAGCATTCGAGACTTTATAAACGTTTGAATTCACTCATCTGAGTGCAAACTTAAAAATTGTTTATCTATTTTGCAAATTATTCAAAACTTAAAAACTAACTACAAAATCTGCTCCAAATGTTATGGGGCGACCACGCTCGACAAACGCCGACTGCGACATTACATCAGTTGCGTTCAGCGTCTCAAAATAGAATGAGTTATAATTGGTAGCTGTCAGGTTTTTACCCCATAGTTTTAGCGTAAAATCTGATTTTTTGAAACTTACTGCACCATCTAACAATCCGTAAAAGTTTTGCCATACATCGTTAGCCTCGGTCCAATATATACGACCACGACCTGTCATTCCCAAATCAAACACCACTTCGTCTATGAACTTTTTGTTCACTTGCAATGCATACGATGCGTTCAAGGCAAGGTTATGAGCAGGGGCAAAGGGTACAAAGTTGTTTTGATACGACTCTTTGCCATCAAAATTCTCTCTGAAAATTGCGTGTGTATAACCATAAGATGCCGAGAACACCAACTCTTTTAGCGGAGCATATCGCAATGATGCCTCAACTCCCGTACTATGTGTACGACCTGAGTTTTTTGTTACCCTGCCAAAGCCCTCTACTACAGAAATTTGTTGGTCTTTGCAATCAATAAAGAATAGAGCAACATCAAAAGCCACTCGCTTATCGGCTAAATCGTAGTGAAGACCTAACTCATAGTTCCAGCTATGCTCAGGGGCGTAACTAATCATTGAGTTTACATCAGTTTCTGCCATCATTGCAGGGGGCAACATTGATGCATAGTTACCAATTGCACCCTTTATCATTTCGTTTCGGATTATATTTGAAAAGGCCTGAAAATTATATCCTCCCGAACGATAGCCACGCGCAACTGAAGCGTAAGTGTATAGTGATGAATTTACTTTATACTCCACTTCAAAACGTGGTAAAAATTCAAGAGCGTCCATACTTTCGTTGCCTTCTACTGAAAGAGCAACATCTATTGGTTGGTTTATTGGAATAGGGAAAGGCATTCCGGGAACCTGCATTGAGCCGACTATTGCTCCTGTCATATTTCGGGTTGATGCTGTATAGTGTTTTAATTTTGTCTTCTCATACTCCAAACGCAAACCTACGGTTAATGACAATCCCTCTGTAAAAAGGTTATTATATGTTGCTTGTGTATAGCCTGCGACTCCCCACGACGGAGTTTTATATAATCCGTCTACACACAATGATGTGCTCTTATCAAGTTGTAGCGATAAATCTTTAGGACCTCTAAAGCCGGGACGCGACGATATTTGCGAATACATAGTATTGAAAGGACTCTCTACCATATTCTGTAGCCCCTCGTCATAGAATGTTACAGGACCTTTGGTTCTTATATGAGAATAGAAACCATATACACCTGCCAACCAGTCCCAACCGCGTTTTGTTTTTGGCGATTTAACAACAATCTCTTGTGTTACGGAGTTTTGTTTTTGCATCTGTTGCAGTGTAAAATCGCGAACAGGAGTAAAGTCCTGGTCAAGATTCATATCATCGGTCAAAAACTGATAACTTGTTACTGAGTTCAACAAGAATTTATCATGTTTATAGGCAACCTTAAATGACGAAACCGAAAGGTTACGTTTGTATCCTGCCTTATCGTTATAACTTATTGGCAAAACCTCTTGGGTTTGTTTATCATACTCTCTGTAGGGATAGCCATCTTGGTTGCTATACTCATATGACGAAGCAAGTGTTATATCCAACGCAGAGTTTGGACGGAACTGAAATTTGACGTTTGCCCCTGCCGACTCCTCTGTTCCGCAATCTTTATCGAGATACTCATTTACAAAATATCCGTCATGCGAATTGTAATTAGCCGATACAGATAAAGCAAACTTATCACTTATTTTTTTGCGATAGGAGATATTGCCTCCGTAGGTATCGTAATTGCCTAATGTAGCCTTAGCCTTAAAGCCCTCTTTCTCAAACGGAGAGAGAGTGTATATATTTATCAATCCCGCCATTGAGTTACGACCAAACAGAGTGCTTTGAGGACCACGAAATACCTCTATCTTTGATATATCTATAAAATCGAAGTCAAAAGAGCTTTTATCGACATACGATACATCATCGACATATAACCCTACTGCCGGAGAGTTTATTCGTGAACCTATACCCCTGACATACATCGCCGATATTAGTTTTGTTCCATAATCAGGAACATAAAAGTTAGGGACAATAGATGATAAATCTTTTATCGATACCAATTGTCGCTCCTCAACCTCTTTTGCCCCTATTATTGAGACAGATCCGGGGAATGTAGATAGTGGGATATTTGTTTTGGGATTTGAGATTATCTCTACGGCATCTAAATCGACACTGTATTGTATTGAATCGGGTAGTGCCTCTACGTTTACATTGGTGGCATTTAACGAAACTGTTGCAACAACGAATAATAACAGAATTATCGCTTTTAAATTTTTCATCATTTACTAACTTTTTTAACGGTTGCAAAATTACTCTCTACTATGGCATCGGTCAACTATCATTTATTATAGTTTTATATTAAGGTTAAATGTATTACTTTTGTATCGTAAACATTTTATTATGCACAATCACCCCTCACATATAGCTGTAATACATCAAAATTCGCTTTGTTGCCTTGCCATGCGTACTATCTTAAATGATATTATGCCTTTTATGGGAGCAATGGGGGGTATTGAGATTGTATCGTTCAGCAATATTGAGGAGTTAACCGAAGAGTACCGTAATAAGATATTCCTATACTTTGTATCGGGAAAGATTGTTTGTGAAAACTTGCAATACTTCTCTCAAATTGCACGAAGATGTATTGTATTAAACGAAGGAGAGGAGTTTACATACAAAGAGTTTAAGCATATAAACATTTTGCTTCCCGAACGCGAGTTGATTAAGAGTTTGCTTACAATTCACAATCACACTCATCATTCACATTCGCCACACCACCACACAGAAAAGCCCCAAGAGGAGAGTTTGTCGCTTCGCGAAAAAGAGGTACTTGAACTTATTGTTAAAGGTTATATTAACAAGGAGATTGCCGACAGGCTAAACATCTCTACCTCAACCGTTATTTTTCACCGAAAGAACATATGCGAAAGGGTTGGCTCAAAATCAATTGGTCGCCTTACCATTTACGCCGTTATGAACGGCATTGTTGATTTAAGGGAACTTTAGTTTAGATGTTAGTTAACGAGTTGTCAGTATTATTAGCCTAATTGGACTAATTAGTCGCATAAAAGGAACGAGGCTGTGTCAAAATGAAAATTTTGATCTCAGCCTCTTAAGATGTGTAAGAATTTAAAATACAAGGCGTTAAAATTTAGGGCTAAAGAAATGTACATATGCACATGACTGAACCCTAATATTGAAAACAATACAATAGTTTGTCAATTATGACACACCGCCCTACTTGTATGGTTATAGAATTTTACTCCTCAACTTATCTGATTATTGACATCTTAATGTAGGGCAGTAGCCCCTCTATTTATCAAATGGTATAAAATTGCAGAGAAGAAATGCCCCTTTACCATATCTCTCAATATTGTTAATTTTTATCTCTATAAGATTAAAATCTTCAATAAAGTTCTTAATCTCTTTATCAGTAATTAAGTTGTAAGCCTCTTTCCGAAAAATAATATTTGTAATATAAACTTTGTTAGAGAGAGCATCTATCTTAAAAATAATATTATAAATATTACTTCCGCCGTTTTTTTCAAATATTTTATCTTCTCCAAAATGTTTAATAGCAAGATTCTCAATCGCTGCTTCTGCATTGGCTCTATCTAAGTTACTCATAGATATATCTTTTTCTATTAAATCTCCTTTAAATAAGGATTTGTACTCTTCCGGTATATACCATGCTCCAAAATACTCCATTTCTTGTTTAAGACTATCAGTATAGCCTATCTTATAATGTAAATCCCCCTTAATGAAAGTTTCAATATTTTTATCGAATACGTTTATATGGGTATAAAGAAGTATAGCATCATCTTTAAACTCCTCTTTGTTTTTAACGTGAAATTTAATATCGTTATTAAAATTTTTAATAAAATCCAAAATTTCTGCATCTGTAACTAAATTATAAGCCCCTTTCTTAAAATCAATATAACGCAGATGTGTTTCCCCTGTTAATATATGTGTGGAAAAAACAACTTTATTAATATTTGAGCCTCCTTTCTTGTTTAGGACTTTATCCTCTCCAAAACATTTAATAGCAAGATTCTCAATTTCAGTAACTAAATTAATCTCTCTAATGGCATCAGTTTTAATTCCATGTCCCCAATCAATATACTCTTTCCCCTTATAAAATTTCGCAGGCTTATCGGGACGATACAAAACATTAAAACTTGTTACTTCCTGTTTTAAAGAGTCAGTATAATAAATATCATATGTTAAATCCCCTTTTTTTACTCGTTTATATCTGTCATAAATAGAATACGCAGATATATTCAGAGGGACTATTATTGATAATAATACTATATAAAGAATCTTTTTCATAATAAAAACGCTCCTTTTAAAGAGGTAAAAGTATCCTATTTTTTTAAAATATGCAATAACACTTCAGGAAGAATTGAGTCGTTAAACGCTCTGCTATCGTGAATATTTTTCTCCTGTGGCATAGAATTGCCTACCTCATTGTATGTATTTTGATTATCTTTCGTGAAATTTCCACTTTCATCAATACTTTCTATCATTTCATAATATCTTCTATATAAATTATTAATATATTCATCAGTCAAATCTCTTCCCATAAATATTTTCGCTCCTATAGCGTTATTAAGATTTCCTTCAATAAGTACTTGTTGAGTTTTTTCTCCTCTCTTAGGAGCTATGACTATTATCCCATCTTCAAAACCTTCATAATATTTTGGTTCTATGGAGTCAGTATATATTATATGCTTATCATACTCAGTTGCTCTTTCATATTTATTTTTATGTTTTATTATATCTCCGCCAACTTTTGCTTCTACCTCTAAATTCATTGCTGGAATATCTTTGCTTCGCTTGCCGTTTCTGTTATAAAAATTATATTGCCCTTGATGGAACAATTCCTCTGTTTGTGTAGATAACTCAGGATCAATTTGAGAGAATGTTATACTTTTTTCTGGCCATTTTGCTCGTCCGGGAACTTGTAAATTTTTATCATAATTAAAATGTAATCCTTTATCGGGTAATATACCTAATAAATTTTTACCATATTTGTTCTCCGTCAAATAATCTGTAGCGTTTCCCAAATGAGGCCACATCTCTTTGGGAATACTTTTCGATAAATTAAAATTGGTAATTCTTCCCAATTCGGGATATTTCTGTTCTATAAAAAGGGTGTCAATATCTTCGGAATAATCGTTTTCCATTATTCCTTTTTGCTTGTTATTCTCTAATCCATTAACTGTATTATTATTTGAAGAGTAAACAAATTTCTGAGAATTTTGCTTTGTTTCTTTATCCTCTTTAACATTATATGGCACAGCGGAATATTTATTATTCATTGAGGATAATAAATTATCTTCTCTTTTTAAGTTTGTCGGATACAAATTTATATACTGATTGTTCTTGTTCTTTTGTTTATATAAATCATAAAAAGGTCGTTTGCCGACTTCGGCACTATATTTAGGGAGATTTTTAGGGTTATATTTGTCATCTTCTATATCCCATACTGAAATTTTTTTAGGCAAAAACCTATCTGAGATAGGCGAATATTGCATGTACACTTGATTTTCTTCGTCCCAATATATTTTGTCGGGATCTTTTACTAATTCTGAATTTTTCATAATTTACCTATTTTTATTTACTCACAAAAGTAAATTCATCTATTTAATATATATTGTTATAATTATAAGAAGTGATGGGAGCTGACGTATCCTTCGTCACGTCTGCAGTTGTTAGAGTTTTTATTTGCTAAAGACTAAGGTGCGTAGCACCGTACAACTAAAAAATAACAACTGCGGACAGAGCATTTTTTTTGACGGACACAGCATGCTGTGTCCCTACTTGCATGGTTACAGAATTTTGCACCTCAGCTTATCTGATTATAAACGTCTTAATGTAGGGACGTACCATGGTACGTCCGAAAAAACCAACCAAAATCAGGGATAATACAACAAGAGGTTGCAACGCATACGCGTTACAACCTTTGGTTTATTATTGTGTGTTATTCTAAAAACTACCCGTAGAGCGGTTGAGTTTACGAAACCAACAACTAACAAATCTGCGAGTAAGCGAGGGCAAAATAAGGTTACTTAAACTTTGCCGAGCGTGAGCAGATTCAACGAACATATGTCTGTTAACTGACAACTTTTTTATTTAAGTTTTATTTTGTAACTTTGCAACAAACTGCGAAAATAGGCGGCACCTCGGCATAGCTCAAACAAGTTTGGCTCTGCTCTCGGTTTGCTCTATTTTTGCAGTATGTAATTTATAAACAAAAATATAACGAACATTTAAATGGCACAATTTGATGAAGATAAAATCACCGAAGAGTTGAGACACCCCGATACTTGCAGAGATGCTTTTTCGGAGGTGGTTAAACATTTCAGCCGCTCGTTATATTGGCAAATAAGAAGAATGGTTTTATCGCATGATGATGCGGACGATATATTGCAAAATACTTTTTTAAAGGCTTGGAGCAACATTGAACTTTTTAGGGGTGAGGCAAAATTATCAACATGGCTCTATCGCATTGCTGTTAATGAGAGTATAAATTTCTTGAATAAACAGAAAAAAATGCAGAATATTCCTGTTGAGGAGGAGTATGAGTTTATGATTAATCGCCTTGAGAGTGATGAATATTTTGACGGAGACGAAATTCAAAAGACATTGCAAGAGGCTATTTTAACGCTCCCCGAGAAACAGCGTATGGTCTTTAACATGAAGTATTTTGACGAAATGAAATATGAAGACATTTCGGATATTTTAGGCACTTCGGTTGGTGCTTTGAAAGCTACTTATCATCATGCCGTAAAAAAAATAGAAACTTTTGTAAAATCTAAGTCGGTTGATTAAACCTTTAATAATACCATTTGTCAAAAAGGTGAAATAATAAAAAATATATGAATAAAGATATATTGGACATAATCAACAAAAAGAGCGGAATGAAAGCCCCTGATGGCTACTTTGAGTCGCTTAACGAAAGGATTATGCAAAATCTGCCGAAAAAGGAGATTACGGAAGAATATAATCCTCCTATTACTTTCTGGACCATGGCTAAACCATGGGTTTATATGGCTGCCATGTTTGCAGGTATTGCTCTTATGTTTAAAGTCTTTACTTGGACCGGTGGCGATTTTGTCAATTCTAATACCGAGGCTAAAGCTGTAGAAACAGAGACTGAATCGGTTGAGGATTTTATTTTCTATAATAACGTCTCGGACTACGCAATTTATGAGTTCTTGGCTGAGGGTGATTAATATTACAATTGCTGAAAATAGGAAAACCACATTTATTAAAACAATAAATATTATGAGAAACTTCTTTATAATATCTCTTATAGCTCTATTCCCCTTTATAGGAGTATATGCTCAAAACCCAAACAACGGGAATTGCAATAATAAAGGTAATTGCAGCCGTTCTGAGATGATGGCTAAATTTATGGAAAAGAAAAAGGCTTATCTTAAAAGCTGTATTCCTTTGAATGATAGCGAGGCTGAAGCTTTCTTCACTCTATACAACGAAATGGAGAAGAAAAAATTTGAGATTTCTATTGCTACATTCAAAAAAGCAAGAGAGATAAAAAAAGCCGTAGGAGATATTAGCGATGAGGTATATGCTAAATCGGCAGACGAATTGGCTGCACTATCAACAAAGATTGCAACTATTGAGAGTGAATATTTTGAGAAAATTAAAAAAATTCTAACTCCCAAACAGATGTTTATGTTCTTTCAGTGTAACCACAGCTTTGGTAAAGAGATGATTAAGAAAGAGCAACAGAAACAAGCAGAATAAAAAAGACAATAACGAATTATATATTTTAATACTATGAAATTTACTAACATTTTTACATTGGCAATTATTGCCACTTTTATTTTGGTTGGCTGTAAGGCAAAAGAGAGCACATATAAAGCTGCATACGAATTGGCTCAACAAAAGAACTTGGCTGATGAGTCGGTTAATACAGTGAAACCTGCAACAGTAGAGGAAGAGGTTGCAAAACCTGCAGAAGAGATTCCTGTTGTTAAGGTTGAGACTCCTGCCGTTAAAGTTACTACAGAGAAAGTTACTACTGTTGATGCAGGCGATTCGGGCAAACTTAAAAAATTCAATGTTATTGTTGGAACTTTCTCAATAACCACAAATGCCAACGGACTTAAAAACAGTTTGGTTTCAGACGGATATAATGCTTTTATAGTTCAAAACGCGAAAGGGTGGTACAGAGTTGTTGCTGCAAGTTTTGATACAAGAGAGTCTGCAACAGAGTTCCGCGAAACAATAAAACAACGCTATACAGGCAAATTTGATGACGCTTGGTTGTTGGTTAACGAATAAAAATAACAACATTATATTTTGAAGGGAGTGTCTAACAAGTTTTTTAGACACTCCCTTTTTATTAGAAGTTGTATAACAAGAGGGATTTCAAGGCTTGCGTAGCCCGAAAAAGCGGAGTTTACTCGGCGTAAATGAGCATTTTGAGGGCAAGCGTAATGCAGAAATCACCTTGTTAGACAGCTTCTTCATTATGACACAACCCTATTGTACTCTAAGATAGCTGTGTATTATCATGAAAAAAAAAGAAAACTCTATTCTTTTTTAAAGCAATAGCTTTTACAAGGATAGAGTCTTCTTTTGAATATTCAAATTAAATATACCTGATTATTGTTCTAATGTCATCACCTCAACTTTCAACTTAGATGTTGTGAAGAACGCAAAATATGGAGAGTTCAAAGGTTTACGCCATCTAAATACCTCCATATTGTTGTATGATATAATATAACTTCCTCCTTTGCGCTCAATAACTAAATCAATTGTCTGGTTCTTGCCCTCTTTAAGTTTTATTCTTATAGTTTCGCCTTTAGTTTTATCTATACCATCATTGTACTGATACGCCATAAACTTTTCAGGCTCAAAAAGGAATGCCAATTTGTTAAAATCTTCGTCTCTATCAATCAAAACTCCGAACTTCTCTCCCTCTTCAATTTTAGGAACAAGAAGTTTTGCTGTAATTTTAAAATCCAACTCGGGATTAATTGGCAAATCAGTATGACACCATATTGCAGCAAGGTCATCACTCAATTTATTCAACTCAAGATAACCTCCCATAATAAGGGTTGACATCTCTTTGTCGGCATATTCAGACCAATTAAATTTTGAAGAACCTTCAAAATCCTCTACTATTTTAAATTGTGCTTTTGCTGTAAATACTATTGTAAGCACAAGTATTAAAGAAAATAACCTCTTCATAACTATTTACCTCCTAAACGTTGTTGCATTTCATTAATAAGTGGCTCATATTTTTTAATTACACGTGGCCATTGACGAAAACCTTGTTCTCCATAGCTTTCCAATGGAGCAATCTCTGATGATATCTTTATTTGATATGCCAATCCCTCATTTATAACTTGTTTTATTTGAACCATTGTTCTTACTTTAACTTCAGCCATAGGGAAAGTTGCCACTGACCAAGCTGTATTCATAAATCCCGATGATTTGTCTGCAGTTTTAACCTCATCGAAATAGTTCAATAAAACAGAAGATAATATTTTCCATGCAGTATCTTCGTCAAGACTCTCACGGCATTGAATAGTAAAATATCTGTTTGCCAATTCTGTTGCAACAGATCCCATAACAGAGTCATCTTCTCTTAACTCAATAGCGATAACCTTACGAGTATCGTATTTGTAAACTTTTTGTTGTTTTGAAACATATCCCGGAGCCTCAACTTTTACCATGAAGAAGTCTTCTTTTTTGGTAAATTTTATAGGATACATTCCATCTCCTACATAGTTACCATCGATGTAAATTTTTGCAGTCTCCGGTGTAGTTACAATTTTTCCTGGTTTTGCTTGTATGTCATCACAAACAAAAGACGCAACGCCAACAGCTGTTAGCAATGTAATGAATAATTTTTTCATAATTATTGATTTTTTTGTCGTATCGGTCCCTATACGAACATTTATTAAATGAAGAAAGTGCAGGGCCGACTTCGTTTATCTGCAAGAAGGCTCTGACAAAACCATTGAAAAAATAAACGATATACCCCACACTCGGATAGTATAAGGCATACACGTAAAAGTGCATAGCGATATAACTACACAAGGAGTGAGTGCTCTTCGTTATCCCTTTTCTTTGAAAACTGTCAGATTCTCTTGCAAGGATAAAAGCGAAAACACTTTCACTAAAATATGTCTGTTATATGGTTACCCATACAACAATACAAATTTAGATAAATTTTATAAATAAGCAAAATGAAATCTAAATATGATTTATTTTTCACACAACCCAATATCTATTATAATTATATATTGTAGTTTTTTATTACCTTTGTATTTATATATTTAACATTAGAGTCAATGATACTTAAAGATACTTTTATAAGTGCAAGAAAAGCGGCTAACGAACTAAATCTTTTGAGTGAAGAGAAAATAAACGAAGTTCTTTTGGCTGTTGCTGAGCAAGCTGAGGCTGAGTGCGAATATATTCTTAAAGAGAATAAGCGCGACCTTGATGCTATGGAACAAAGCGACCCTAAATATGACAGATTGATGCTTACCCAAAAGCGCATATTTGATATTGCTTCGGATATCAGAAAGGTTGCTTCTCTTCCCTCGCCTCTTGGTAGAATTCTTTGGGAAGATGTCAGACCAAACGGCATGAAGATAAGCAAAGTTTCTGTTCCGTTTGGGGTTATAGGTATTATATATGAGGCACGCCCTAATGTTACTTTTGATGTCTTCTCGCTATGTTTTAAAGCCGGCAGTGCTTGTATCCTTAAGGGTGGCAAAGAGGCTCAATATTCAAACAAAGCTATTACAGAAGTTATCAACAGGGTGTTGATAAAGTTTGGAATCAACTCAAACTCAGTTACTTTATTAGATAACGACAGAACTATTTCAACAGAGTTATTAACAGCTGTTGGTTATGTTGATTTAATAATACCAAGGGGTAGCAAAAACCTTATTAATTATGTAAGGGATAATGCAAAGGTTCCCGTTATTGAAACCGGCGCCGGAATTTGCCACGCATATTTTCATGCAGAGGGCGATATTGAAAAGGGCAAAAAGATTATTTTTAACGGAAAGACAAGAAGGGTCTCGGTTTGTAATGCCATAGACTCGGTTATAATAGATAAATGCAGAGTTAGCGATTTGCCCTCTCTGTTTGCTCCGCTAAAGGAAAAAAATGTTATTGTTTATGCCGACGAAGAGTGTTTTGCCTCTCTTAAAGGAGAATACCCCGATGATTTATTGAAAAATGCCGATAACGATTCGTGGGGTACAGAGTTTTTGGATTATAAACTCTCTGTCAAGTGCGTAAATAATTACAGCGAAGCGGTTGAGCATATTGCTAAATATTCGTCAAAGCATAGCGAGGCTATTATTACTGAAAATAGAGAAGTTTCGGAACTATTCTGTAAAGAGGTTGATGCAGCATGCGTATATTGTAATGTTTCAACGGCTTTTACCGATGGAGGTCAATTTGGCTTTGGGGCAGAGATTGGCATAAGCACTCAAAAACTACATGCAAGAGGCCCTATGGCTTTGAACGAGATTACAAGTTATAAATATATTATTCGTGGCAACGGGCAAACAAGAGATGATGCAACCGTTCAAAAATGTTGTCAATAAAAAAATTAGATATGAGACACTTTACTAATGTAAACGATTTAGGCGATATTAAAGAGGCTCTTAAAGAGGCTTTTGAGGTTAAAGCCAACAGATATGGTTATAAAGAGTTAGGTAAGGACAAAACCCTTATTATGATATTTTTTAACTCAAGCCTTAGAACAAGGTTAAGCACACAAAAGGCTGCCATGAACCTTGGTATGAATGTTATGGTTTTGGATATTAATCAAGGGGCTTGGAAGTTGGAGACCGAACGCGGAGTTATAATGAACGGTGATAAGAGCGAGCATCTTTTGGAGGCAATACCCGTTATTGGTTGCTACTGCGATGTTATTGGAGTACGTTCGTTTGCCAAATTTGAGAATAAGCAAGATGATTATGAAGAGAAGATTATCTCGCAATTTATAAAATATTCGGGACGTCCGGTTTTTAGTATGGAGGCTGCTACACGTCACCCTCTACAAAGTTTCGCCGACCTTATCACCATTGAAGAGTACAAGAAAAAAGAGCGTCCTAAAGTTGTTTTAACTTGGGCTCCTCACCCTAAAGCTCTGCCTCAAGCAGTAGCAAACTCATTTGCCGAGTGGATAAATGCTACCGATTATGAGTTTGTTATTACTCACCCTAAAGGGTATGAACTTGACCCTAAATTTGTAGGTAATGCTATTGTTGAGTATGACCAACGCAAAGCGTTTGAAGGAGCTGATTTTATTTATGCAAAGAATTGGTCGGCTTATGAAGACCCAAATTATGGCAAAGTGCTAAATCAAGATCCCGATTGGACTGTAGATGCCGAGAAAATGGCACTTACCAATAATGCTTATTTTATGCACTGTCTTCCTGTAAGGCGCAACATGATTGTTTCGGACGATGTTATTGAATCGCCTCAATCAATTGTGATACCTGAGGCCGCTAATCGCGAAATATCGGCACAGGTTGTTTTGAAAAGGATTTTGGAAGGATTGAAATAATATTGTAAATTCATAACATATATATTATAGAGAGAAAGGGGCGATAAAAAATCGCCCCTTTCTCTCTATATTGCAAATATATTCTACAAATGTGCTTCTATCTTTTTTTGTATTTCAGCTTTGGTTAATGCGCCAACTAAGCGATCGACCAACTCTCCTTTTTTAAAGAATAATAATGTAGGTATATTGCGGACACTATAATTATCACTCAAATCGTAGTTGTCATCAACATTGCATTTTCCTATTATTGCTTTTCCTTCATATTCCGATGCAAGTTCATCTATTACCGGCGCAATTCTTTTACATGGGCCACACCACTCTGCCCATAAATCAATTATAACTAATTTTTCGTTTGAGAGTACCTCTTGATAGTTAGCGTCTGTAACCTCCAATGCCATATTTTATATTTTTAATATCGAGGACTACATTGCAATAATCAGCCTCCTCGACCACATGACTGTTATTGCTTATGTTTTATATACTTCACAAATATATAAATAACTTTTAATATTGCAATCTTTTATACAAATAACTTTTCAACAATTATTTTAAATATTTGTCTTCAAAAGATTAAGCATATGCAAGGTCAATCTCTTCCATTTCGTTGTTAATATCGTCGTCTTCGGCAGTCTCAAGCTTCTCGCGCTTTTTACCATTAACCTTAACCTCAATACCTTCAAGGGTTTCAAGAATATTAACCAATTCACTCTCAATCTTTACCTTTTTTGAACGTGAATATAGCGGAACTGTAAATCCTTTGACCCTATCTACTATTTCAAAACTTAATTGACCTGTTCCCCCTTCATATTTTCCTATTGTCTCAGATAAGAAATTTGTCATTGAGGAGTTAAAGTTTTGAGAGTCTATAACTATTGTCAATTCCTTTACATACTGAACCATTGCTTCGTCCATCAAGGTTATTTTTCCTATTCGCAACTGCGCACGATTATTATATTTAGCTATCTCAACACGCCCTTGTATAAAGAGATATAGCCCCTCTTTTCCATATGCACTATAGTTTATATAATCTTTTGAGAACAATGCTATTTCTGCCGTTCCCGAATAGTCTTCAATGGTTATTATTCCATACGGAGCTCCTTTTTTTGTTATTCCTTCTCGGTATGAAGTTACAATTCCTCCTATTACAACCTCACCATTTTCATATTTTTCTAAATTTTCCGAGAATGATTGAAGCGTTGTGTTACATACATAATCAAGTAATAGAGAGTACCCCTCTAATGGGTGGGACGACAGATAGACTCCAACTAATTCGCGCTCTTTGTTTAATCGTTCCAAATCACTCCATTTCTCTGATTTAGGGATCTCAGGTGTAGGTATCTCTACCATATCTGCTCCAAATAGAGAATTCTGTTGAGTCTGTTTGTCTATTTGATAGTTTGTGCCATATCTCATAAATAAATCAAGAAACAATTCTCCTTTTGAATTGGGAGTAAAGAACTGCTCTCGGCATACCTCTTTAAAATTATCAAATGCTCCTGCCAACACTAAATTCTCTACATTCTTTCTATTGCAGGCATTTAAATTTACTCTTTGGGCAAAATCAAACAACGATGTATATAATCCATTTCTCTCGCGTTCATCAATTATCGCTTTTGCCGCATTCTCTCCAACGCCTTTTACAGCTCCTAATCCAAAACGAATATTTCCCTCTTTGTTTACCGTAAATTTGAGATTACTTTCGTTTACATCAGGTTCAAGCACCTTTATTCCCATTACCTTACACTCGTCCATAAACTTCTTAATTTCGGTTATATCAGAGATATTTCGGCTCAATACTGCCGCCATATATTCTGACGGGTAATGAGCTTTCAGATAGGCTGTTTGATATGCCACCCATGAGTAGCATGTTGCATGCGATTTATTGAATGCATATGATGCAAACTTCTCCCAATCTGCCCATATCTTTTCAAGAACTTTGGGATCATGTCCGTTTGATACCCCTCCTTCAATAAATTTCGGTTTAAGCTCATCAAGTTTTGAACGAATTTTTTTACCCATAGCCTTACGAAGTGCATCGGACATTCCTCTGGTGAAGTTACCCAACAATCGTGATAGAAGCATGACCTGCTCTTGATAGACAGTAATTCCATAGGTATCTTTCAAGTATTGCTCCATAATAGGAATATCATACTCTATTGGCTCTATTCCGTGTTTTCTCTTAATAAATTGAGGTATATAATCCATCGGCCCGGGACGATACAGGGCATTCATTGCTATAAGGTCCTCAAATGTGGTTGGTTTTAAGTTGCGCAAATGGCTTTGCATTCCAGGCGACTCAAATTGAAATGTTCCTACTGTTCGACCTGCACTATATAGCTCATATGTCAGTTTGTCATCAATTGGGACATTGTCTATATCTACATCTATCCCCTTTGAGAGTTTTATATTTTTTATTGCCTCTTTTATTATAGAGAGGGTCTTCAATCCCAAAAAGTCCATCTTGATAAGACCTGTATCTTCAATAACAGAACCTTCATATTGTGTTACCAACAGTTTCTCTTTGGTCTCTTTGTCATCGGCTGTACTTACAGGTACCCAATCGGTTATATCATCTCGGCAGATTATTGTTCCACACGCATGCACTCCTGTTCCTCGAACATTACCCTCTAACATCTCGGCATAACGCATTGTTTCGCGAGTCAACTCATCTCCATTTTCGGCAGCCTCTTTCAACTCGGGCACACCTGCAATACAATTCTTTACGGTTATTTTAGGCTCTTTGCCATTAACTTCAGGAAGATGGGCAGGTATTAGTTTTGCCAGTCTGTCAGCCTCGCTCAATGGTAACTTTTCAACACGCGCAACATCACGAATTGCCATTTTTGTTGCCATTGTTCCGTAAGTAATTATATGTGCTACTTTATTTGCACCATACTTCTCGGTTACCCATCGCAACACCTCGCCTCGTCCGTCATCGTCAAAGTCAATATCAATATCGGGTAGTGATATACGGTCGGGATTTAAGAACCTCTCAAACAGCAAATCATATTTTATTGGGTCAATTTGGGTAATTCCCAAACAATAGGCAACCATTGATCCTGCTGCCGAACCACGGCCAGGACCAACCGATACCCCCATATTGCGAGCAGCTGCAATAAAGTCTTGAACAATCAAGAAATAACCGGGAAAACCCATCGTTTTCATGATATATAACTCAAAATTCATTCGTTCTTGCAACTCAGGTGTCAGCTCTCCGTAGCGTTTTGCAGCTCCATCATATGCCAATTTTGACAAATAGTCGGCTTCTAATTTTATACGGTATAGTTTTTCATAGCCACCCAACCTTTTTATTTTGGCTTCGGCATCTTCCTGTGATAATACCACTTTGCCATTTTCATCTCGGGTAAACTCATCAAAAATATCCTGCTCACTATATTTGGTGCGATAACCCTCTTCTGTCCCAAACTCCTCCGGGATATTAAAAGTAGGCATAATTGGAGGATTGTCTATTGAATAGAACTCAACCTTATCCAATATCTCATTTGTATTTGCCAACGTCTCGGGAATATCGGCAAATATTTGATTCATCTCCGCTGTTGTTTTGAACCACTCCTGTTTTGAATAGAGCATTCTTGTTGGGTCGTCCAAATCCTTGCTTGTACTTAAACATATTAGACGGTCATGAGCCTCGGCATGCTCCTCATTAACAAAGTGTACGTCATTTGTGCATATAATCTTTACGTTATGTTTTGCAGCCAACTCCAAAAGCACTTTGTTTACCTGCTCTTGTATTTTGTATGTCTCGTGATTTGCTCTGGGAACAGTTGCTTTGTGCCTTTGTAATTCAATATAGTAATCTTCTCCAAAGACCTCTTTATACCATTTAACCGCCTCCTCAGCTTCTGAGATTGAACCTTGTATTATTTTACGCGGTACTTCTCCTCCTAAACAGGCACTTGCTACGATCAAACCTTCGCTATATTTTTTCAGGTCCTCGCGGTCTGTTCTCGGGCGCATATAGAACCCCTCTGTCCATGCATGAGAGACTAATTTTATCAGGTTATGGTATCCTTTCAAGTTTTTTGCCAATACAATAAGATGATACCCCCCTTGCTCCTGTTTTGTTTGTTTACTAAAACGGCTATCTCCTCGAGCAACATACATTTCACAACCAATTATTGGCTTGAAAATTTTTGCTTTTTCTGCCTCTAACTCTGCCTCTGCCTCAACTAACACAGATTGTTCGGCACCTTCTGCTTTTAACGACTCTATTTTTTTTGTCAACTCTTTTATTGCCGACTTTACCGCTCCATTCTTTTTTGAAACATAGTTATAAAACTCCTTTATTCCAAACATATTTCCATGGTCGGTGATTGCCATTCCTCGCATATTGTCTTTAATTGCCTTATCGACAAGTGCAGAAACAGATGCCTGACCATCGAGTATTGAGTAGTGCGTATGCACATGAAGATGTACAAATGGTTGTTGAGACATATATTTGTATGATTGATTATTTGTTTGAATACAAATTTAAGAAAGAATACTATAAATTTCTCTTATAGATAACAAAAAGTTATCAACATAAATATTATTTCATCTTATAATGATATGAAAAATTTACTATTTTCGTATCTGATTATAATTGATAAACTTTATGTTCAAACTTGTTATTTTTGATTTAGACGGCACTCTTTTAAATACCATTGGCGATATTGCCGAGAGTTGTAACTACGCGTTAAAAATGTGTGGATACGATACTCACCCTGTTAGTGAATACAACCGTTTTGTAGGTAATGGAATAATGAAACTTTTTGAAAGAGCCTTACCGCCTAATGTTCAAGACAGCAAAACTCTAAGAGAGATGAAAGAGTATTTCATGTGGCACTATTCTAAAAATTGCGACGTTTACACAAAACCTTACGATGGAGTTATTGAACTGCTTACAAAGTTACAGAACCACGGTTGTGCGTTAGCTGTTGCATCTAATAAATATCAAGAGGCTACAGAGAAAATAATAGCTCAATATTTTAAAGGCATCAACTTTACTAAGGTATTAGGGCAAAGGGTAGGAATTCCCATAAAACCAGACCCTCATATTTTGCATGAAATAATGGCACATGCAGGTGTAAAACCAAACGAAACTTTATATATTGGTGATTCGGGCGTTGATGCTACTACTGCTTGTAATGTTGACGGATTAAAATTTATTGGTGTGTGTTGGGGATTTAGAGATAAAGAGGAACTTAAATCTTGTGGCACATCGATATTTGCAGAGAAAGCTGATGATATTTATAATTTTTTCATAAATGCTGATTAAAAAAAAACGATAGGCACATTCTCACGAATCTGCCTATCTTCAAAATATATAGAATAGTTTAACCAAAAAAAATTGAGGAAGTATGACTACTTTCAACAGCAAAGATGAACGTTTTGAGATAATATCACAATTTTTTTAGACTAAATACAGATATTAAAGTACCAATCAACTTTTAGCTCCGACGAGTTTTTTTCAAAAAGAATATAATTAATAAAATTCCTTAGCGTAAACTTTATAATAGACTGTATATCAAAAATATAAACCTTCCCCCTTTAATAATTTACAATAGGTCCAATAGGGCCTTTGCATTTAGCTGGGCTTAAATACAATAGTAATTGCATATTTTAGACCAAATAGCATTTTTTACCGACGAAACCTATATCTTTTTCTTTGGCAATATAATATATGGTTATTTTCAGCTACAATACAGAAGTTAATATTCATATCTTTTTAGATTATTGGTATATTATTTTTTTTTAGAAATAAAATTTGTTTTTAAATTTTTTATCGTAACTTAGCAAACAAGAAACACGGAGAGATATTTAATCTTATTTAAATATCTAATCCTTTTAAAGAGAATCATATTGATAAATTTTTACTTTTATGTTATTTGAAAAAACAAGTATCAAGGGCGTGTATATCATAACCCCTAATTTTATTGGCGATAGTAGAGGATACTTTGTTGAGAGATACAGAAAAGACCTGTTTGATAAAGAGATTGGCAATGTTGATTTTATTCAAGACAATCAATCTCAATCATCAAAAGGAGTTTTGAGAGGTTTGCATTATCAAAAAGGTGAATTTTCTCAAGCAAAGTTGGTATGGGTTTTATCTGGTAAAGTTATTGATGTTGCCGTAGATTTAAGAGAAGATTCTCCTACTTTCGGCAAATATGTAATGGTTGAATTGTCCGATGAGAACAACAAGATGCTATATATTCCCAGAGGATTTGCACATGGTTTTTTAGTCTTATCCGAGAAAGCGACATTCTCATATAAAGTTGATAACATTTACAATCCTTCTGAAGAAGCAACTATCTGTTACGACGACAAAGAGATCAATATTCAATGGCCTACTGACGGCATAGAGATAAAACTCTCAGAGAAAGACAAAAAAGGAATCAATTTTAAAGATGCTCAATATTTCTGATTATTTATTTTAATATGAAAAAATTATTTATTCTTTCAATTATGTTGTTAGGCATAATTGTTTGTAATGCTCAAAGCTACAAAGAGGCAAAAGAGGCTTTTGATAGTGAAGATTATAAAAAGGCTTTATCAATTGCAGAACAAGTTACAGATTGTAACAATTCTAAAATTCTACTTGGAGACCTATATATTGACGGTTTAGGAATGGCTCATGCCGATTTCGCTAAAGCATTAGGATACTACACTGATGCAGCCAATAACAATAGCCCTGAAGCCCAATTTATAATAGGCAACCTGTATTATAGCGGAAGAGGTGTACAACAGAGTTTCAACACTGCCATTGAGTGGTACAGTAAAGCAGCATTGAATGGGCATATAGAATCTCAGACAAAACTCGGTGAGATGTATTATAGAGGCAAAGGCATTCCTCGCGACTATGTAAAAGCTGCTGAATGGTTTACAATGGCTGCCGATAACAACGATGCCAAAGCAATGTTCTTTTTAGGAGGAATGTATAACAGCAATGACAAAGGGGTAAAGATAAATACTCTAAAAATGGCTGAATTATGGAAGAAATCGGCATCATTAGGCTATCCTGATGCCGAGTTCTATCTTGGGCAAATATATTTAATCGGCCGTGGGGGAATTCAAAAAAATGCCGATTCTGCAATGATTTGGATAGATAAGGCTGCTCAAGACGGCTCAATTGATGCCCTATTCTATATGGGAGAAAGAGCCCTTGCTACAGGCGACAAAGAAAAAGCTATTGAATACTACCAAAAGGCTGCTGATAAAGGATTGCAAAAAGCGCAATTAAAACTTGATGCTATTAATAACGGTCAATAACATCAGACTTTGAATAAACATATAAGTAAAATAGCAGGAGTGCTTCTGTTTATGAAGCACTCCTGCTATTTTATATTTTATATTTTTACTATCCTATTTCGGTTGACGTCGGATATACCTTATATGTTTTATCCTCTAAACTTTTGATATATTTATTAAATTCAGAAAGGGTCTCGAATGTTTCTGTTTTATCTAAACGATGCGGCAAATTATCTCCGTCAGATATTCCCATTACGATATGGATTACGGCAGGGAAGTCTGCATCAGTAAATATAACATCTTCAGGCTGAATTACGGTTGCTTTCATTCGAGGTATAAATCCCCATGGAACATGGGTAAATATCATATCCCATCGTTCAAAACCTGAATAATCATAACGACGTTCTATTGCCATTTGGTCAACGTATGTTATTTCAACATGCAAACCCTTAAGAGAATTTTCTTCTTCAATCATATTAAAGGCATATGCCACATCTTTCCAATCATACATTGTAGTCGAATCTTCCGGATCGCCACATGAAGGAGTAAGCAATGTAGCCACTATAAAACTTATAAACAATATTATCTTTTTCATAGCCTTTTATTTAAAACATATACGCTGCAGATATTTGCCAACGTTTTGTTTTTGAAGAGAACTCCGCTCCTGTATCTCCTATAACATATTTATATGTATGATCTACAGGTATAATATAATTAAATCCTATATTCAAATGATTAAAAAGTATAAATCCTGCACCAACACTAATACCTATTGATACCGATTTTGTCTCATTTTTAAGCAACGATGAAGATATGCCTTGTTTCTCCATAGACTCTTTCAGATAGTCTTCAATATCCCCTCCTCTATTCAAATTAAATGCAAAATCCGGTCCTGCAGCCATATAAAATCCTATTATCTTAGCTGCAGATATTGACCATTTTATATTTACAGGCACCTCAATTATTCTACGAATATCAGATACGCTTCCTGCCTCGTTCTCATACTTTATTTTATCCTGAGCATACATCAATGCTGCATCTACATTGAATCCGACAGGTAGGTTAATATTTACCATTGGACCAAAAAAGAAGCCGGCCCTATTGTCTGAACTAAATGTATTTTTAAAGTTAGTATCTAAGGTCAAATTTGTTAGAGTTACTCCTCCTTTTACTCCGTATTGCAAAATTTTTGCACTCATGTCTGATATAGACAATGCCACTAATAATGTCATTAATAATACAAGCTTTCTCATACTTAAAATTTAATCTAAAATCAATAAAATGTTTTTCTCCTTATAGAGTATATAAATTTTCAATTACAAAAATAATACATATTGGCATATATACAACAAAAGGTCGCTATTAATAGCAACCTTTTATTGTAGCGGGAACGAGAATTGAACTCGTGACCTCCGGGTTATGAATCCGACGCTCTAACCAACTGAGCTATCCCGCCATCCTTTTTGCGGTTGCAAAGGTAGATATTATTTTTTGTTTATGCAAATATGAGACTACTTTTTCCAAAAAAAATAGCTATTCTCTTATATTCATCAATATACGAACAAAAGAAAATAGCTATTACTTAGTATTTTATATTATAATTTAGAACGATAGTCCCAACCTAAATCCTAAATTATTCAATCCGTTTACATCATATACCATTACAGACGATTTATTTGTTGCATATGCATAATATATAGCCATATGCAATCCTACAGTATGAGAAGATGTAAAATATATAGTTGTTCCAAATTCGGGACAAAGATAGAATCCCCATACCTCATCGGTTGACACAAACGAGTTATAATATGTTGATGTCTTAGAATATTCAGCACCCAGCTTTAAAGAAAAATATGGAGTTGCTATTGCCTCCGGGATAAAGCGATATCTTGCCGATACTCCAAATGGAAGTTGAAATATTGAGTGTTGCTGATCTGTTGTTAGTGCTGATGTCTCAGACAAAGCCAAAGTTTGTTTCTCAATATATTCATTATTAGTGCTATAGGTCAAGAATGCACCAACGCCAACATTATCTGTTATATAATAACCTCCATCAAATGCCATACCCCAACCTGCCGCCTTATCGGCAAATTTTGTATTTACCGGAATATTAAATTGCCAATCAACATCTAAATAACCATTCTCTGTTATTTGAGCTTTTACTACGTTTGGCAAAGTAAATAAGGCACAAATAGCAAATGCTAAAACTACTTTTATTTTATATATGGTTTTCATAGTCGTAATATTTATTTTTTAATATATGGGGATTGTTTAAAAGCCTGATTTATGCCTTTTATGGCATTCTGAACATCATATCGTGTTGAACCACTCATTGTTCCGCCCACACAAAGGCTCCAAATTTGCTTAAGTTTCTCATTGGTCCTATCAATCCAAATCATTTCACCCAACAGCGAACCTATATCATAACTATATGTTACCGCATAAGAAGGATATACCGGACCCCATGTAGGCCAATAATAATCTCCCCACCACCAATCATACCAATAGTACGGTGAGTAATAATTAGTAAAATAATAAGTATTCTCTACATAACTTAATTGAATACCTAAATCAGCATTAGCCTTTTGATCTTCTCCTAACTGTATATACCCCCTCTCCTTCATATTGTTTGCATAAGCTGAAATAATCTTTTGCGCATTTTCATCTTCCCAATCCACAACTTTACTTGACAACACTTTTATTGTATTGGAAATATAAAATGTTGAGAATGAAGAAAAATCCACCGACTTATCATAATCGGTATAGGTTACAAACTCAGAAGTGAGTTCGTCAAAATCAGGATCCTTCTGACACGATACGGTTGTCAAAGCAACTACCGCTACCATCATTAATAAGGTTGTTAATCTTTTCATATTATTCTATGTTTTTAAATCACATATGTAAAAACGTTTATTACTATATATTTGTTTAAGGTTCAAAAATAATTATATTTTCGTATCTTATAGAATAAGATTCGAAAATTTTATTTCAAAATTGTTAATTTATCTTTTTGTATATACCTTTGCCATATAAAAAGGAATAATTATGAAGAAGAGATTATTTTCTGCTTTAGCACTATTTATATTTTGTTCTGTTTGCTATGCTCAAGTTAAAATTGAGAAAGAACTAATGGCTGTTTTAAACAGAAGAAGTAGCGAGTTGATAAACATCAATATTGTTTTTAAATCTCAAATTAATGCTCAAGATTTAAAGACAAAGACTTTGAATATAGTTGACAGAGAGATTAAAAAAGGTATCATAATCAACGAGCTTAAAGAGCACTCAAAAATAACCCAAGCCAATGTTCTTGAACTTCTTAAGGCAGAAGAGGCAAAAAATTGTGTTACAAACATCAGTTGTCATTGGATTACAAACTCTATATGTTGCGATGCATCAAGAGAGGTCATCTATAAACTATCTGAAATTGAAGACATCAATATCATAGGAATAAACCCGGAAGTTTTGTTATTAACAAACAACAATAGTCTTTCTGTAATTGAAAGTTCAATGGAATCAGGTAATGCAACCCCTCATATCTTGCAGATTAACGCCGATGACGTTTGGGAATTAGGATATACAGGCAAAAATGTAGTTGTTGCCGTACTTGATTCGGGGACAAATTTTGACCATTACGATTTAAAGGACCATTTATGGATTGGTTATGCCGATACTGACGGTGATGGCAATGCCGACGATATAATATATGGTTGGAACTTTGCCACCAAGGATACTGCTGGCAATAGTAATATCAGAGATGATTATGGGCACGGAACTCATTGCGCAGGAATTGTGTGCGGAGACGGTTCATCGGGAAATACAACAGGTGTTGCCCCAGATGCATCTTTGATGACTGTAAAAATTGTAAACAGAAGTGGTGGTGGTACTCCTGAACAAATGATCAGTGGGGTTGAGTTTGCAATTGAGAATGGAGCAAACATTTTAAGTATGTCCTTAGGATTTAAAAATAACCAAATTGGAGATGCTTCAAAAGCCGCCATTCGCAAAACTTTTGAAAACGCTCTTGAAGCCGGCGTTATCGTATGTGCGGCTGCCGGTAACGACGGTAATAATTATGGTGCTCCCAACAATGTGGATATCCCGGCAAATTGTCCTCCTCCTTATATACACCAGGACCAAATTGAAAACAGCGGAGGTTTATCAAGTGTTGTATGCGTCGGTGCAGTTGACAGCAATGATAATTATGCATCTTTTTCATCACAAGGGCCTTCAACATGGCAAGGTTCTGAATGGAACGACTACCTATTCGACGATGAGAACATAGGGCTTATTCGTCCCGACATAGTTGCTCCTGGAGATATGATTTATTCTCTTAAACATGACACTAATAATAAATACAAATTCAATTCGGGCACATCTCAAGCTACTCCCTGTGTAGCAGGTGTTATGGCTCTTATGTTAGAAAAGAATCCAACTTTAACACCTCACGAAATTTGTGAAATTATTGAAACAACTGCTATAAAATTATCGGATAAAAAGAATAATCTTACAGGTTCGGGACGCATTGATGCCTTAAATGCAATAAATAGGGTTGAGCCAAATGCAGGAAAACCATATGTCAAGCTAACAAACTTCTCTCCAATAAAAACTTCACAAAGCAGCACTATAAATATCTCACTAATTATGAGCAATAACGGGAATAGCAATTGCTCTGAAGAGACATCGGTTACACTATCTGCCAACGATAAATTCATTTCTATTGTAAACAATTCCCAAACCTTAGGAGAGATTAAAAGCGGAGAATATAAGGAGATTTATTTCCCCATAAATATCAGCAATGATACACCCAACGGTCATACCGTATATTTCAGGCTTACTACAACTGATGGAGAGAATGTTTGGAACGACAATTTTGAAATTGAAATTGATGCTTCAGCAACAATTCTCTTTAATTCAAAATCAGTAGATACTATTAATGCCGGAGAAGACGTATCGTTTAATGTTGAGATGATTAATAGTGGTACTGTTGCAACAACAAATAACTCTTCCGTTACGTTGTCTTCGTCATCACCTTACGTAACCATTATCAATGACAAGCAAGAATTAGGGACTATGAATGTAGGAGAAAAAGAGAGTGTGAATTTTAGTGTTAAAATTGACAAATCAATACCCAACAATAGTGTTGTAAATTTTGATTTATATGCTACTCCTAACAATTTCAATGAAATAAAAGATATTATTTATGAATTTGAGATTGGCAAGAACAGTTATGGATATTATGATGACGGACTTGACGGTTGGACTACTTTTGATGCAAGTAATGACGATCGAGACCACCCATGGTGGCACTCGTCTAACTATGTTACTCACAAAGTCGAAAATATAGGTTCTTCTCTATCAGGTAAAAGTTGCATAGTAAGCGAAGCTTATTGCGTAGCATCTATGATTGAATATACCACTCCTATTGACAACTATTTGGTTTCGCCCAAAATACGTGTAACAAACAATAGCAAATTCAAATTCTGGATCAAAACTGATGAGATTTTTTATTCCGGACAACATTTTGGAGTGGCTATCTCAGAAGAGAGTAACAACTCTGCCGAAGATTTCATAACCATTAAAGATTGGACTATCACTCATGAGAGTGGCAAGGAATGGACTGAATACTCTATTGACTTGGGTGAATATGAAGGAAAGGATATTTATGTCGCAATTCGCAACTTCTTTACAGAACAAGAATGGATTAACTTAAGTAACGGATATGACCTACATCTTTTATTTGTTGATGATGTATTGTTTGAAAATGTGATAGATGTTTCGGACAACCTTAAATATAACAACTATAGTTACTTTTCTGTTAAGGTAAAATCAGCTCCAATAGCTACACCTACAAATATTGTTGCTACTGCAATTGACGAGAAAAGCATCAGCCTTTCGTGGAACGCTGTAGCTAACGTTCAAAACTATAATATATATCGCAACGGGGCTGAACTTATCGCAAGCGTTAATGGAACTACTCAATATACCGATACTAATCTTAAACCCAACAAAGAGTATTCTTATAATATTACAGCTGTTCTAAACAACACTGAATCGGATTTCTCAGAGATTGTTTATGCCACAACACATAAAGCAGACTACAATATTGCCATAAAATCGGTTGTATATAACGAAGCGATGACAATTGGTGAAAATGAGATAGAGATTACCTTTGTTAATGATGGCAAATATGACCAACAAGCAAGAAGCACTATAACTCTTTCAAGTGAAGATGAATATATAACAATTATAACCAATAACGTTAATCTTAACGCTTTAGATGTTGACGAAGAGGATACTAAAACATTTACTATATCGTTGAACGAGATTCCTCCTTTGGGTTATGAAGTTAATATTAATGCCAACATTACTCAAAAGTTTGAGCCTTTCCTTTCTTGGGATTGTCCCTTTACTCTTATTCCTAATTTTACTATCGGCATAGAAGAGAGTGAAAATGATGACGAAACTTTGTTTGCAGTTGTTAATGGAGAGATTTTGAATATCAACGGCATAGATGGCAACGCTCATATTTCGGTTTATGATATTTCAGGTGTATGCATTCATAACTCTACACACAGCGATAGTTCAACCTCAATAAACATTAGCAAATACAATAAGGGCATTTATATTGTAAGAGTTAAGGATAATAATGGTATAAAATCAAAAAAAATATATCTAAAATAGTGTGAAACGCATAAAATAGTTGTATAATACATTTTTTTGCATATATTTGCAAAAAATAAAAATAGGATAGTATAATTTACAAAAATGGTTATATATGAAAAAATATCTAATATTAGTTTTTATATTGGTTGCAACTATTTGCATAAAAACAAATGCGAACACTATATCAGATAATATTAATGCGAAATACGGATTCTCGCAATATGACAATTACGGAAACGGATATTATAAGGTTTGGAACAATCTCAAATGGGGTTTATGCTCAGCTGACGGTAAAGAGATAATTGCACCTACATATGATGCTATTTGGAATTTTGACAATGGATATGCAGTAATCAATGTTGGCGCAAAATGGATTAAGACTCATACCCCAAAAGGTGTTACGGAGATTGAAAAAGAGAAAAAATTTAAACAAATATGGGATTACGACGTAAAATCTAATACCATATATGTTTACGAACCTCAGATGAAACAAATTTATAAGCTTCAAGGAGGCAAATTAGGGATTATTGATGCATCAGGCAACGTAATAGTTGAGCCTATTTATGACGACATAAAAATAATGCCAGAATACAATATTGCAAAAGTAAAATCAAATGGCAAATATGGATATATTGACCTAAAAGGGAATAAACTCACCGAAATAAAATACGATGACGCACAAGATTTTTACGATGGAATGGCTATCGTAAATATAGGAGGAAAACCAAATAAGAGAGGAAGAATTACTGGCGGTAAATTCGGATATATTAATACTCTCGGTATTGAGGTTATTAAGATAAAATATATTGACGCAAACCAATTCGCAAATGGTTATGCAAGTGTAATGGATGAGACTTCATGGTTTATTTTAGACAAAAACGGCAAAAAAGTAACAGATAAAAGCTTTGAGCAGATAGGAGTTTTCTCTGACGGAATTGCTCCATACTGTGAGAATGGGCATTACGGATATATCTCATCAGCCGGAGAAAAACTTATTGATGTACGTTACGATTATGCCATGCCCCATATTGACGGTATTGCAAGAGTTAAGCACGGTTGGACATGGGGTTATATTGATAGCAAAGGAAATAACATAACATATTTTGATTTTCAAGAAGCTGGAGATTTTATCAATGGTAAAGCAAAGGTAAAGAAGAATAGCAAATGGGGATTTATCGATAAAACCGGCAAAGAGATTGTTCCTACTAAGTATTCTGTAATATCTGAGTTTGACGAAAACGGTATTGCAAAAATTAAAGCAGGCTTGCTTTGGGGTTTAATAAACAGCAACGGTAAAGAAATTGTTGCACCTAAATACCAATCAATAGAACCATTCAAAAATGGATATGCAAAAGTTTCTAACAACGATTTATATGGTTATATAAACATTGAGGGTAAAGAGGTTATTCCTTGTAAATATGCAGATATAGAGTATATAGGGAACGAATTGGCTAAAGCCAATGTTGATGGTATGTGGGGGTATGTAAATACTAAAGGAGAAGAGATAATATCTCCAATGTATAAAGCTGTTGGTATTCCTGATTCAGAGATGAGGACTCCGGTTAAACTTTATGAAAAGTGGGGGTATGTTGATAGCCTTGGAATGGACATTATTCCTGCCAGATATGACACTGTTGGAACATTTATTGAAGGATTAGCACTTGCTAAATCAACAGGCAAATGGGGTTTCATTGATGTAACAGGCGAATCAAAAACAGGTTTTAAATATAGCGAAGTTAGTGATTTTTGCGATGGACTCGCTAAAGTGAAATCAGCAGGGAGATACGGATATATCGACACAACCGGAACAGTTGTTATTCCTATAGAATATCAAAACATATACGGATTTAAAGACAAACTTACCGAAATAAATATTGTTGAATCATACAACGGAGACGAGGCTGTTACTGTTGATATTTTTGAAATTCTCACTTTTGGAGACGGCAATCTAATATTTAAAAAAGATGGTAAGTGGGGAGCTATGGATATAAACCAAAACATTCTTATTGATAATAAATACAATAGTATTAACGATGTAAAGAAGGCTTTATACGGTACTAAACAATGAAGAAAAGCGTAGTAATTGTAGCAGGGGGGAAAGGTTTAAGATTTGGGGGAGATATGCCCAAACAATTCAGGCTAATGAATAACATTCCTGTTTTAATGCATACAATTGACGCATTCTATAACTGCGATAATGAATTTAAGATTGTTCTTGTAATACCAAAAGAACACAAAAATTATTGGCAAGAGCTATGCCTTAAATATAATTATAATACACCACACACCATTACAATAGGGGGTGATACCAGATGGCAATCGGTAAAAAATGGATTAGAGCTTATTGACGAGGAGAGTATTGTAGGTATTCATGATGGTGTAAGGCCTTTAATTTCATCAAAACTAATTACAAAAATTTACGAAGAAGCTCAGAGTTTAAATGCAGTAATACCCGTTGTTAATGTTACAGATTCTTTAAGAATCATTACTTCTGATGGTAAAAATATTGCTGTTAAACGCGACTTATACAGAGCTGTTCAAACCCCACAGGTATTCAAAGCCAAATTAATTAAAGAGGCTTATAATTTGCCTTATAAAGAGGAGTTCACCGACGATGCCTCTGTGGCTGAAAATTATGGGATTGAAATAAATATTATAGAAGGAGAAGATTGCAATATAAAAATTACCTCATCTAAAGATCTTGCCATTGCTGAAATTTTGAAAAAAGGTGGCTGAATTTTCAAATATTGATATTAAATTCCTCGCCGGGGTAGGTCCCAAAAGAGCCGAAATATTAAAAAAAGAGGCAGGTATTGCAACATACGAAGATTTGTTGCACTATTATCCTTATAAATACATTGATAGGAGTAAAACTTATAAGATATCTGAAATTGACGGCAATTTCCCATATATTCAAATTGAGGGAGAGATAATAAAGTTTGAAGAAGTTGGAAGTGGTCGTGCAAAAAGGTTGTGCGCAATTTTTACAGATGGAACAGGCATAGTTGAACTTGTATGGTTCCAAGGTGCAAAATATATAGCAGACAGATACTCTTTAAGAACCAAATATACTGTTTTTGGGAAACCCGCTTTATATGGTAATAAAGTAACCATTGCTCACCCCGAAATTGACAAGCCTGAAGCAATAATTGATAAACAATGTTCTCTTCAAGGGTATTATAGCACCTCAGAAACAATGAAGAGAAAGTTTTTAAACTCTAAGGCCATATCAAAAATTATAGAGAATCTATTCAAAAGTTTAAAATCTCCAATATACGAAACTTTATCGGTTGATGTTGTGCAGAAATGCAATCTCATTAATATTAATGACGCATTACGCAACATTCATTTCCCTAAATCAAATGACGATTTAAAGAGAGCTTCTTTCCGTCTTAAGTTTGAAGAATTATTTTATATACAATTAAATATCTTAAGATATATGAAACTAAGGGAAAGAAGTCTTAATGGCTTTAAATTCCCTTGTATCGGAAATTTTGTAAATACATTTTATAAAGAGTCTCTCCCGTTTGAACTTACCGGTGCCCAGAAAAGAGTAATAAAAGAAATCAGAGCCGATATGGGTAGCGGAAAGCAAATGAACAGACTTTTACAAGGCGATGTGGGTAGCGGCAAAACGCTCGTTGCAGTTATGAGCATGCTAATAGCTGCCGATAATGGATATCAGGCATGCATTATGGCTCCTACTGAAATTCTTGCTACGCAACACTACGAAAACATAAAACGATTACTTTCAAAGATTGATGTAAATATAGCCCTTCTTACCGGCTCTACCAAAAAGAGCGAAAGAGATAAAATTGATGAAGAGTTACGTAATGGAACTCTTAACTTCATTGTTGGAACTCATGCTCTTATTGAAGAGAGTGTTGTTTTTAAAAATCTTGGTTTTGTGGTTATTGACGAGCAACATCGTTTTGGTGTTGAACAAAGATCAAAACTTTGGAAGAAAAACAGTCAACCACCGCATATATTGGTTATGACTGCCACTCCTATCCCTCGCACATTAGCCATGACACTATATGGAGATTTAGATGTTTCAATAATAGACGAATTACCTCCAGGCCGAAAACCTATATCAACCATTCTTCGCTTTGACACAGGAGCAGCTAAAGTTTATGAAGGCATTCGTAAACAACTGCAAGCTGGACGACAAGCATATATAGTATATCCTCTTATCAAAGAGAGCGAGAAAAGCGATTTAAAAAATCTTGAAGAGGGATACGAACTGCTCAAAAAGATATTCAAAGAGTACAATGTGTGCATGGTCCACGGGAAAATGAGAAGTACAGAAAAAGAGGCAGAGATGCAAAAATTTGCATCAGGAGAGGCCGCAATAATGGTAGCCACTACAGTTATTGAAGTTGGAGTTGATGTCCCAAATGCATCGGTAATGGTTATTGAAAATGCCGAGAGATTTGGTCTCGCACAATTGCACCAATTAAGAGGGAGAGTTGGTCGTGGAGCAGAACAATCATATTGTATTCTTAAGGCTTCGCACAAACTTAGCAGCGATTCACGCAAAAGACTGGATATAATGTGTAAAACCAATGACGGTTTTGAAATTGCCGAAGCAGATTTAAAATTACGAGGTCCTGGCGATATGGAGGGGACGCAACAGAGTGGAATGGCTTTTAATTTAAGAATTGCCAATATTACTCGCGATTCTCAAATACTGCAACTTGCCAGAGATGCGGCTAATGATATTTTAGACGAAGATCCTGACCTATCAATGTCAACCCATTTAATTCTTAAAATAAGACTTGATAAACTATTTAAACGAATAGTAAATTTTGGATTAGTAGGATAAAAAAAAGAGGGTAATAGATTTAGCTATCACCCTCCACTATTGTTTACAGGAAATTACCCAAAAACGAAGAATCCTTCAATAAACTTATTGCTGAAATATAGAGTAGATTTCTCTTCACGACAATAAATTTTTCCTTCGCGTGCCAACCAACCTATGGCTGCATACAAATCGGCAGTTTTAAGACCTGTTTTCTCTTTTAGTTGAGTTACATTCATCTCAGTATTAGCCTCTAAAACATGCCAAAGTTTTCCTGCATTCTCACCAATTGAAAATGTTAATGCTTTCATATCTTTTTTTAAATTTAAAGTTTTACGATGCAAAGATAAGACATTTTTAGGCACCTATCAAACTTTTAACACTATTTCACTTTTTCGTAATAGCTGTTCTTAAAATATTCGCCAAATCTTCCTTCTCCCTATATCCAATCCACGCATCTACGGGTTTAGCATCTTTAAACAATATAATAGTGGGTAAAGAGCGGATATTATACATTGCGGCTATATCTTTTGCCTTATCGACATCAAGTTTTGTAAACTTTATTTTTCCGTCAAAATCATTTGATAGCTCTTCCAATATAGGTCCCAATTTTCGACATGGAGGACACCATGTAGCCCAAAAGTCAACTAATACATATCCACTGCTGCTAATCTCTGTTTTAAAATTTTCTGATGTCAGAGTCTTAACTTCAGCTTGTGCTGAATTAGGAATCATAAACATAATAGCAGTTACAAACAACGATAAAAATAATACCTTTTTCATACTTTATAGTTTTAAAATTATAATCTATTTAGTTTATATTTTGTTTTATAAGATATAAGTTTTTGTCATTCATTAAAAAATTTACTAAGTTCGCAATAGCAAATGTTAAGTTTATGACAGATATCTTCTTTGCAAACAACCCCGGCGAATGGTTTTTTAGTGTTGCGTATATTTTAATTTTTATACTCAACATCATTTTTGTCATCGTTATAATATCCGAAAACAGAAATCCAGTAAGGAGCATAGCTTGGATCACCGTATTAACAATGATACCTATTGTCGGTTTTATATTTTACCTATTCTTTGGCAGAGATCAACGTTCTCAAAAGATGATTTCAAGAAAAGGTAAACGAAAACTGCAACGCTTAGTAACAAATAATATTTCAATAAATGAGGGAGAGATATCTTTGTTTTCTCCTTCGATAATACAACAACTTATACTTGGCAATAGACTCACAGGAGCCATGGTTACTCTTAACAATGGCATTACCATCTATACCAACGGTAAAGATAAGTTTAATGATTTATTTAATGATATAAAAAATGCTAAAAATTTCATTCATCTTCAATATTATATAATTGAAGATGATACAATAGGGCAAAAACTTAAAAAACTTTTAATAGAGAAAGCACATCAAGGGATTGAAATTAGGGTACTTTACGACGATGTAGGTTGTTGGAGTTGGAATGAAAAAAAGTTTTTTAAAGAGATGACTGATGCCGGAATTGAAGCAAAACCTTTTTTTAAGGTTACATTTCCACAATTAGCCAATAAACTTAATTACCGAAACCATAGAAAAATTGCCATTATTGACGGGACAGCCGGCTATATTGGAGGAATGAACATTGCCGACAGATATATTAATGGCGGTAAGTTCGGAAAATGGAGAGACACTCACATAAGAATTAAAGGAGAGGCTGTAAACGAATTACAATCTATATTTTTAGTTGATTGGAACTTTACGACAAAAGAGTTATTATCAAAACAGAGTTACTTCCCAAAGATTGACAAACAAGAGAAAGGTTCAACTATCCAACTACTTACAAGTGGTCCGTTAGATGAGCATAAAGCCATTGCTTTGGCATTTCTTAAGATGATATCTGCAGCAAAAAAAAGGATATATCTACAAACTCCCTATTTCTTGCCAAATAGCGAGATGAGCAAAGCCTTAAAAATTGCTGCCTTATCAGGTGTTGACGTAAGAGTTATGATACCTAAACATTCCGACTCAAAACTTTTACAATATGCCACAAACTCATATATTACCGAGATGTTAAAAGCTGGTATAAAAATTTATATGTATAAAGAGGGATTTTTGCACTCAAAAAGTTTATTAATTGATAATGAAATAACAAGTATTGGTTCAACCAATTTTGACCTTAGAAGTTTTGAGCAGAATTTTGAGGTAAATGCCTTTATTTTTGACAAAGATTTTAATGAGAAGAATGCTAATATTTTTATACAGGATATAAAATCGTGTATAAAAATAACACTAAAAAGCTGGAGTAAAAGAAGTATATCAAGTAAAATTCACGAATCACTATCAAGACTTTTCAGCCCTGTTTTATAATTAAAGGCAAAATCACATAACCCGCTATGCAAGTTTCTAAAAACTGACAATCCACTTAAAATAAATTCAAAAATCTATTCGGCTTAATTTATAGAACCTACCACCTAAACATCTATTTTATCTCCCTCATTAATAAAGCATGATGGAGTATTTATGAGGTATAGCTTGTTTGTAGCTCTTGTAATTGCTGTATATAACCACCTATAAAAGTCAATATTTACCGACTCTTCCGATATATTTCCCATATCAATAAAGACATTGCTCCACTGACCACCTTGAGCCTTATGACAAGTTACCGCATATGCATATTTTACCTGCAATGCATTAAACCACTTATCACTCTTTACTCGTTTAACTCGTTCACGTTTTGTTCTGACATCAGCATAATCCTCCATTACTCTTGTAAAGAATGTATTGTTTAACTCTGGGGTTAACGAAGGATATTCAAGGTGCAAAGTATCAAGCATTATCTTTGCATCAATATCAACATCATAATCAATAAAATGAAGTGCAACATCTGCAAAGCGGAAACCATACATCTCATTATATGCTTTAACTCGGACTACACGAGCTACATCGCCATTGGCAATAAAATCTATCTCTTCAACGTTCTCTCCCCAAAAATAGTTATTCTTGGCTATCATGAGCAAATCGCCGGCTTCAAGTTCCTCCTCTCTATAAAGTATTCGAGCCCTTACACCATCATTAAATATATTTGCGCGCTTATTTGAGCGCGTTATTATTATTGTCTGGTCTTTGCCATTGCGCGAATACGACGACTCCAACTCTTCAATAAGTTCCGCACCTGTTATGTTTATAATATCTTTAAAACCCTTTAAGCTAATTTTAGGTGTTACTAATATATTGTTTTGCATCTCTTTTCTTAAAAGAGTAGCGTTATGCAATATCCCCGATGTTAAACTTTGACGAATAACCTCAGTAAGAGTGCATTCTGAAATATTTAGTCCATACTCTTGCAAGGCAACACTATCAAGAGCCGGTGTACTATATTGACCGACAGGCGGAAGTTGTGCCGTATCTCCGATTAAAACCAATTTACAACCTCGCGATGAATATACATATTCAATAAGATCGCTCAAAAGATGCCCCATACTATCGGAAGAATCGGAAATCATTGAAGCTTCATCTACAATAAAGAGAGTGTTTTTATGACGATTATCAGTAAGGGTAAATCCTGTCATATCGGGAGAGAAACTCTTTTGTCGGTATATTTTCTTATGTATAGTATATGCCTGTGTTTCGGAATAAAGGCCAAATACTTTTGCTGCTCGTCCTGTTGGAGCTAACAAAACACTCTTCATCGCAAATTGAGACAAAGTTTTTACCAAAGCTCCCACAAGCGAACTTTTTCCTGTTCCGGCATAACCTCTTAATAAAAAAACTTCACGTCCAACTGCATTAAATACAAAGGTTACAAGTTTTGCCATAACCAATGCCTGCTCTTGCGTTGGAGTATAAGATAAATTCTGAGAAAGTTTTTTTATAAAGTCATCTTTGAGCATTTGCTACAATCTTAATTTATTGCGAAGATAGTTATTTTAGAGTAAATATTGGCATATTATAAAACTCTTCATTAACTTTATAGCATTAAAACTTATAAAACATTATGCGTATAATTAGTGGGAAATACGGGAAAAGAAGATTTGATGTTCCTTCAAATATTAAAGCAAGACCTACAACAGATTTTGCAAGAGAAAATATATTTAATGTACTCTCAAACATCGTTGATTTTGAGGGATTAAAAGCATTAGACCTCTTTGCTGGCACAGGAGCTGTAAGCTTTGAATTTGCATCAAGAGGGTGTAGCAGAGTGGTTTCAGTTGAAAATTATCCTGTACAATTCCGCTTTATCAAGAAAGTAGCTGAAACATTAGAGGCAAAAGAGATTGATATTATCAAAGGAGATGTTTTTAAATTTATCCCTTCATGTAGCGAAAAATTTGATTTGATATTTGCGGATCCACCATACAATTTAAAAGATTTTGAGACCATTCCATCATTAATTCTCAATAACGATCTCCTAAACGAGGGAGGGGTATTTATAATGGAACACCCAAGAAACTTCAATTTTTCGGAACTACCCCACTTTTCAGAACACAGAGTATATGGAAGTGTAAATTTCTCGATATTCGTAAAAGAGTAATTATTGTTTTACAATTGATGTATGTATATTGGTTGCATTAGCATATTTTTTTAGTAGGGTAACTGTGTAATCAATTGTCTCTTGCAATCCTTCAACTCCGGAATATCCGTTGATTATTACAAAAATGTTTTGAGTTTCATCAGATATTGATGTCCTCACCTCATCGCTTGTAGGAGTTCCTATTCCTCCGATTTCATCGCGATAAACAGGCAAACTCTCAATATTTAATAATCCGCGTCCTATACCCTCAAATTTTTCATCTTTTTCGCCTATGCCAAGGGTAGGTGTTCCTACGATTTTATCGTTATCAAAACCTCCTATTGAATATCCTGTTTTTAACGATACTAAGTTTATCAAATCAACAAGTGTAGAGATTTTGTATAATTCATTTCCATTAACAACCCTTCGCATTAGCGATTCCGCCGAAGGTCGATACCTATTTGGATCTTTACCTGCTATCTTATATGCTCTTCGAGTTGCATATATGGTAGGTATTGATTTAATATCAGACAAACTATAATTAGATATATAATTTTTTATTATATCATCAATATCCTTCCATAAATCGGCATTATACGAGCTATTCTGTACCGATGCCGATATAACACCAGCACAATAGTCTGTAAAAATCGATTTGGCACAATCAGATATAAGAACCTCTTTTGCCATTATTAGTTAACATTTTTACGATTAATTCTTAATCCCACTCGTTCAATAGAGCGTATTGGGTTATCTCTCATACCCTGCTTAATAGTTATGTAGTATAATCCTTCTTGTTTAAAGTTATAATCTCTTTTATACTCTACCCTTTGCTGATAGGTTGTACCCCACCCATCACCTAACCATTTACCATATTTATCAGCAAGCTGAATGTTTATTGTGTCGGCAAATAATTCTTTAAGAGTATCAGAGATTGAGACAAAAAGATATAAATTACTATATGGATATTCTCCATTGTAATTTAAATCAATGTCAATACCACACTGAGTTGAAACAGAATCAATCTCAAACTCGAAATTCAAAATAGAGTCTCTCTCCCAACCCTTTAAAGGCAATGTATGAAATGTATGATATATTGTATCTCTACTACAAGAAGAAGATAGCAACACTATTAGTGCTGCTATACTCCACTTCGTTATTTTACTCTTTGTCATCATTTTTTCGTTTATCACCTCCGTGATGTCTGTTACCGTTACGGCGGAACTTATTATTTTTTCCGTTGTTTCCGTTCTTCTTTCGAGCTCCTTTGTCAAAGCGAGTCAGACTGTCTTGACCGACAACATCTTTAAACTCTTTCTTCTCCTCTTTAACAGGTTCCCTATTATCAAGAGATTGAGGTTTGTATCCTCGTTTATTCATTGATATTACTTCAAAAGCACGAGAAGCAGATATCGTTACCAAATTCGCAGGAATCTCCTTGCTTGTTGAGTATGTTATCTCTCCCTTAAAAATATCGGTTTTAAAATGATAATATTCTCCATCAAGGGTCTCTAAAACTATCTCTCTTGAGGGCATGCGTTTTGAGCCTTCAACATAAGCGTCAACTTCATAGTTTATGCAACATTTCAGTTTGGCACACTGACCTGCCAACTTTTGAGGATTAAGCGAGATATCTTGATAACGCGCCGCACTTGTTGAGACAGAGATAAAGCTTGACATCCATGATGAGCAACACAATTGCCTTCCACAAGGGCCAATACCGCCAATACGTCCGGCCTCTTGACGTGCTCCTATCTGTTTCATCTCTATTCTCACCCTAAACGCCTCTGCCAAAACTTTTATAAGTTGGCGGAAATCAACCCTATCATCAGCGATATAGTAAAAAATAGCTTTTGCACCATCACCTTGATACTCAACATCACCAATTTTCATATTGAGATTCAAGTCCTCTGCTATTTTACGAGCTCTAAGCATTGTCGAGTGCTCTAACGATTTAGCCTCTTGCCATTTTTGGATATCGGCCTCTTTGGCCTTTCGATAAATTCGTTTTATCTCCTGATCACTCTTGAAACCCGATTTTTTCATTTGGCATATCACAAGAGGACCTGTTAGAGTTACCTCTCCAATATCATGTCCGGGACTACTCTCAACTGCCACCATATCTCCTTTTGAGAGGTCAAGGTTTAACGAGTTGAGATAATATCCCTTACGCGTATTCTTAAATTGAACCTCAACCATGTTACACTGCTTACTGCCGACAGCAGGCACATCTGCTAACCAGTCAAAGGTCTCCAATTTATTACGACCGTAACGTTTTGTATTGACAACAGGAGCTTCGTTATCTTTTGTATTATTTCCCTGATTGTTGTCCATTTTTTCTTGTGTTATAGTTAATTACTTAGCGTAACTTACTGCACGAGTTTCACGTATTACGGTAATTTTAACTTGTCCGGGATATGTCATCTCGTCTTGTATGCGTTTTGCTATTTCAGCCGACAAATTCTCTGTTTCAATATCATTTATCTTGTCAGCACCTACAACAACACGCAATTCTCGTCCTGCTTGAATTGCGTATGTTTTTGTAACACCGGGATAAGATAACGCCAACTGCTCAAGATCATTTAGACGTTTAATATATGCTTCAACTATTTCACGGCGTGCTCCCGGACGAGCTCCTGATATAGCATCACAAACTTGTACTATGGGCGCAAGAAGAGATGTCATCTCCATCTCATCATGGTGAGCTCCTACCGCATTACAAATATCGGGAGTCTCTTTATATTTCTCAAGAAGCTTCATTCCTAATAATGCATGTGGCAATTCCGGTTCATCATCGGGCACTTTACCTATATCATGCAATAGTCCAGCTCGTTTTGCTTTTTTGGGATTTAAACCTAACTCGCTTGCCATTACAGCACATAAGTTTGCTGTCTCACGAGAGTGTTGGAGCAAGTTTTGTCCATATGATGAACGATACTTCATTTTACCTACCAAACGTATAAGTTCAGGGTGTAATCCATGAATTCCCAAATCAATTGCAGTACGTTTTCCTGTTTCAATTATTTCATCTTCAATTTGCTTACGAACTTTAGCAACAACCTCCTCAATACGTGCCGGGTGAATACGTCCGTCAGTAACAAGTTGATGAAGAGCTAAACGAGCAATTTCACGACGTACAGGATCAAATCCTGATAACACAATAGCTTCGGGAGTATCATCAACTATTATCTCAATACCTGTTGCAGCCTCAAGAGCTCTGATATTTCGTCCTTCTCGACCAATGATTCGCCCCTTCATCTCGTCTGACTCAATATGGAATACTGTTACAGCATTCTCAATAGTTGTTTCTGTTGCCACACGTTGGATTGTTTGAACAACGATTCTTTTAGCCTCTTTATTAGCAGTAAGTTTTGCTTCGTCCATAATATCGTTTATGTATGAAGCAGCTTGTGTTTTAGCTTCATCTTTAAGGGTCTCTACCAAACGCTCTTTTGCCTCTTCAGCCGATAGGCCTGACAATTTTTCTAATTTCTCAACTTGTGCGCGATAGATTTTATCTACTTCTGTTTTCTTTTTCTCAACCAATTCTAATTGAGAATCTAAATTTGCCCTTTGATTTTCTACCTCACTTTTTCTACGTTGTAACTCTTGTTGTTGTTGATTTAGTTGAGATTCTCTTTGTTGTGCTTTAGACTCTGCCGATTGAAGTTTTGAATAACGAGCATTTATCTGTTGCTCCATCTCCGACTTCATTTGAATACATTTCTCCTTTGTCTCAAGCATTTTTGTTCTTTTCATAGCCTCAGCTTCTTTACGAGCATCTTCTATGATGTTTTTGGCACGGGTACGAAGTATTACTTGTGTAAAGAATAATACCACTGCAGCTCCTGCAATAATACCTATAACTGCCATTATAATACTATTATCCATATTGTTTATAAATTAATTATTAATAAAAAAGCACCACGCCATAGGCATTTATTGCCTTGGTGTAGTGCGGTATATTTTTTTATATTTACGTTATTATCTTACTCTTGAGCTTTTGGCAATATTGCCTCAACCTCATCACTTATTTCAGAAAGAATCTTCATATCGTGCATATGCGCATCGTTTAAGACCTGTAGTCGCAACGACATATAAAATGCTGCCTGCGCAAGTATGTATGATTCGTCTGCATTAGGATTTTTACGGGTATAATCAGCAATTTTAGAATTTAACTGATCTGCCGCTTTTCGGTATATCTCCTCGTCCTTACGAGGGACATTCAGAGAGAACCGTTTCCCTGCAATCGATATTGTTATACGTAATACTTCTTCCATAGCATCTAAAACTATTCGTTGAGTAATGAGATGCATTTGTCAATTTCCCGCACTAACCTATTTACCCTTAATCGGGCGCTCTTGGTATCGCCTTCATTTGCGACAAATCCTCGAGCAGCGATTAGTCTCTGTTGTTCGGATTCAACATCGTTAAGTCTCTTTCTTGATTGAGCAAGTTCTGCTTTAAGTTGCTCAATCTCAGCCTTTAAATCAGCTAATTGAGATATGGCATCACTCTTTTCCTTCTCTGATTGACGATACAATTTTGTCAATTGCACAACATTATCTCGCAATCGCTCAATCACATTAGGTTTTACTTCTTCTGCCATAATATCCGAATAGTTACACAAATATAGTGTTTAAATCGGAACTTCCCAAATAATAGATAAAAATATTTTTACAATATGGGTAGAGCAGATATTTTTTTTCTGAATATGAAAATATCTATTTTACCTATTATTCTCAAGCCCTTTTTTTAAGAACTTTTTGAAGTCACCAATGTTCTCATTGTAGCTGTACGGAGAAGCCAATGGTTTACCGTCAGGCGATAACAATACATAATATGGCTGTGCATTTGCACCAAATTTATAACGTTGCAAATAGCTCCATTTATCACCAACGGTCTTAAGAGTTACATTTTTACCATACTCTTTAACCATTACAGGTTCTGCAAGTGAAGTTTTATCATCGACAGTAAGAGTTACAAAGACATACTCGTTATCCAATATATCTTTTACCCCTGCATCGGTAAATACAGAAGCCTCCATCTTACGACAATTTACGCACCCATATCCCGTAAAATCAATAAAGAGTGGTTTGTTGTGTTGTTTTGAATATTTTAATGCCTCATCAAAATCGTCAAACTTTACACCCTCTTCTCCGCTATATAAATCAAAATCCTGAGTGCTCATTGGGGGAGCAAATGCCGATATAGCTTTCAGTGGAGCACCCCATAAGCCGGGAATCATATATATTGAGAACGCCAAAGGTATAATAGCCAAGAAAAGACGTGTAACCGAAAGATATTTAGGTTTACTATCGTGTTTGAATTGTACTACTCCCAAAAGATACAAGCCTAATAAAAAGAATATTACAATCCATAAAGTCAAGAATGTTTCGCGTGGTAGTATTCCCCAACCGTAAGCCAAATCGGCAACAGACAAAAATTTTAAGGCCAAAGCCAACTCAATAAAAGCCAATATCACCTTTATGGTATTAAGCCAACCACCCGACCGAGGTAACGACTTTATTACTGTAGGGAATATTGCAAAGAGAGCAAAAGGTATTGCAAGAGCAAGAGCAAAAGCAAACATTCCTACAGCAGGACCTATTGTTACCCCCGATGATGCTGCTTCAACCAACAGAGTTCCTATAATTGGTCCTGTACACGAAAACGACACCAAAGCCAATGTAAATGCCATTAGCAATATACTTACAAAACCTGTAGTTGCATCAGCTTTAGCATCAAGTTTTGTTGTCCACGAAGCGGGAAGAGTAAGTTCAAACGCTCCGAAAAATGATGCTGCAAAGAGCAACAACAAAAGAAAAAAGAAGATATTAAACCACGCATTTGTCGAGAGGTTATTCAGTGCGCTTGCTCCAAATATAGTAGTTATAACCAATCCCAACGCAACATATATGATAATTATAGCCAAACCATACAAAAAGGCATTTTTTATCGATTTTTTGCGACTACCGCTATGTTTTATAAAAAAACTTACAGTCATAGGTATCATAGGCCATACACATGGTGTAAGCAGAGCCAAAAGACCTCCTATAAAACCTGCAATAAATATATATAGCAACGAACTGTTTTCGGTATTTGCTCCTTCAAATGCTCTTAGTTCCTCAATTACAGGTCGCCATGAGGTTGGATTGTATATAGAATTTGAGGGCTTAAAATCCTCTTGCTTTACTTCAGGTAAAACCTCGGCAAGAAAGTTAAAGTTATAAGATGTTGGGGGCAGACAAGTCTCATCGTTACAAGCCATATATCTGACGGCACCTGAAATTTTATAATCGTCAGGAGTTATGAGTTTTACTCTTTGAGTAAATGTAACCTCATTTTTAAACCAACCCAACACCAACTCAAAGAGGGGTGAATAGCTCTCAACAGGAGCGACATTGGGTTTAATAGTGCCCTCTAATTGTACGCCCTCCATCAGCTCATACTCTATGGTTGTTGCAATAGGACCACCCTCTGGAAGAACATTTGAATAGAGATGCCAGCCTTTATCTATCTTTGCTGTAAATGATAACTCTAATTGGTCATCTCCAACCTTTTTTTGAGAAGCACTCCACTTTACCGGCTCAATTATCTGAGCCGGCAACTGTGTTGCCAATATCCACATTAATATAAATACTCTGAACTTCATTGTTTTATTATCTATTTAGTTTTGCGAAGATAATATTTTTATTTATACAATGTTATCTTTTAGCACCTTTTAACGGGTTAGTAGTTTAACAGTTGTTATTTGTTGGCTTTGACTAAAGTTCCCCGTAGCACAAAGCTCGGCACGACGGAGTAGAGTCCCTACTTTATTTGTTATAAATACAACAAAAGGTTGTAGCGCGTATTATTACGTTACAACCTTTGGTTTATTATTGTGTGTATTCTAAAAGCTTAGAACTTAAAACTACCCGTAGAGCGGTTGAGTTTACAAAACCGAAAACTAACAAATCTGCGAGTAAGCAAGTGCAGAGTTATGCTTGCGTAGACTCTGCCGAGCGTGAGCAGATTCAACAAACGAATGTTTGTTAACTAAATTTAAACGCTTGCGTTTAAATTTATGGGCACACTACTCGCAAACGGCGCGGACAGAACGCCCGGGGTAACGGTCGTAGTAGTCCCAGTCCACATCGCCTGAATCGAAGAGCAAGTAGTAAGCGTCGTTGCCGTAGTCCGTATTGTGCGAACTTGACCAGTAGAAGCCGTAACCGCCCGCATCGTCGAGATAGCTGCTGTCGAGAGAGCCCGCCGCAGGGAGAAATATACTGTTGCCGTTCTTCTTACTTGTTACTTTATAACCGTTTACTCCATTTTGTGTGGTCCATGTCCATGTACAGTTATTTGTATTTATTAACTCATATTGCTCTGCTCGTGTGGGCATACGCCAACTGCCTCCCCAATTTACATGGGCCGCATCATCTGTGAGTTCTAATGTAGTTTTATTATCTACTGTGCCGTATTTCGTCATTGAGTCATATGTGCCATTACAGTATTTATAGGTACTCCAACTGTAAGTTGTTTTTGGTGTGGTTTCGCCCCACGCGAAGTAATTGCCATATTCCTCCGGCGTTGTTGCACCTACGTTGCAGGTTGCCCATTTGACTGATAAGCCGAGGTCAACGTAGCCTTTACCGTTTTCCATGCCCGTTGGAGCATATATATTACTAATAGGACTCAATAGTGCCTCTTCTTCGTCTTCGCTACAACTTGTTATTAAAGGCATGCTTAATAACATTGCAATTAGTACGGTTAGAAATTTTAAGTGTTTCATATTTTCTATTTTGTTTTTTGGTTAATAGTTTTTTCTTTGAGTCATTTAAGTTTTTATCTATTAATGCCTAAAAGGTCTTAAAAGGCTATTCTTTAATTACTGACAGCTGACAACTAACAAAGCCACGAATAAGCGAAAGCAGAGTTATGCATGCATAAACTATGCCGAGCATGAGTGGTTCAACGAGCGAATGCTCGTTAACTGACATCTGCGGACAGAGCATGCTCTGTCCCTACTTTAATGCAAAAATATGCTAATTTTATTTAAGATACAATAGCGGCATAGTTACAAGAAGCAGGTTGTTCGTTTGATTGA
>JAZNCN010000008.1:0-100417 GCA_045587545.1 Candidatus Caccoplasma sp.
AACAAAAATCAACGCATTTTAAGGTATTAGCGAAGCAAATAGGATTAACTAAATGTTAATCCGTGCTTTAAAATGGGGAGCATAGTGCTCTATGCGACGGAGTAAAGACGGAGAAAGAGCGAAGTCTTTTGGCCGCAATCTGTTAGAGAGTTGACTTTTCAGAGAGAGTCCATCGTAACAAAAAAGAGCAACCATTTGGTTGCTCTATGTGTGACCCCGGAGATAGGACTCGAATTTTTGTGTAACAAAAATCAACGCATTTTAAGGTATTAGCGAAGCAAATAGGATTAACTAAATGTTAATCCGTGCTTTAAAATGGGGAGCATAGTGCTCTATGCGACGGAGTAAAGACGGAGAAAGTGCGAAGCCTTTCGACCGCTATCTGTTAGTGAGTTAACTTTTCAGTGAGAGTCCCGACTACAAAAAAAAGAGCAACCATTTGGTTGCTCTGTAAGTGACCCCGGAGGGACTCGAACCCTCGGCCCAATGATTAAGAGTCATTTGCTCTACCAGCTGAGCTACGGAGTCATCTTAATTGCCTGTTTGCGGGTGCAAAGGTAACAAGATTGAGTGTAACTCGCAAACAAAAAAGGATAAAAATTAATCCAAAATAAATAAATCTGATGCTTTGTCACGTTTAAGGGCGTGAATATCTATCTCTTCTCCAACTTTAATACCGTTATTAATAAGAGTGTCTGTGGTGATTTTAAGAGCAAGTTCAGGCGTATTGTTTTCGTTGCTTATATGACATAAAAATATTTTTTTAAAACAACAATTAGCAAAATTTTCAGCCAAAAAATTAGCAGTAACGCTATTACATAGGTGTCCGTTCTCTCCTAAAATCCTGCGTTTAAGAAAGTAGTTGTATTTACCGTTGCGTAGCATTTCTTCATCGTAGTTTGATTCTATAACCAAATATTTTGCTTGAGTAATAAAACGTTTAACAGTTGGAGTAATCCTCCCAAGGTCAGTGGCAAAAGCCATACACCAATCGCCCCTTTTTATTAAGAAACCAACATTGTCATGTCCGTCGTGAGGGACTTCAAATGGTGTGATTTCAAAACCGGCCAAGTTAAAACTAATCTCCTTGAATATAAAGCGATGAGCTGTATAAATTTTTTCGCTCATTCTCCAATTTCGGTTCATTCCTTCGAGAGCTGCTTTAGTAACATATATGGGTTTCCCCATTCTCTCTCCCAAATAACCTGTGGCCTTAATATGGTCGGCATGATCGTGCGTAATGCACACTCCCTTTATGGTTGTTAAATCAATACCATTTTCGGTAAGGCATTTTTTTATTCTTCTGGCGCTTATCCCCGCGTCAATTAGCAAACCCTCTTCCTCTGTGCCTAAATAGTAACAGTTGCCGCTACTGCCACTTGAAAGGCTTAAAAATCTTATCCTCATATCTGTTATACATCTTTAAGAAAAGAGACTGTCGCAACAAATATTTGTTGGACAGCCTCTAAGTTTATATATCAAGAGACGTTGTAATCTCTTAATAAGATATTGTTATTATTTTACAATAACTCTTGTTACTTTGCTGTTGCCGTTTACATCAGTAACCTTTACGATGTAAACACCGCTATTTGTGCTGATTGAAGTTTCACCATTAATCATAGTTGAATTGATTAATGCTCCGCTCATTCCAAATATTTCAACTTTGGCATTATCAATACCGATAATAACGATAGAGCCAAATGTGCCATAGATGTTAATGTTGTCAATTTCGCTCTCTTCAATACCTGTTGGTGTAATATCCAAAGAGTAACTTACGCTTGTCTCTAAGTAATCGCCCCAAGCCTCTTGAGTTGCTGTGACAGTTATTGAACCAATACCCAAGAATGTAACGACACCGGTTGTTGCATCAATTGTAGCAAACTCTTCGCCGTTTGTAATAGCGTATGTAATAGTACCCTCTGAGTTAGTTGAATATGCAGTGTTAGTGAATGTGTTATTGTCAATATCGCTATACTCAACATCTGTTACCTCAAATGCAAGGTCACTGTTTGGCTTTGCTGCAAAGTTTGCAGTGTAAGAAATATTCTCAGTTACGCTTTCTATTGTGTAAACAGCCTCGTTGCTTACATTTGTTCTTCCGCTCTTCCATGCTGAGAATTTGTAACCCTCGTAAGGAATTGCAGTTATTGTTATAGATGAGCCCTCTTCAACAGCAACTGAAGTTTGTCCTTCTGTTTCAATATATACTTTTCCGTATGCACTATTATTTGCACTTACTGTTACTGTATAAACTTTAACAAAGTTAGCAATCAAGTTAGTGGCTTCGTTAGCAGTAATGGTGTATGTAGCATCAGTGCTTACAATATTACCATTATTGGTCCAGTATTTGAACATATATCCGCTATTGGCAACAGCAGTAACGGTTGTTGAAGTTCCCTTCTCAATTATGGTAGAAGTAGTTCCAACGCTACCAATGTATGCACTACCCATAGTGTTGTTTGCCGATGAAACAGTAACTATAACTTTAGGTTTGGCAAAGTTGATGGTATATGTGTGGTAGTTTCCTGAATTAACACTGATGTCTCCTCCCTTAACTACAACAGTTGCACGATTGTTTACTGCATCAATAGTTGTAGTATAAGTAGCCGAAACACCATCAACGGTAGCGGTTACGTTGGTAGGCATATTGCCGTTAGGCATTTCAATATCGTAATATGTATATGTATTCTTGTTGAATTGAGAAAAGTTTACACCATCAAAACTAACTGAGTTTGCTTTTGAGTTGTAAATCATCTCTGCATCATCAACATACAACGCATCGTTTTCATTACCTTGTCCCGGGGTTGCATTTGTAGTATATGAAACAAGAATGTATGCAGGAGTTTTGTTGCCCTCATAAGTGAAAGGGGCAGAAATTCTTTGCCAGCCTTTGTCAGAAGTTGCATAGAAGTTGTGTTGTGCTTTTGCAACTATATTGGTATAAGTTGTTGCTTCTGGGTCTTGATAACGAGAATTCTCGTGAATAATAGCACTTACACGTGCCATTTGCGATGTGTTTTTTGGTACAAACTTTAACCATGTAACAATAGAGTCGGGTTTGCCGGCAAAAGTGTGTTTGTATGCTGCATCAGACGCTGGATCTGAAAAGTTGTAGTTTCCACTTGCATCGGTAGCAGATAAACTGCCTCCGTAAATTCTACCAGTAGTAAGGTTTCCGTTAGCAACAACTCCTAATACTGAAGTTGACCATATTTTTGCAGATTTGCTTCCTGTTGTTCCTGGACGAACATCAGTTGAAGGTTCGCATTTATCTGCAATAGCACTTGCGAAAGTTGAACTCTTTACTTGAGCGGTAACAAATGAGTTCCATTGAGTAGGCTCATCGCCCGATATTGTCCCTCCGAATAGTCCGGGTTTCTTTTGACTTACACCCTCCCAATTTTCAAAACCTGAATTTGAAAGTTGGTATTGGGCAAAAATTAAATTCGTTGTAAATAAAAACGCTATAATAAGCGAAAAATTGAGTAATAATTTTTTCATATAAACTATTTTAAAATTTCAGTTGCAAAGGTACTCAAAATATTGCAGACCAACTAAAAAATACCTTATTTTAACACAAGACGAATGAGTGTTGTTTGGCGAAACAGCTATTACATAAGAGTTTTTATTTATAATATGAAGATGTTTGAAATTTAAATGTTAAAATATAAATCTCTATTTAATGTTAAAAATGCAATCTCAACATTGCAAAATATAAAAAATAAGATTAAATTTGTACGTTGTAAATATTGGTGGGTAGTAGAATTTATTATTAAGCAGATGTTTGATAAACTTTATAAGCTTAATTTCTAATTAATAAAAAAAGTATGATGTCAATGGATTTATTTCATAAAACGCATGAATATCTTGTCGAGCATGTAAAATCGCCCGTTGAGAGAGAACTTATGCGAGAAATAGATTGGTCGCATCGCCTTATAGGAATAAAAGGTAGTAGGGGAGTAGGGAAAACAACATTTCTATTACAATACGCAAAAGATAAATTTGGTACATCGCGCGAGTGTTTATATATAAATCTTAATCATCTCTGTTTTGCCGATAAAACTTTAGCTCAATTTGCAAAAGAGTTTGCAGAACAGGGGGGGCGAACTCTATTAATAGACCAAGTGTTTAAGTATCCTAATTGGAGTGAGGAGTTGCGTTATTGTTATGATAACATACCACAGTTGAATATTGTGTTTACGGGTTCATCTGTAATGCGTTTAAAAGAGGATAATCCATATTTGTGTGATGTAGTGCATTCATATAATTTAAGAGGATTTTCATTTAGAGAGTATCTTAATTTGATGACATCTGCAGATATTCCTTCATACACATTAAAAGAGTTACTTATAAATCATAGACAGATAGCTACAGATATAGTTGCGAAAATTGATCCGTTTGATTATTTTGATGGTTACTTGCGTCATGGCTTTTATCCATTCTTTTTAGAGAAACGAAATTTCTCGGAGAATTTACTAAAGACCATGAATATGATGATGGAGGTAGATATATTGCTTATTAAACAGATAGAACCTGCATATCTTACTAAAATCAGGAAATTGTTATATCTGTTGGTTAAAGATGCACCATGTGCTCCAAATGTAAGTAAACTAAGCAAAGAGATACAGACATCACGTGCGACAGTCGTAAATTATATAAAATATTTGTCAGATGCTCGTTTGTTGAATGTTCTTTATGATGGCGAAGAATCATTCCCCAAGAAGCCTACAAAAGTCTATATGCACAATCCAAATCTTATGCAGGTGGTAGGCGAAGAAAATATAAGTGCACAATCGTTGGCAGAAACATTCTTCTGTAATACATTATTCAAAGACCATTCCGTAAATAAGGGAGATAAAGGAGTGCATTTTGTTATAGATGGAGAGTATAAATTTAAGATTGGAGTATCAAAGCCTAAAAAAAAGGATAACAACATTATTTATGCCGAAGATAATATACTGATAGGTGAAGAAAATGTTGTACCTTTGTGGTTGTTTGGATTACTGTATTAAGCAATGTAAATAAAACAAATAATAAAACAGCAAATAAATTACTAATTTTAAATAAATTAAACGAACATGAAACAAAAGAAAATGTTGACATGTGATGGAAACCAAGCAGCAGCGCATATATCATATATGTTCAGCGAGGTAGCTGCAATTTATCCCATCACCCCATCATCACCAATGGCAGAGTATGTAGATGAGTGGGCAGCCGCAGGACGTAAAAATATCTTCGGCGAGGTAGTTTCAGTACAAGAGATGCAATCAGAAGGAGGTGCAGCAGGAACACTTCATGGTTCATTACAAGCAGGCGCTTTAACAACAACTTATACAGCATCGCAAGGATTGTTGTTGATGATACCTAATATGTACAAAATAGCAGGTGAATTATTACCATGTGTATTCCACGTGTCTGCTCGTACATTGGCATCACACGCACTTTCAATCTTTGGCGACCACCAAGACGTTATGGCATGTCGTCAAACCGGATTTGCGATGTTGGCTGAAGGTTCAGTTCAAGAAGTTATGGATTTGTCAGGTGTAGCACACTTGGCAACAATCAAATCACGCGTGCCATTTGTAAACTTCTTTGACGGATTCCGCACATCTCACGAGATTCAAAAAATTGAGATGATTGAGGAGTCTGATTTAGTACCATTGTTAGACAAAGAGGCACTTGCAGAGTTCCGTGAGCGTGCATTAAATCCGGAATCTCCTGTAATGCGTGGTATGGCAGAGAACCCCGAAACATTCTTCCAACACCGCGAATCATGCAACCGTTACTATGAGGCAGTGCCCGAAATAGTACGCGGATATATGAAAGAGATTTCAAAAATCACAGGGCGTAATTACGACCTATTTACATATTACGGAGCAGAAGATGCTGATCGCGTAATTATTGCAATGGGTTCAGTGACAGAGGCAGCACGTGAGGCAATTGATTATCTGACAGCAAAAGGCGAGAAAGTAGGTTTGGTAACAGTTCACCTATACCGCCCATTCTCTGCAAAAGACTTTATTGCTGCAGTGCCGGCAACAGCAAAACGTATTGCAGTATTAGACCGCACTAAAGAGCCGGGAGCAACAGGCGAGCCTTTGTATCTTGACGTAAAAGATTGTTTCTACGGAAAAGAGAATGCTCCCGTTATCGTTGGTGGACGTTACGGACTATCATCAAAAGATACTACACCTGCACAAATCCTTGCAGTATATGAGAACTTAGCATTGCCAATGCCAAAAAATCAATTCACAATCGGTATAAACGATGATGTAAACTACACATCGCTACCAGTTGGTGAGGAGATTGCAATGGGCGATGCTGACGCATTCGAAGGAAAATTCTTTGGATTAGGAGCAGATGGAACAGTAGGAGCAAATAAAAACTCAGTAAAAATCATCGGAGAGAACACAGATAAATATTGTCAGGCATATTTCTCATACGACTCTAAAAAATCAGGAGGATTTACTTGTTCTCACCTACGTTTCGGAGACAAACCAATCCGTTCAACATATTTGGTAAACACTCCAAGTTTTGTGGCATGTCACGTACAAGCATACTTGAAAATGTATGATGTATTACGTGGAATCCGTCAAAACGGAACATTCCTGTTGAATACTATATGGAACGAAGAGGAGTTGGTGGCAAATATGCCAGCAAACGTAAAACGTACATTGGCACAAAAGAACATCTCGCTATATACAATCAATGCAACAAAAATTGCGCAAGAGATAGGATTGGGTAACCGTACCAATACAATCTTGCAATCAGCATTCTTCCGTATAACAGAGGTAATACCGGTTGATTTGGCAATAGAGCAAATGAAGAAATTTATTGTAAAATCATACGGTAAAAAAGGAGAAGATGTAGTTAATAAAAACTATGCAGCCGTTGATCGCGGAGGTGAGTATGTAAAAGTAGCAGTTGACCCTGCATGGGCAACACTTGCTGACGATGCAAAAGCAGAGAGCAACGCACCTGAGTTCTTCCAAAATGTAGTAGCGCCAATCAATGCACAATTAGGAGATGACCTACCTGTTTCAACATTTGTTGGATTAGAGGACGGAACATGGCCTGCAGGAACAGCAAAATACGAGAAACGCGGAGTATCAGCATTTGTTCCCGAGTGGACTGCAGAGAACTGTATCCAATGTAATAAATGTGCATACGTTTGTCCTCACGCTTCAATACGTCCATTCGTATTAACAGCAGATGAACAAGCAGGAAAAGAGTTCAAAACAATCAAAGCAATAGGAAAATCATTTGAGGGAATGACATTCCGTATGCAAGTAGATGTAATGGACTGCTTAGGATGTTCAAATTGTGTTGACGTGTGTCCCGGAAACAAAAACGGAAAAGCACTTGCAATGAAACCATTGCAAACACAATTGGCAGAGGCAGAAAATTGGGATTACTGTGTAGAGAACGTATCATCAAAACAAGCACTTGTTGACGTTAAAGCAAACGTTAAGAACTCACAATTTGCAACTCCATTATTTGAATTCTCAGGAGCATGTTCAGGTTGTGGTGAGACTCCATACGTAAAACTAATCACTCAACTATTTGGAGAGCGTCAAATGGTTGCAAATGCAACAGGTTGTTCATCAATCTACTCAGGGTCAATACCATCAACACCATACACAACAGCTAAAAACGGACGCGGACCGGCATGGGCAAATTCTCTGTTTGAGGACTTCTGCGAATTTGGTTTAGGTATGTTCATTGCAGTAGATAAGATGCGTGTACGCTTAGCAGAGTTGATGACAAAAGCACAGGATTGCGATAAATGTCCTGCTGAACTTAAAGCACTATTCGCTGAGTGGGTTGAGAATAAAGAGAACGCTGATAAAACAGTAGAGTTAGAGGCACAAATCACACCACTTGTAAAAGCAAATGTTGACGCTTGTCCTTGCTGTAAAGAGATTGCACCTCTATGTAAATTTATTATCAAGAAATCACAATGGATTATCGGTGGTGACGGAGCATCATACGATATAGGTTTCGGTGGATTAGACCATGTATTGGCATCAGGTAAGAATGTAAATATCTTAGTTCTTGATACAGAGGTTTACTCAAATACAGGAGGTCAAGCATCTAAATCAACACCAGTTGGAGCAATAGCAAAATTTGCTGCGGCAGGAAAACGTATTCGCAAAAAAGACCTTGGTTTGATAGCTTCAACATACGGATATGTATATTGCGCACAAATAGCAATGGGAGCCGACCAAGCACAAGCACTCAAAGCAATCCGCGAGGCAGAGGCATACGATGGACCATCAATCATCATTGCTTATGCACCATGTATCAATCACGGTATTAAGAAAGGAATGGGAACAGCACAAGCTGAGCAAGCAGCCGCAGTTGAATGCGGATACTGGCACTTGTGGCGTTACAATCCACAATTAGAAGAAGAGGGCAAAAACCCATTCTCTTTGGATAGCAAAGAGCCACAATGGGATAAATTCCAAGACTTCTTAAAAGGCGAAGTACGTTTCGCTTCATTGTGGAAACAATTCCCCGACCAAGCAGCAGAGTTGTTTGAGGCAGCACAAGCAAACGCAACATGGCGTTACAACAACTACAAACGCTTGTCAAAACAACAATGGGGTGTTGATGCAGAGTAAAAGAGTTGTTAGTTTTTAGTTTCGGCTTCGCTACCCATATGGGTAGTTGTTAGCAGAATAAAACATAATAATTAATGTAGGAGGTTGTTCGGTAGAGTAACCTCCTATTGTTTTAATTATACCCAAAATTTTGAAAAACTATAATAAATACGTAATTTCGCATCTGTTAGAGAATAAGAATATATTTATTATATAAGATAATTTCTAATTCCTAATTGTGGCGTTAGCCACTCTCATTTTTAATTGAGAAAGAGGCCTCGTAGCTTAGCTGAATAGAGCGTCAGATTCCGGTTCTGAAGGTCAAGGGTTTGAATCCCTTCGAGGTCACATTATAAAAAATAATGTAACCCGAAGTGATTTCCTTCGTCGCACAGAGCACTGTGCTCCCCATTTTAAGGTACGAATTGACATTCAGTCAATTCTAATTAAAGAGGGATAATTACCTTAAAATGCCCTTCGAGGTCACATTATAAAAAATAATGTAACCCGAAGTGATTTCCTTCGTCGCACAGGGCACTGTGCTCCCCATTTTAAGGTACGAATTGACATTTAGTCAATTCTAATTAAAGAGGGATAATTACCTTAAAATGCCCTTCGAGGTCACAACAAACTAATTAGTCTAATTAGACTAATTAGCCTAATTAGACTAATTGGATAAACAGCTATTATGAACGTAAAAATAGAAGAGAGTTGGAGACAACGCCTGCAAGAAGAGTTTGATAAACCCTATTTTGAGATACTGACCAACTTTGTGCGTAGCGAGTACGCAACAAATACTATATATCCACCCGCAAAGTTGATATTCAATGCCTTTGACTCTTGTCCATTTGATAAAGTAAAGGTGGTAATATTGGGGCAAGACCCTTATCATGAGCCGGGACAAGCTCATGGGTTATGTTTCTCGGTAAACGATGGAGTAGCGTTTCCACCATCTCTACGCAATATCTTTAAAGAGATAGAGGGAGATTTAGGTATCCCTCAACCTAGAAGCGGAAATCTACAACGATGGGCAGAACAAGGAGTGTTGCTGTTGAATGCAACCCTAACCGTAAGAGCGCAACAAGCAGGCTCACATCAAAACAAAGGGTGGGAAGAGTTTACCGATGCTGTAATAAACAAGTTGGCAACCGAGCGAGAGAACTTGGTGTTTATACTATGGGGCTCATATGCACAACAAAAGGGTAAGTTTATTGATCGTAAGAGGCATTTGGTATTAACTTCGGTTCACCCTTCGCCACTATCGGCGCATCGTGGATTTTTTGGCAATAAACATTTTAGTAAAGCAAACACATATCTAAAAGATAATGGTGTAGAAACAATAAATTGGTAGATTATGAAAGAGAAAATAGACGTAGAGGCACGCGTAGAGTTGGCACGTAACCTATTTAAAAGCGGATATAACTGTTCGCAATCAGTATTTATGGCGTATGCCGATGTATATAATATAGATAAAGATTTTGCGGCTCGTCTTGTAGCGCCACTTGGCGGAGGAATGGGCAGATTGCGTGAGGTTTGCGGAGCCGTCAGCGGTGCATTTCTTGTGGCAGGACAGGAGTTCTCTGCCGAAAACCCCGAAGATAGAGAAGCAAAAACAAAAAACTATGCGGTGGTACAAGAACTTGCGGAGGAGTTCAAGAAAATAAATGGCTCGATAATATGTCGTCAATTGTTAGGGCTCACACCCGATGTGAAAGAGAGTCATGTGCCGTCTGAGCGAACAGCCGAATATTACAAACGTCGCCCTTGTGCCGAGTATGTAGCAATAGCAGCACGAGTAGTGGGGGAGAAGATAAATGAAAACAGAATTTAGCTTAAAGTTTTATATTTTATGGAAAGTTTTATAGAACTTAAAGAGATAAAAATTCATGCCTACCATGGAGTGGAAAAGCAGGAACGCATTGTGGGAAATGACTATTTGGTGAGAATAAAGGTTAAATTTGATATTTTTGCAGCAGCGGAGAGCGACTCTATCAGCGATACCTTGAATTATGCCGATATGTATGATATAGTTAAATGCGAAATGAGTATTCCCTCAAATCTATTGGAAACTGTTGCTATGCGTATAGTAAACGGTATAAAAAATAATTTTAAAGAGGTTAAAGGGGGAGAGGTTGAGATTGTTAAAATTAAACCTCCTATCTCCGGCGATGTCAAAGGTGCATCAGTAATTGTATTGTGGTAATAATATGAAATTATATATTAGATATATATTGTGTTGTATTGTATGTTCTCTGTTTTTGAATATATACGCACAAAACAAACCATATAGGACTGCGAGTATAGATAGTAGAATACACTCGTTAAAAGTTGAATCAGGTAACGGCTTGCTATATCCTCCGGTAATATCCTTAAACGCTGATGAATACATAAATATTTCGTTTGACCTCTTTGAAGAGGAACATCAAGATTTAAGTTATAGCATTGTTCATTGTAATGCCAATTGGCAACCATCAATGTTGTCATCGTTAGAGTATATCGATGGGTTTGATATTCAGGAAGTATACGATTGGGAACTCTCATTTAATACCTATCAATCGTATGTCAATTACCAAATAACCCTCCCAAACGATGAGGTTCAATTTAAAGTATCAGGTAACTATGCGGTTGTGGTATATCCGCAAAACAGAAGTGAGCGACCTCTCTTGTATGCCTGTTTCTCTGTGAGTGAAGATGTGGTTAAGGTTAATTGCACATCAAGTTCAAGAACAGATAAAGGATATGCCGATAATTATCAACAAGTATCATTTAATATTAATAAGCAGGATTATGATATAGTAAATCCGGTTAGCGACCTTAAAATATATGTTATGCAGAATAACCGTTTAGATAACATGGCATATGTTTCTGCACCGCAATATTTTAATAACGAAAGAATTGTTTATGAGCATAACCCAAAACTGATTTTTGATGCTGGTAATGAGTATCGTCGGTTTGAGATTGTAAGTACAAGATATAAAGGTATGGGTGTTGATAATCTATCATATTTTGACCCCTACTTTCATGCAACATTAGAGAGGGATTTTCCAAGAGAGAGCAGAACTTACTCTTTTGATCAAACGCAACGAGGGCGCTATGTAATTCGTGAAAGTGATTATGACGAAGAGGGAAATACCCAAGCCGACTATTTTGTAGTACACTTTTCGTTAGATGCGAGAGATATGATGCTTCCTGAAGGTGATATATATATTGACGGAGAGTTAAGTGAATATCGTTTTAGTGAAAATAACCGAATGCTGTATAATCCTCAAACAGGATTATATGAAAAGATAATGCTTTTAAAGCAGGGCTCATATAATTATCAATATCTGTTTGTCCCTAAAGGAGAAACTATAGGCAAAGCTTCGGTAATTGAAGGTAATAAATATGAGACATCAAACGAATATCGTGTGAATGTTTATCATCGAGTTCCCGGAGAGAGGTATGACCGTCTTATAGGGGTTGGAAGGTGTATATCTGAAAATTAGTTATTAATAATAGAGTAATATGTAATGACCTCTGGTGCTTCTTTTTAGGATAGTATCAGAGGCTTTTATATGATATGGCGTAGCTGTTGCTGACAAAATGATCTATTATTTGATTTGTTCGTAGCAAATTGATGATGATTATCTCTGTTTTAGTAAAATTTTGAGCAATATGTTTTATTGCTCATTTTTGATAATGAGTGAGAAATATTAATAGGACTTAATATCTTAATGCCTTGTTATCAATGGTTTGTGTTATTACGGATTTTTTTCTCTAATTATTATATATAATATGACAAAAAGTTGTAACTTTGCACTCGGTAAAAAATCCGTTATAAAGTATGGCAGATTTAATTAAAATAAAAAGAGGATTGGACATTCCTTTAGTTGGCGAGGCCGAAAAGAGCATAAAAGAGGCTGTAAAGTCTGAAATGTATGCCTTAATCCCCGACGATTTTCATGGAGTAGTTCCAAAAATAATGGTTAAGAGTGGTGATGTGGTAAAAGCAGGTTCGCCACTAATGTGTGATAAAAATCGCACTAAAGTTCAATTCGTATCGCCTGTAAGTGGAACAGTGGAGGCTGTAAATCGCGGAGAGCGACGTAAAGTATTGGAGATAGTTGTAAAATCGGACGATAAATTTGAAAGCGTAGATTTTGGTAAATTTGACCTTTCAAAGATGAATGCAGATGCTGTAAAAGAGGCATTGCTTCAAAGTGGAATGTTTCCGTTTATCAAACAACGTCCTTACGATATAATAGCAAATTCTGAGGATACACCACGCGATATATTTGTTACAGCATTTGATTCAGCTCCCCTTGCTCCCGATTTCTCATTTGTTGTAAAGGGCGAGGAGAAAGCACTTCAAGCAGGTATTGATGCTTTGGCGAAATTGACATCAGGAAATGTTTATGTAGGAGTAAGACCAAATGCTGGCATCTCTTTAACAGGTTGTAAGATGGTTGTATTTGAAGGAGCACACCCCGCAGGAAACGTAGGAGTGCAAATTGCAAATATCGCACCGGTAAACAAAGGAGAGGTTGTTTGGACTCTATCAGCATTTGATTTGATATTGATAGGAAGATTCTTTATGACAGGCAAAGTTGACTTCTCTCGTGTAATAACTCTTACCGGTTCAGAAGTTAAGAACCCTATATATGTAAAAACAATATTGGGAGCATCAATATCATCAATAGTATCAGGTAATGTAAAAGAGGCTACTCATAATCAACGCATAATAAGCGGTAATGTACTTACAGGAACAAAAGTTTCAGCATCAGATTATTTACGTGCATACTCATCGCAAGTAACAATAATTCCTGAGGGAGATGATTGTAACGAGTTTTTTGGTTGGGCAACACCAGGTTGTGGCAAATTCAGTGTTAGCCGCACATTTGGTTCATGGTTGTTTGGCAAAGGCAAGAAGTACAACATTGATGCACGCTTGCGCGGAGGAGAAAGAGGAATAATAATGTCAGGAGAGTATGATAGAGTATTCCCAATGGATATATACCCTGAGTTTTTGTTGAAATCGGTAATAGCATTTGATATAGACAAAATGGAGAATCTTGGTATTTATGAGGTTGCGCCCGAAGATTTCGCCTTATGCGAGTTTGTTGATACATCAAAACTTCCTGTACAACAGATAATTCGCAACGGATTAGATGCTTTAATGAAAGAGATGAACTAACCTAACGAGAAGGAATAAAATAGTATGGAAAAATTAAGAAAATATATTGATAAGATAAAACCCAATTTTGAACCGGGTGGAAAGTTTGCCAAACTTCGTTCGGTATTTGAGGGTTTTGAGACTTTCTTGTTTGTTCCCAACACAACATCAAAAACAGGAGTGCATGTTCACGATTCAATAGATAGCAAGAGAACAATGACCGTTGTAATTCTTGCTTTGATACCTGCTCTATTGTTTGGTATGTACAATGTAGGATATCAACATTACATGGCAATTGGTGAACTTGAAACAACAAGTTTCTTTACAATATTCTTGTATGGATTATTGGCAGTATTACCGAAAATAGTAGTTTCGTATGTAGTAGGATTGGGAATAGAGTTTATATCAGCTCAAATTCGCGGACACGAAATACAAGAGGGATTCTTGGTATCAGGAATGTTGATACCTATGATTGTTCCTATTGATACTCCATTATGGATGATTGCAGTAGCAACAGCATTTGCAGTAATATTTGCAAAAGAGATATTTGGAGGAACAGGAATGAATATCTTCAATGTAGCACTTATAACACGAGCATTCCTATTCTTTGCATATCCGTCAAAGATGTCGGGCGATAGCGTATTCGTTCGTACCTCTGACACTTTTGGAATGGGAGCGGGAAGCGTAGTTGAAGGGTTCTCTGGAGCAACACCACTCGGACAAATTGCAACACAAACATCAGGTGATGTTGTTATTACCGATACATTAGGTTCTCAACTATCAACATGGGATATGTTCTTGGGATTAATACCCGGATCAATCGGTGAGACTTCAACCCTTGCAATCCTAATAGGAGCAGCAATATTGTTATTCACAGGAATTGCAAGTTGGAGAATTATCCTTTCAGTATTTGTAGGAGGATATGCAATGGCATTGTTGGCACACACATTTGCATCAACAACCTATCCCGGTTCAATTTTACCTCCTATTGATCACCTATGTTTAGGAGGATTTGCATTTGCGGCAGTCTTTATGGCAACCGACCCTGTTACAGCGGCACGTACTAATATAGGAAAATATATATACGGATTTTTAATTGGAGCCATAACAATTGTTATACGTTTATACAACAACGGTTACCCCGAAGGAGCTATGTTGGCAGTATTGTTGATGAATGTATTTGCCCCATTGATTGACTACTTTGTAGTAGAATCAAACATTAAGAACCGTTTAAAACGAGTAAAGAAAGGAGGCACAAATGAATAAGCAGTCAAATGTATATACAATAGTATATGCCTCAGTAATGGTTGTAGTAGTGGCAGCAGTTCTTGCTTTCACTGCAATGAGTTTGAAAGATAAACAAAATGCAAACATTGAGATAGATAAGATGACTCAAATTCTATCATCAATAAATATTAAAACAACAGCCGACAATGCTCAAGCAGAGTATAAAAATTATGTAAAAGAGACATTAGTTATAAATGCTAAAGGCGAAAAGGTGGAAGGCGACGCATTTAATATCAATGTAGCGGCACAAGTGAAGTTACCTTTTGAGGAGCGTAAATTGCCTATATTTGTTGCAACACTCCAAGATGGCTCAACAAAATACATTATACCTATGTATGGAGCAGGATTGTGGGGTCCAATTTGGGGATACATTTCGTTAGATTCAAACGGAAGCACAATTTACGGAGCATATTTTGCACACCAAGGAGAGACTCCCGGATTAGGAGCAGAGATTGACAAACCCAAATTCTATAAGCAATTTATAGGTAAAAATTTCTTCAAAGATGGCGAGTTTAAATCTATCACTGTTGAGAAAGTGGGACAAAAGCCTATAAACGGAGCCGATTATGTTGATGCTATATCGGGAGGTACAATAACCAGCCAAGGAGTATCGGCAATGATAAACGAATCAGTATCTCCATATGAGACATTCTTCAAATCATTAACAAACAATCAGGGAGAATAAAAATATGTTATCAAAAAAGACAAAAGAGACCTTGTTGGGTCCATTATCAAAGAATAACCCTGTTATCATACAGGTGCTCGGTATCTGTTCGGCACTTGCAGTAACCGCAAAGTTGGAGCCTGCATTTGTAATGGCAATATCGGTAACAGCAGTTCTTGCATTTGCAAATGTCATAATATCGTTGTTGCGTAATACAATACCCAATAGCATACGTATCATTGTGCAGTTGGTTGTAGTTGCTGCATTGGTAATTGTAGTTGATCAAGTTTTGAAAGCATACGTATATGACGTTAGCAAGCAGTTATCAGTATTTATTGGATTGATTATTACAAACTGTATTTTGATGGGACGATTAGAGGCGTTTGCAATGGGTAACGGGCCATGGGAGTCGTTCTTGGACGGAGTAGGAAACGGTTTGGGATACGGACTTGTATTGATTGTAATAGCATTCTTTAGAGAGTTGTTAGGCTCGGGAACTCTATTCGGATATCAAGTAATTCCTGATCTATTTTATAATTTGGGTTACCAAAATAACGGATTGATGATTTTGCCTCCTATGGCATTGATTGTTGCAGGTTGTATAATATGGGCACACAGAGCATATAATAAAGATTTACAAGAAAAATAAAAGCATAAAGAAATAGAAAAATGGAAACCCTTAATCTCTTTATTAAGTCTATCTTTATAGACAATATGGTATTTGCCTACTTCTTAGGAATGTGTTCTTATTTGGCAGTATCAAAAAATGTAAAAACCGCAATGGGATTAGGTATAGCAGTAACCTTTGTGCTAACCATAACCTTGCCGGTTAACTACCTTCTTGAAAATTATATATTGAAATCGGGTGCATTGCAATGGCTTGGAACAGAATTTGCAGGAATAGATTTAAGCTTTCTTTCGCTAATTCTCTTCATTGCAGTCATCGCTTCGATGGTACAACTACTTGAGATGGTGATTGAGAAATACTCACCATCATTATATAACCAACTTGGAATATTCTTACCTCTAATAGCCGTTAACTGTGCAATATTAGGAGGAGCCTTGTTTATGCAACAACGCGAATTTGCATCAGTAGGACAAGCGACAGCTTATGGCGTAGGCTCAGGAATAGGTTGGTGGTTGGCAATAGTAGGAATTGCAGCCATACGTGAGAAATTGGCATACTCAAATGTTCCCAAACCTCTACGTGGAATAGGAATAACTTTCATAGTAACGGGATTGATGGGTATAGCATTTATGAGCTTCTTGGGAATTAAACTTTAATAACGAACAAATAAAATATTATATATATGCAGTTGACAATTTTTTCAGCAGTTATAATATTCCTGATAATCATACTTTTGTTGGTGGCAATATTGCTGGTAGCCAAAGCAAAATTGGTTCAATCAGGCGATGTAACAGTAAATATTAATTCCGAGAGAAAAGTAGTAGCATCGGCAGGTTCAAGTTTGCTTAACGTAATGGCAAACGATAAGATTTTCTTACCCTCAGCATGTGGAGGACAAGGAAACTGCGGTATGTGTAAATGTCAAGTAGAAGAAGGGGGAGGAGAGATACTTCCAACAGAGGTAGGCTTCTTCAACCGCAAACAGATAAAAGAGAACTATCGTTTGGCTTGTCAGGTAAAAGTAAAAAACGATATGGAGGTAAAAATACCACAAGAGGTTCTCGGTATCAAGAAATGGGAGTGTGAGGTTGTGTCAAATAACAACGTTGCATCGTTCATCAAGGAGTTTGTCGTTAAACTACCCGAAGGCGAAACACTTGATTTTAAATCAGGAAGTTACATACAAATTGATGTACCCAAATATGAGGCAAAATTTGCCGATATGGATATTGACGAAAAATTCCGCGATGAGTGGGATAAATTCAAAATGTGGGGTCTTGTCTCTAAAAATACAGAGGAGACATACCGTGCCTACTCAATGGCTAATCACCCTGCAGAAGGAAATATTGTTATGTTGAACATTCGTATAGCAACACCACCATTTGACCGTTCAACAGGAACATGGGCAGCAGGAATTAATCCGGGTATCTGTTCATCATACATCTTCTCTCGTAAGCCGGGCGATAAAGTAACAGTATCAGGACCTTACGGAGATTTCCATATCTTAGATACAAAACGCGAGATGTTATACATTGGAGGAGGAGCAGGTATGGCGCCATTACGTTCACACCTATTGCACCTATTCCATACACTAAAAACAACTGACCGCAAGATATCATATTGGTATGGAGCACGATCACGTCGCGAAATATTCTACGAAGAAGATTTCCGTGCAATAGAGCGTGAATTCCCCAACTTCTCATTCCATATAGCGTTGTCTGACCCCCAACCCGAAGATAATTGGACAGGTTATACAGGATTTATCCACCAAGTAATCTATGATAATTATCTTAAGACACACGATGCGCCCGAAGATATCGAGTACTACATGTGTGGTCCCGGTCCTATGGCAAATGCTGTTAAGAAGATGCTTTGGGATTTAGGAGTACCTCGCGAAATGTTGATGTTTGACGATTTTGGAGGATAAAGTCAGTTGTTAGTTTTTAGTTGTACGGTGCTACGCACCTTAGTTTTTAGAAACTAATATTAAATATACGGCAGGTTGTTCAATCAAACGAACAACCTGCTTCTTGTAACTATGCCGCTATTGTATCTTAAATAAAATTAGCATATTTTTGCATTAAAGTAGGGACAGAGCATGCTCTGTCCGCAGATGTCAGTTGTTAAGGGTGTTATATCGCGTGAGCGATTACCATTTGAGTACCCCAAAATAAAAAAGAAGAAGAGTGATATTTGCCTCAAAATAAATTTTGGTCAATACCACTCTTCTTCTTTTTATTCTTTTTGTTGCACAAAAAAAGGGCACTCGCTCACGCGATATGGCCCTTCATCAATTTAAAATTCATCACATTATGCTTATTAAAGTGCTGTATGTTACGCTCACGCGTAGTTTTGAAAGTGTAGTTTGTATATTTTGTCTCTAATCATTACATATTAAAAACACTTGTCTTTGAAAATTGTTCGCTCTTTATAGCGTTTTTCCACAATTCCCCAATTTAAAATCATCCATAGAGCCGACAAATGTTCGGCGCGTTGATTTTGGTAGTCGAGATAGTATGCGTGTTCCCACACATCAAATGCAAGTAACGGTATGCGGCTATTTAATATAGGATTGTCGGCATTCTGACATTTATCTATCTGTAAATGACCCTCTACGTCCGACGATAACCATACCCAGCCCGAGCCGAATATGCTTACTCCCTCCGTTACAAATCTCTCCTTAAAGCCTATCTCGCTACCAAAATCGCGCTCAATGGCTCTTCTTAAATCTCCACTTAGTTTATTGTTCCTATCTCCAGCAAATTGGTTGAAGTAGAATATGTGGTTCCATGCCTGAGAAGCATTATTAAATATTGCTCCTTTACTATTTAGTATAATCTCTTCAATACTTTTGCCGTTTAAAGGCGACTCTGTAATTAACTTATTGAGATTATCAAAGTAGGCTTTAGTATGCTTGCCATAATGAAAACTCATTGTCTTTGCACTTATAACGGGTTCAAGTGCATCTTCTTTGAATTGCAGAAGAGGAAGTTTGTATCTCATATCAATATAGTTTTTATTATTAAAACATTGATTGCTTTAAATGGTTCACAATATAGGTTATTGTTGATAACTATTGTAGTGTATGATATTGTTATTCAATCTTATTTCATACCTTTGCAAACGGCAAAGTTTGAAATAGGTATGCACGCAATAGATTTAAATGATTTGAATCAAAGCCAGCGCAGTGCTGTGGAGTATTGCGAAGGACCTTCTCTTGTAATTGCAGGAGCAGGTTCCGGTAAAACACGTGTGCTTACATACAAAATTGCACATTTGCTTAACAGTGGTTATGCTCCATTTACAATTTTGGCATTGACCTTTACTAATAAGGCCGCAGAAGAGATGAAGAGTCGTATAGCAACTATGGTAGGGGGAAATACAGCATCACGTTTATGGATGGGTACATTTCACTCAATCTTTTTACGCATATTGCGAGCAAATGCAAGCCGAATAGGTTTCTCCTCTGATTTTACCATTTACGATTCGTCCGATTCGCGCAGTCTTATAACATCTATTATCAAGGAGATGCAACTTGACGACAAACTTTACAAACCTCGTAGTATAGCATCAATCATATCTCGAGCAAAGAATGCCTTGATAACACCTAATGCGTATGCCTCAAATCGCGAAATAGTTGAGGACGATATAAAGGCTAAACGGGGAATGACAAAAGATATTTACCGTGCCTATTGCGAGCGTTGTCATAGGGCAGGGGCAATGGATTTTGATGATATACTGCTATACACAAATATACTATTCAGAGATAATCCCGATGTTGTAGAGCATTATGGCAATCTGTTCCGCTATGTCCTTGTTGATGAGTATCAAGATGTAAACTTTGCTCAACACCTTATAGTAAAGCAGATAGTAAAATATTGCAAAAGGTTGTGTGTGGTTGGAGACGATGCTCAAAGCATATACTCTTTCCGCGGAGCAAACATCAGTAATATACTTAATCTGCAAAACGAGTATGAAAACTGTCGTATTTTCAAACTTGAACAGAACTATCGTTCAACGCAGATGATTGTAAATGCGGCAAACAGCCTTATAGCCAAGAACAAAGGTCAAATCCCAAAACATATATATTCTCAAAACGATAAAGGAGAGCGAGTAAAACTGGTAAAATCATACTCCGACTACGAAGAGGCATATATGGTTGCAGGCTCAATAAGCGAAGTGCATTTACGTGCAGGCGATGGTTATAACACCTTTGCCATATTATACCGCACAAATGCGCAGTCAAGAACCTTTGAGGAGGCGCTTCGTAAACGTAATATCCCATATCGTATTTATGGAGGTATCTCATTCTATCAACGTAAAGAGATAAAAGATGTCATAGCCTATATTCGTTTGGTTTTAAACCCTGCCGACGAAGAGGCACTTAAACGTATAATCAACTATCCTGCACGAGGAATAGGGGATACAACTCTGAAAAAAATAGGAGCAGCGGCAACAACTCAGAAAACAACTCTTTGGGAGGTGCTATGCAACCCGTTGGAGAATGGATTAAAAATAAACTCAGGCACACAAACAAAACTACAAAATTTCCGTACTCTTATAGAGGATTTAATGGAGAAGGTTAAAGATTGCTCTGCTGCTGAGTTTGTACAATACCTTATTCGCAAAACAGGAATATTTGCCGATGTATATATCGATAATATGCCTGAAAATCTCAGCCGTCAAGAGAATTTACAGGAGTTGATAAACGGAATTGTTGAGTTTTGCGAAAACCGTGAGGAGAGTGGCGAGAGTGCAACCATAAGCGATTTCCTTTCAGAAGTATCTCTTGCAACCGACCAAGATAATGGCGATGAGAGTGAGAGCGAAAAAGTAACCCTTATGACTGTTCATGCAGCTAAAGGATTGGAGTTTCGTAACATATATATAGTGGGGCTTGAAGAGGATCTTTTCCCCTCATCAATGAGTCTGGGTTCGATTAACGAAATAGAGGAGGAGCGTCGTCTGCTATATGTGGCAATAACGCGAGCCGAAAAAAGATGCACCCTATCCTATGCCTCATCGCGTTATCGCAATGGTCAGACGGTATCGTCACCGCCAAGCCGATTTATAAAAGATTTGGATTTCTCATTTGTAAACGACACAACAGGAGTTGAACGACAAGGAGATTCATTCTCCGAGCAACGCAATGCCTTCTCATCAACAGTTCGTGTACAACAGAGAACTATCCCATCAACCGATAGTTATAACGAAGAGCCAAAACCTCAATTACGCACTATGCGAGCAGCATTATCGTCGCTGACTCCTGCAACGGGAGGAGAAACAAATGGAGCATCTGCAGAGCTAAAAGTTGGTTCACGCATTAAGCACGACCGATTTGGAGTGGGAGAGGTTCTATCAATGTCGGGAGAAGGAGATAACAGAAAAGTTGAAGTAGAATTCATAAATGTAGGAAAGAAAACCTTGTTGCTAAAATTTGCACGATATACGATATTGTAGTTGTTAGTTGCAACTGCAAGTCGTTTGTTAATAAAAAAAAATGTAGGGACATGGCATGCCACGTCCGTAAAAAAACAAAATATGAAAAAAGAAAATATACCCTCGCCAACATTTGTCCTCGAGGAGGATAAATTTCGTAAAAACCTATCACTCATACGCACGGTAAAGGAGCGGGCAGGAGTTGATATAATAATGGCATTCAAAGCCTTTGCCCTATGGAAAGTCTTTGATGTAGTACGAGAGTATATCCCCTATACAACAGCAAGTTCATTATCAGAGGCTCGTTTGGCATTTGAAGAGATGAAATCGTATGCCCACACCTATGCACCGGTATATAGCAACGAGGAGTTCCCAAAAATAATGGAGTGTAGCAGCCATATAACATTCAACTCACTTACACAATATGAACATTTCCGTCCTCAGATTGAGGCATCAGAACGTCATATCTCATGCGGAATACGAATAAATCCGGAGTATTCACAAGTCGAAACCGACCTCTATAATCCATGCGCACCCGGTTCGCGTTTGGGAGTAACAGCCGATAAGTTACAGCAATTGCCACAAGGCATTGAGGGTTTGCATTGTCATACCCTGTGTGAGTCTGACTCATATATGTTGGCAAATGTATTGGAAAAAATTGAGGAGCGTTTCGGTAATCTATTGCCACAAATAAAGTGGTTGAATATGGGAGGCGGACACCTGATGACTCGTGCAGGCTATGATATAGAACATCTTGTATCGTTACTTCGTAGGTTTAAAGCAAAATATCCAAACTTACAAATAATCTTAGAGCCGGGCAGTGCCTTTGCATGGCGAGCAGGATATCTAAAATCAACAGTGCTTGATATAGTTGAGAACCGTGGTATTCGCACCCTGATGCTAAATGTATCGTTTGCATGCCATATGCCCGATTGTTTAGAGATGCCATACCGCCCCGAGGTAGAGGGAGCGCATCAACCGCGCGAAGGCGAAACCGTATATCGTTTAGGCGGAAACTCATGCCTTAGTGGAGATTTTGTTGGTGATTATGCCTTTGACCGCGAGCCACAAATAGGCGATACCATAATCCTTTGCGACATGATGCACTACACCACAGTAAAAACAACAATGTTTAACGGAGTGTCGCACCCCTCAATAGCGTGGCTTGCATCAGACGGAACAGCTACTATGCTCCGTCAATTTGGTTACGAAGATTATAAAAACAGAATGAGTTGATGCCAATTATCAGTTGTTAGTTGTTAGCGAATTACTTTAATGACCCTAAAGACCTAATACAAGCAACAAACCTGATAATAAGCTACATCATCTTTGCTAAATAAAAAAAATATTAATACTTTTGTAATAGTAAAAACATTGAAATTAAGAATTATAATTTCTAATTGTGGCAAAGCCACGAACTAATTTCTAATTTAAAATAATTTTGCCTATGAAACATTAGCGTATAGTTGATACGCACATTTTAAATATATTGGAAAAAGCGTTTTAGCAATTATTCTTTCCCTTTGAAAGTTTGGCGACTAAAAAGACAGAAAGGAGTGATGGTTAAGATGCTCGTGCTTTTTAGTACGGGCTTTTGTCTATTCTTCTGTCTGGGTTACGCCAAACACCTCAAAGGGGGGATAAACTAAAAGTTCCGTGCTTTTTTTATGTGTGTATATAAAGTTTATAAAGGAACACTTACAATAACTTAATAAGATATTAAAATGGAAAAAGTATTGAAAATATTTTACGCTACTATATTGTTGCAAATATTTATACCTTCTGTTTTGGCAACTGACTATATGAATGTCTATTTAATATCGCAAGGCGCATTTCAATCAATAGCAATTGACGAAATAGACAAAATCACCTTCTCTTCTGAAGATGAAGTAAATATCACCATTTCAGGTATGGTAACCCCCATGGCAATAGACAACATTGAGGTTATCACTTTTGGCGATACCGATATTACATCTGTTGAAGAGAACGAAGCAGAGGTGGCTGATGTAGAGATAACATATATTGCATCATCAAGTGAGGTAAAAATAACATCGCCAGAACCAATCAATCAAGTACAGTTATACAATATGCAAGGCGTACTGATTAAGACGCTTGCTCCCGGAGTAGAAATTGCAATACTTGAGGTAGGTAACTACCCTTCAGGAATCTATATTGTAGCCGTACAATCAGGCGAACAAGTAGTAACTAAGAAAATTATTAAATAAGTTAACAACTATCTGTAGGGCGGCAGAGTTTAGCGATGCCGACAACAAACAACTCAAAAAAATATGAAAAGATTAATTCCATTGCTAATAGCAATAGCAGCCATAGTAAGCAGTGCGTATGCACAAGGGTATGATAGGATATTAAATATTTATAAAGATGGAGTACTCAAACATAAATACAATGTAACAGGGTTAGATTATATCGATTTTGAAAAGAAACCAAAATTGAAAGTAACAGCAGTTGTCTCTCCTGAAAATTCGGGAACAGTTACGATTAATGGCTTATCAAGCCCTCAATATATATCAGAAGATTCAACAGTTACTTTTATTGCTTCACCAAAAGATGGTTATGTTTTTTCAAATTGGGTAATAAATGGGAAAGAAATACCTGTAGAAAATACTACATACACAACAACAATCACAAGAGATACGGAATGTGTTGCTAATTTTGTGAGCGTAGCATCATCTGATTTAGGTGTATCTTTACAAGGGAATGCCTTTGCAATTCCTACTAATGAAATTGGATTTGGTGAAGAGTCCTCTTTTACAATTTCATTTAGGGTATATATTAATCAATTTAATCATGATACAGATGGTACTCAACTATTGAATATTCGCTCGGAAATAGATCCTTGGCCTGAAAGTGATTGGGGTTATATGTGGAGTCAGATTAATACTGACGGAACATTTAGTTGCGCAGTTCGCTCATATTCTGATGCTGATGCTGTATACTTCCCGATGCAGAAAGATTATATATTACAACCTAAAACTTGGTATCGTTTGACTTTTTGTAAGGAATATGATAGTTTTGATGGTAGTACATTTTTTTATTTGTATCTTAATGGAGAACTAATTTCTAAAATAAATCTTGTCCCTTATCCTTGGAAAAGCTCTAATGTAATAATGATTGGAGGAGCTGCATTTGGTCGTGCCGGACTTGACGGAACTATTGATGATGTACGCCTATATGATGAGGCTCTTACTGAAGAAGAGATTAGTCATTTAGACCAATTTTCAAGCATAGGTTACTGGAACTTTGAGAGTATCCCTGGCGGAGATAGTACTCTATATACTATATATAGTGATGGCTATAATAAAAATATACCAGCAAAAATGTATAATATTGATGTGTTCTCTACGGGTAATCAAAAATTTATTTCGGTTCCTTTCTATTTTACAGAAGGTTATTAATAGCTATAATATAACTATACATAAAAATAGCCATTGCTCTAAAAAGGGCAATGGCTATTTTCATAACTACCAAAATTTATTACTCTATTATATCTCATATTAATAATTTTCAGCTAAATTGTTTGCATATTAAAAATTAATTACGATATTTGCGTTACGAAAATATTGAAATGAAAATATTGTGATACAATGAAACCGAATAATCCTTTTTTAATATCAGGTTATCACTCTCCTGAATTTTTTTGTAATAGAGAAACAGAGAAAAATAGAATGATAGAGGCATTGTATAATGCGCGAAATATTACATTAATATCTCCTCGCCGTATGGGTAAAACAGGGCTTATTCGTCATCTTTTTTACAATCTTAAAAAAGAGAATAGCGATATAGTAACTTTCTATATGGATATTTTTTCTACTCAATCGCTCTCAGATTTTGTTACATTGTTTGCTAATACTGTATTGGGGCAACTTGATACAATACCTCAAAAGGCAATGAGTAGAGTCTCTTCATTTATAAATAGTTGTCGTCCTGTTATGACTTTTGATGAGTTTAACGGAATGCCTAAATTTATGGTAGATATTATACCTACCACTGAAGAGGTAACACTAAAAGAGATTTTTGATTATTTAGCCTCATCAGAGAAACAATGCTATATTGCAATTGACGAATTTCAACAAATTACCGAATATCCTGAAAAAGGAGTTGAAGCCCTATTGCGCTCATACATACAATTTTTGCCAAACGTAAACTTTATATTCTCCGGCAGTAAAAAACATATTATGCAAGAGATGTTTACATCTGCTAATAAACCATTTTATCAAAGCACACAAATCCTTAATATTGGAGCTATTGATATTGAAGATTATGCAAATTTTGCAATACGCCACTTCAGTAATGCAGGTAAGAACTTAACTACTGAAATGTTTCATAAAATATACCGCAAGTTTGAGGGGCATACGTGGTATATACAATCAGTTTTAAACCGATTATATGGTTACACTTCTGAAATATATGAATTTACGATAGATTATGCAATTAATCAAATAATATCGGAATTTGAATATACATATAACGATTTATTAAAAGCTTACCCTAAAACAAGTGTCAGTCTGCTTAAAGCAGTAGCACGTGAAGGGTGTGTTAAAGAGTTGTTTAATGGAGATTTTATTTCAAAACATAAATTACGAGCAGCAAGCAGTGTAAGTTACTCTGTAAAAAAACTTATTGATAAAGAACTTCTTTATGAATCAGATAACGGATATATAGTATATGATCGTTTTATGGCAGAATGGTTACGTCAACAACCTTTTTAGTTTTAAACAATAATACTATATTGCAACTATAAAAAAATAACCATTGCTCTAAAAAGGGCAATGGTTATTTTCATAACTACTAATAATAATTCTCCTAATTTTATATATTTATCTAAAAACTAACAACTACCCATAGGGCGGCTTTAGCCGACAACTGACAACTATTTATTCTTAATTGCCTCCATAATTAGGTTTTCCAACTCCTCTGCAAGTTCGGGGTTATCCATAACCATACGTTTTGCAGCGTCTCTGCCTTGACCAAGTTTTGTATCGCCGTAAGCAAACCAAGAACCACTCTTCTTAATAATTCCGTACTCAACACCAAGGTCAATAATCTCACCTGATTTTGAGATGCCCTCGCCAAACATAATATCAAACTCTGCTTTGCGGAATGGGGGAGCAACTTTGTTCTTAACAATCTTAACGCGAGTTTGGTTACCAATAACATCGTCGCCCTCTTTTATTTGTGATATACGGCGTATATCCAAACGAACTGATGAGTAGAATTTCAATGCATTACCACCGGTTGTAGTCTCGGGGTTGCCAAACATTATACCTATCTTTTCGCGAAGTTGGTTTATGAATATACATGTTGTATTTGTTTTGCTAATTGTTGATGTAAGTTTACGCAATGCCTGGCTCATAAGGCGAGCTTGAAGTCCTACGCGGTTATCACCCATATCTCCCTCCAACTCAGCTTTTGGAGTAAGGGCAGCAACAGAGTCAATTACCACTATATCAACAGCCGATGATCTGATAAGCTGATCGGCAATCTCAAGCGCTTGTTCTCCGCTGTCTGGTTGAGAAATCCAAAGATTTTCAACGTCAACGCCAAGTTTCTCGGCATAGAAACGGTCAAATGCGTGCTCTGCATCAATAATAGCTGCAATACCGCCATTTTTTTGAGCTTCAGCAATAGCATGGATAGCCAAAGTTGTTTTACCAGATGACTCAGGTCCGTAAATCTCAATAACTCTTCCGCGTGGATAACCTCCAACTCCAAGGGCGGCATTAAGAGCAATTGAACCGGTTGATATAACGGCAACCTCTTCAACCATATCGTCGCCAAGTTTCATGATAGAACCTTTACCATAGCTCTTCTCTATCTTATCCATAGCAGCCTTTAGAGCTTTTAGTTTATCGTCCGATACGGTAACCTTCACTTTTTTCTCTTCACTTTCCATATTCTTATACTTTTTTGTTTTACTTATATATATTATTTCTCTCGTTTTCTATTTTCGCAGTAGTTTGTCTATTGCAAAGATAAATGATTATATATGCCAAAACTTTGCACAATATATATTTTTTTTGAGAGAAAAACTTTTTTCTTAATTATTCCATCTTACTAACAACTACCCGTAGGGCGGCTTTAGCCGACAACTAACAACTATATACTATCCCCCTTATGGTCCTCAATCTGTTTTCTTAAAATAACGATAGTTTTAGAGGCAATTGCTTCGTCTCTCTCCAATCGTTTTACCTCTTTAATTAGTTTTGCAAATTTATAGCTCTCAACAATAGCTTTTCTGCTACTCTTCTCTAATGTGTATGAGTATGGGCGTTTGCCGTCGTAGCTTACCTTTATGGGAGCGCCCTTAGTGCCAATTACAAATTGAGCTATTCCTAATGTTTTAGGTTCGTTGTATGTTATAGTTTCAATATTCTGTCCGTTAATTTTATAGCGATAATTTCTTGCACCATCGTAAGGTATAACTTCGCTCATCGCAAAAGTCCCGTCTGATGCTGTAAGTTTAATGCTTTCATGCTGAATGGCATTTGAACCGCAATATACGCTTAGCATCACAAGTTCTCCCTCTTCGGTAACATATGCTCTGATGCACGATTTTGTTTGGCTCTCTCTATTGGGATCGTGTTTATAAACGAGAGTTCCATCGGTCTGATACTCCTCATTTTTTACAAACTCAAAATCTTTTATGATTTCATCAACTTGAGCCCTGTATATTTTAAGTAGCGAGTCGGCATCGTTGGCAATAATTTCATTTATTGCAAGTTCAGCTTTTCGCGAAAGTTGCATACCTGCTCTTATCTCGTCAAAAGCTGTATTGTTTACAATCTTAATACTATCTGTAACTAATTTTGCTTCAATGTAGAGCCCTTGCTCATATAGGCTTTTGGCTTTATAATAAAGGTTGCGAGCCTCTTTGTTATTATCGCATGAGCTTAATAACATAGAGGCTGCAACAAATATTCCGAAAAATAAATTTTTCATCAATTATCAGTATCGTAACTTTTATAAGTGAGTATCTCTAAGAAGGTCGTTAACGGTCTTAACGGGGTTAAATGTTGAGATGGGAACCTCAATAAATATAGTGTTCCAATCTGACATTGCTCCGTTCCAAAGTCCGGGACGCTCCAATGCTTTAAGAACCTTTCCGCTCTTTGATTTCTCTGAGATGAAACCTGTGTTTTTGTCGATATAGTCGGGTAGGTTGTAGTGATTGCCATTCCAGTCTCTAACCGAACATACAAGGTCAACAGGGTTAAAATGAGACCCTCCTTCAAATGCTGCTTTTGATTCGGCGTGAGCCATGTTTATTTGGCTGCTCTCCAATATTTGTGGAGAGTATGTTCCATCTTCGTTATATGCAAGGAAGGGACCACCTCCCGGCTCTCCAATATTCTTAACCATACCGCAAACACGAAGAGGGCGGTTAAGTTTCTTAAGAAGATACATAGCAAGGTCGCTATCTTCCATCTCTTTTAATTCAGGATTTCGTGTTGATAAATCTCGTTGAAGGAACATTATTATTTCGCGTAAGTCCTCTATTGTGTAGTTGCCACTTTCAAGAAGTTGTCCGTATTTGAAAATCTTCTCTCTTGCCTCTGCCAAAACTCCTGCCAAAACTTTTTTGTAAAGAATGGTGTCGGCTTTGAATGAGTCAGGAACAACGTTGTCAATATTTTTGATGAAAATAACATCTGCATCAATCTCGTTAAGGTTCTCAATCAACGAACCATGACCTCCGGGGCGGAACAATAATGCTCCTTTGTCTCTGAAGGGTTGGTTCTCTCCATCAGCAGCAATAGTATCGGTTTCGGGCTTTTGCTCTGAGAATGAGATATTATATTTAACACCAAACTCTTTTTCGTATACAGGAACAACATTGGCTGTTAACTCTTTAAAGAAGGGCATATGGTCGTGCGATACGGTAAAGTGAATATTTACTGTATTGTCTCCATTTTTAGCATACATTGCACCCTCAACAAGATGCTCTTCCATTGCGGCACGAGGTGCTGCGTCGTAGTTGTGGAAAAGAATTAAACCTTTTGGTAGCCAGCCATAGTTCAAACCTTTTTCTGCAAGAAGGTTTTCAACCACACTTTTGTATTTGCCAACATTAATCAACGATTTTATATCGCAACCTTCATTTTTCTTACATGCTTCGTCAAGCGCATTATAAAAAGCAAAAGAAGTTATATGCTCAAAAAAGTTTTTCTCAAAAGCTGTTTCGGGTTCAGAGTATGGTGCATCTAAAAATCCGAAAAGGTCTTTAAACATTCTACTTGCAGCTCCTGATGCAGGAACAAATTTTACACTTTTTACTCCGTTCTCAATCAATTTGTCCCATTTCTCGGCATAAACCTCAGCCTTATCGGTAAGTTGCATAATGCCATTACCAAGCGATGCACTATTCTCAAGTTTTAAGTATGGGAAACCTTTTTTAAAACACTCCAATTGCTCCTCAACAGCCTCAACACTCATGCCTTTGGCTTTAATCTGAGCAAGATCCTCTTGTGAAAAACAATACTTCATATCGTATAATTTTAGTTGTTATTGATATCAAACAAAGTGAGGGTTAGAGTACAACCCGATATGTTTTTATTTTACTGCAAATATAGTAACAAGCAAATATACAAATTAACCTTAGAAATTCAATGTAGTTATCATAAAAAAATAATATATTTGGGGTAATTTATTTATTGTACATACTATGCAACCCAAAGAAGATATTTTCAGCCCTGAGGAGAAACTTGATTTTCTGCGTTCTTATTTGGAATTGCGCCGTCAAACACGCACCATAATAAGCGACGAAGAGTTTGAGAAACTGCGTGTTATAATCTCTGATGCAACAAGTCATGACCAATACGGAAGGGATAAACACGGCAATAGTATATTGCTGCGAAATTTAAATACAGCATTAATACTTTCAAAAGAGGTTGGGTTAGAGCGTTCAACTCTTTTGTCTATTCTCTTGTATAATGTAGTGGCTCACGAAAGTCTTACAATAGCAGAGGTTGAGAACGGTTTTGGCAAAGATGTGGCAAATATAATTATGCATCTTCTTAAAACAGAGAGTCTGTATACCAAGCATGCTACCGTACAGAGCGATAATTTCAGAAAACTCCTTTTGTCGTTTGCAAATGATGCTCGCGTAATAATAATCCTTATTGCCGATAATCTCTGTCTGATGAGAATGATTAATCATCACCCCGATAAAGAGTATCGTTTAAGTATAGCGTCAGAGGCGTCATATCTTTATGCTCCGTTGGCGCATCGTTTAGGGTTATACAAAATTAAATCAGAACTTGAAGATTTATCTCTTAAATATACAAACCGTGATGTATTTGATTCTATAGCCTCAAAACTAACTCAGACAAAGGTAAAACGTCAAAAATATATTGAGGCATTTATTGCTCCTATAAGAGAAAAACTTTTGAATGAGGGTTATAAGTTTGAGATGAAGGGTCGTACAAAATCAATATACTCCATCTATAACAAGATGAAGAAGCAGAAAGCCGATTTTGAAGATATTTATGACCTTTTTGCCATACGTATAATCTTAGATACTCCATTAGAAAAAGAGAAAGCAGATTGTTGGAGAATATTCTCTATAATAGCCGATATGTATAAACCAAATCCTTCACGCATGAGAGATTGGATTACCATTCCCAAAAGTAATGGATATGAGTCGTTGCATATTACGGTATGGGGCCCCGAAGACCGTTGGGTAGAGGTGCAAATACGCACTAAGCGAATGGACGAAATTGCCGAGAATGGTCTTGCCGCTCATTGGCGATACAAGGGAGTAAAGAGCGAGAGCGGATTGGACGATTGGCTTAATAGTATGCGCGATATATTGGAATCGTCCGATGATAAAGAGGCTCTTGAACTTGTTAAGGATTTCAGTAAAGACGATTACGATAAAGAGGTTTTTGTATTTTCTCCCAAAGGCGATTTGTATAAACTCACAAAGGGTGCAACCGTATTAGATTTTGCATATCTTATACATACTAACTTAGGAAACAGATGTGTTGGTGCAAAAGTTGATGATAAGAACCAGTCGTTGAGGTATCAGTTAAAGAGTGGCGATACTGTTGTTGTGCTTACATCACCACAGCAAAAGCCAAAACAAGATTGGTTGAATATAGCAACGCAAACACGCACTAAACAAAAAATTCGTCAGGCGCTTAAAGAGGAGGAGAATAAAGAGGCTGAATACGGAAAAGAGATGTTCTTCAGACGTATTAAAAACCGTAAAATTGAGCCTGATGAGTCGGTATTGATGTTGCTTATCCGAAAGATGGGTTTTAAGACCGTAACAAAATTCTTTGCGGCAGTAGCACAAGAAAAAATTGATGTTAACTCTGTTATTGATAGATATATACAGCTGCAGCAGAATGGCGAAGAAGATAATATTCAACAACGTTCAGCCGAGGAGTATATTCAACAATCTGTTACTACATCGGCTAAAGAAGATGTTTTGGTAATTGATGGCTCGTTGAAGGATATTGAATATAAACTCTCAAAATGCTGTAATCCCATATACGGAGATGAGATTTTTGGTTTTGTAAATTCTCAAGGAGGAATAAAAATCCATCGTGTAGATTGTCCCAATGCGCCCGATTTGAGAGGTCGCTTCGGTTATAGAGTTGTACCTGCCAAGTGGTCGGGGAAACAGGGTTCTCAATATGTTGTTGTGTTACGGGTTGTTGGTAATGATGATATAGGTATTGTAGCAAACATTACGTCAATAATATCAAAAGAGAGCGGGGTATCGATGAGAAGTATATCAATTGATTCAAACGACGGACTCTTTCAAGGTCATATAACCGTAATGGTGAGTCATGTACCTGCTCTTAATGCTCTTATTAAAAAACTTAAAACAGTTAAAGGGGTTAAGAATGTAGAGCGTTCATCAGAATAGTATGTTAAATTAGTATTTATATGAGAAAAATAGTAGTCGCATTATTGTCATTAGTGGTTGTAGTTGCTCTCTTAATTTTGGTAGCTACTCGTTGGAATGTATGGTTTGGGAATATTCCTGAGCCACCTTATAAGGTATCGGATAAGATTGAACATCTACTTATGACATATGGCTCAAACGGTGAGGAATCGAGGTGCTTTACATGGATGTGTGGAGATACTCTTCAGCCTGCAATATTGCAACTTGCAGTATTAGAAGATACACTTCATTTTGATGGAGAGGGAACTGTTTTTAAATCGCGTTCGGGTAAAGCGGCATATTATAAAGCAGAGATAGCGTCGTTACCCGAAGGATTAAGTTACTCTTATAGGGTTCTTCAATCAACAGATACAACAGATTGGTACACTTTCAGAATACCATACAGGGATAAGCAACGTTCTTTCATATATTTGGGAGATGTGCAAGATGATTATACAGGCGTAACTCCTAAAATATTCTCAGAGATATTTGAGTTGTATCCTGATGTTGATTTTTATCTCTTTGGGGGCGATTTAATTGAACGTCCAATGTCGGGGTATTGGGATTATTGGTTCGCATCAATGCAAGATATTCCCAAAACAAAACCGATATTGGCAGCAGCGGGAAATCACGAATATCTAAAAGGATTTCCTCAATATATTGAAGAGCGATTTGGGTTAGTGTTTCCATATGCCTATTCCAAGAATAATAGGGGTAATGCTCTCTTGTCAATAAAGTTGGGTGCTGCGCAAATTATGTTATTGGATTCAAATAAAGATTTCTGGAAATATTTTTATCAAAGACGATGGTTGAAAAATGAGTTGAAAAATTCTGATGCAAAATGGCAAATAGTAACTATGCATCACCCAATATACTCAACAAAAGGGCGGTTTAATCAACTTCTCCAACGTCTTTTCTTTAATCCTGTAATAAAGAATAGGGGAGTTGATTTGGTGTTGCAAGGACATGAACATATCTTTATGAGAACATCTCCCGAGAGTGAAGATGGTACTCTTCAAACACCAATCTATTTGACCTCTCACTGTTCTCCAAAAAGTTATAAAGTAAAATACCCTGCTGATTACGCTAAGATTGATAATGGAGACAAATACTATCAGTTAATAAAATATGATTATAATAAGATAGAGGTTGAAACTTATAATTCGCAACATCAATTAATTGACAAGGTTGAAATATTACCTAATCAAGTGTCAGAGATAAAATAAAGGAGATTCTTATAAAAAGGTGCTGTATTATATTTATTTTGATACAGCACCTTTTTTGTAATAGAAACTTTTTACTTACTGAATGATCTTTGTAAATCTTGAGATATGTTTATCAAGTAGTCTCCCATCTTCTCAAATTGGCTAACCAAGTCTAAGTAGAATACACTTGTTTGATAACTCTTTCTGTTATGCTCAATGTCGTCAATCTCTGTGTCTCTCAGGCTATTTCTTAGAGTATTGATATTCTCCTCAGCTTTATAGGCATTTGTTATATCTGTTAACTCCCCGTCGTGAGCAGTAGATAAGTTTATAAGCATTACACCGTATGCTTTATCAACTGTATCTACCAACTCTTCAAGTTTTTGAATAGTTTGAGTATCAAAAATTTTATTGTATGAGTTCCTGCGAGTAAGAATACGGGCAATAGACTCTCCTGAGTCTCCAAGAGATTCTAACTCTCCTATTATTTTATACATTGCTTTAACTCTCTTTGAAGTAGTTTCGCTTATATCGCCTGCCGACAAAGCATTTAAGAAAGTCGCTATTTCAAACTCTATTCTATCTGAGATCTCTTCATACTTAATTAGTTTATTGCGTAATTCGTTAAACTTGTCAGGGTTATTTTCCGAGATAATTGCTTTAGCATAGCTAAGTCCTTTTCTTGAAATTTCGGCAAAATGAATAATTTCATCAAAAGCCTGTTCGGTAGCAAGTTCAGGAGTGTCAAGATTACCAGCAGTAATATATTTAAGTCTGAAGTTTTCGTTTTCCTGATTTTTAGGACTTTTTATAATCCAAGTAACAGCAATCTCAATATATTTTATAAACCATACCAATATAAATGTATTTATGGTGTTAAACAAAGTGTGTAGCATTGAAAGTCCGTATAGGGCTGCAACTCCAGTTGCTGCTGTGGTACTTGTAACTACAAAACCTTCTGATGCAGGGTTTGGTAATCCGAATAATTCAATTATTTTGCCAACAAGAGAAAGGAACGGAGTAAAGAATATTAATGCCCAAATAACACCAAATAGATTAAATATTGTATGTGACATAGCGGCTCTCTTAGCTTGAGTATTTCCGACTGCCGCTGCAATGTTTGCAGTAATTGTAGTACCTATATTTTCACCTAATACCATTGCACATGCCATATTGAAAGGAATCCAGCCCATGCTGAGCATGATAAGGGTGATGGCCATTGTTGCAGATGATGACTGAAGAACCAAGGTTAGAATAGTTCCAAAGGCAAGGAATAGCATAACAGAACCAAATCCGTAGCTTGACCATGTCTTTACAAACTCCAATACCTCAGGAGTGCTGTTCAAATCGGGAACTGACTCTTTCATAAACGATAGTCCGAGGAAGAGCAAACAGAATCCGACTATTAACTCACCAATGTTTTGCCTTTGGTTTTTCTTTGAATTAGAGAACAAGAAACCGAATAGCATCAAGGGTACAGCAAGAATTGAAATATCAGCTTTGAAACCTAACCACGATACCATCCATGCTGTAACCGTAGTACCGATATTTGCGCCCATGATAACTCCAATGGCTTGATGTAGCGAAAGGAGCCCTGCATTAACAAAACTTACAACCATTACAGTTGTTGCTGAAGATGATTGGATAATTGATGTAATTCCAAGTCCTGTCAGTACACCCTTAAAAGGGTTTGAAGTCATAGCGGACAAAAAACTTCTAAGTTTGTCGCCCGATGCTTTTTGGAGAGCAGAACTCATCAAATTCATACCATAAAGGAACATACCTAATGCTCCTAATAGTGTAAAGATTTGAAGTAATCCCATAGAATTAAGAAATTAAATTGTGATGATTATTTATTTAACTAAGTTTTTTATTCTTTCTGTCTTGTATTCGTACATCTCAGAACATGGGTGATATTGAAAAGGAACATATTCAAAAAGTTGAAGGTATGCTTTACCTGATTTTTTACTATAGAATATCTCTAATCTTACACCCTCTCCAATACCTTCGCTTGATATGTCAATTTTTTCAGGGGAAGAGGTTATTGCTGATAATAAAGTACTCTTCATCTTTTGTTGGAAAGTAAATTCTCTTTTTTTGAACACTTCTCCTGTCTCCAGATCTTTATATGACGATTTTAAAACGAGGGCAAGAATTGCGCCCAAAATAATTAGAGAACAACCTCCCCAAATAGCTCCATTGCCATCAATGGTAGCAGATATTGTCGCTCCTGTTATTATAATAAATGCAGAAATAGTAATATCTTTAATAGAACGTATTTTTGTGAAAATTTTTTTCATATATAAAATCATTTAGTTTATTAGGTTGAATATATCTATATAGTAATATTACAATATAGGATTATCTGTAATTACCTATATGGCAACTATTGCAATCTCTTCAGTATAATACTGAAAAGAGTGTATAAAACTTGTTATGATAAATAAAACTAAATGATAAGTTTACCAAAGCTAATCAATCTTTGAAAAGATTTGGTAAATGAAAATTTGGAAGTGTGAGAGGCATTTGAAACAAATGTATCATACCAATAAGATGTTGGTATTCCCTCTTTAATAAATATTATATTATGTCTGTGATTATTATTTACCCTTTTTGAAGTGTTCTGTCGAAATGTAACAGATGAAAGTGATTGAGGAGGCAGATAAAATTCCGACTCAAGTTTATATGAATCGGAATAAGTCAAAACTTGTTCTGTATATATTATATTGCTCTTCTCTGTTGTTGCAGAGTAGGACTCCTCAGCATTTGCAATAAACGATATCGCAACGATTATAATTGGAATAAAATATTTTAAAAAGTTTTTCACAATTACTAATCAATATCTTCTTCGTACTTCACTACAAATATAAAGATAATTTTAATACATAGCAATAGATAATCTCTGTTTTTAGATATAAGATGAATATACGAAAAACAAACGAGATGGTCTGAATGAAACCTTAATCTCGTTTGTTCTTTTATATATAGATGATTATAAACTCTTTCCGAGCGTTGATTTATTAAAATTCGTCGTTGGCGTATAAATAATCAAAAGAAGATAATTTATAATCAAAAATCTCTTCGGGTTTGAAAAATCTCTTTAATTCAGCTTCGGCAGTTTCGGGAGAGTCTGATGCATGAACAATATTTTCTTGAAAACTCATACTGAAATCGCCTCTAATTGTTCCTGCGGGAGCTTTACGTCCTGTTGTGGGTCCGGTAATTGTTCTTACTGCTTCAATAGCGTCAACACCCTCAAAACAGCAAACTATTACAGGAGAGGCCATCATTGAGTCTTTAACTCTTTGGAAAAAAGGTTTGCTACTTAAGTGAGAGTAGTGTTCGCTAAGAACATCATCGGTAAGTTGAGTCATTTTCATACCGCATAATCTTAAACCTTTACGCTCAAATCGTGTAATAACTTCACCTATCAAACTTCTTTGAATAGTACAAGGTTTTAAAATAACAAGAGTTTTCTCTAACATAATTATTTATATTTTAGGTTTTTAATTATTCAAAAACTGCTCTAAGGTAATTAAATAAATTGAATAAACCAATTATATTTATAAAATTTACTTTATAGAGTCTCTTGTAAAAAAAAAACGAACGGAAGAAATTAATTTCCTCCGTTCGTTTTAGTTATTTAATTTTAATAACCTCCGTTATCGTCGCTAAAGTCCATATCACTGAATCCCTCAGTGTCAAGCTCGTCAGGATTGTATCCTCCTTCAATTCCAAAGTCGTCATCGTCTAAATCAATTGAAGGGGTAGATGCAATTATTTTTTTGTCTAACTCTTCAAGCGACATTATCTGTTTTGGAGCTTTTCCTTTAACCTTTGTACATAGAGGGTCAATTAGATTTTTTCCCAATTCAATTTCTCTTAGCTCCATAAAGAATGAACGATCTGCCATCATGTCAAATACGAATAATAGGCGTTGGTGTTCATCTTCAATCAATTCGCTAAGTTTTGTGTCTTCCATCAACCAAATATCTTCGTCAGAAGATGAGTCCATTTCAATCAGAGTAATTTCTTCTCTCTTCTCCCAATCATCTTCACAAATGAAGAAAGATGTTATTTGGTCTTTGGTATAATTAACCGAATTTAAAATAGCATCGTTCAACTCTAAAAAAGTAGCTTCCGAATCAATGCAAATTTCTCTTGAGAAGGTTTCAACCTCATCAGATAATAATAAAAACTTGTATATCATAATAATCTACTTTACTCTTTTTTACTTTGAATTTGTATTGGCATAGTTATAGCCACTAATAACTTTACAATAATATCTATTTGGTTCTTATAATTCCTCTCTCTGAAGACTTTATAAAATCAATAATGACTTTTTTCTCTTCTGAATCTGGGAATTCGTCCTCTATTTTTTTGATAGCATCGGTATTGTTGAGTCCTGAATTGTATAGAGTATGATATATATTTTGAATATTATATATCTGCTCTTTTGTAAATCCGCGACGTTGAAGACCTACCGAGTTTATACCTGCATACACAGTTGGTATACGTCCTGCCATAACGTAAGGAGGAATATCCTTATTAATATGAGAACCTCCTTGAATCATAACGTGTGTTCCAATTTTGGAGAATTGGTGCATAAGAGTACCTCCTCCTATAGTTGCAAAGTTGTCAATTTCAACCTCTCCTGCAATCTGAGTAGCATTGGCAACAATTATATTGTTTTTTAATATGCAGTCATGAGCTATATGAGAGTATGCCATAATAAGACAATTATTTCCCACTACGGTTTTACCTCTTGATGCTGTGCCTCTATTTATGGTAACATACTCACGAATTGTTGTATTGTCTCCAATTTCAACAGTGGTGTATTCTCCTCTGAATTTTAAGTCTTGAGGCTCTCCGGCTATAACAGCGCATGAGCATATATGACAATTCTTGCCAATACGAGCTCCTTTTAAAATACTCGCATTTGAATCAATTCTTGTTCCTTCTCCAATAATCACGTCCTCTTCTATTGTAACAAAAGGACCTATAACTACATCTTTACCAATTTTGGCATCGGGGTGTATCGATGCAAGTGAATTTTGCATAATATTGAATGTTATTTGTTTTTAACTATTTGAGCAAGGAATTCGGCTTCTGCAGCAATTTTATTTCCTACAAAAACGTATCCTTTCATTGAAGCGCATCCTCTGCGAAGCTCTGTCATAAATGATACATGGAATATGGCAGTATCTCCGGGAACAACTTTTTGTCTGAATTTTACATTATTTATTGTTAAAAAGTATGTTGAATATGCTTTAGGGTCATCTACAGAATTCAAAACCAATAAACCTCCTGTTTGAGCCATTGCTTCTATAAGTAATACTCCGGGTACTACAGGCTCTTGAGGGAAGTGTCCTTGGAAGAAAGGTTCGTTTGCTGTAAAGTTTTTAATACCAACAATAGCCTTTTTGTCCATATTAATGATTTTATCAACCAATAACATTGGATAACGGTGCGGAAGAAGCTCTTTTATTTTGTTTACGTCCATTATCGGATCCTTGTCAGGATTATAATTTGGAGCTTGAACCTCTTGTCTCTTTATGTCCTTGCGTATTGCTTTTGCAAGTTTATTGTTTATTCCGTGTCCTGAACGTGTAGCAATAACTCTACCTTTAATAGGGCGACCTATCAATGCAAGGTCTCCCATTAAATCAAGAAGTTTATGTCTTGCAGGTTCGTTGTCAAAAACCAAAGGTTTGTTGTTTAAATATCCGAGTTCTAATGCACTTTTCTTTTGAGCACCCATAAGGTCAGCTAATTTATCCAACTCTTCCTGAGGCATCTCTTGATCATAAATAACAATGGCATTATCAAGATCCCCGCCTTTTATAAGGCCAACTTTCAAAAGAGGTTCTATCTCTCTTACAAAAACGAACGTTCTGCTTGCTGCAATATCATTTTTGAAGTCAACCATATTTTCTAATGTGGCAAACTGATTGCTTAAGACAGGAGAGTTAAAACTTATCAAAGTGTTAATGCTGAAATTTTCATCAGGTAAGAATATTAGTGAAGCTCCGCTTGCCTCATCTTTAACTTCCATTTTACTTTTAACAACGTAGTACTCTTGGTCGGCATTTAACTCTTCAATACCAACTCTTTCAATCTCTTCAACATATCTTATTGCACTACCGTCAAGTATGGGAAATTCAGGGGCGTTAACCTCTATTAAACAGTTTGATATTCCATAAGCATACAAAGCTGCCATACCGTGTTCTATTGTACTTACAGTAGCATCGCCTTTTTTTACAACAGTTCCGCGTTGAGTTTGGCATACCGCTTCAGCCACAGCATCAATAATAGGTTGATTGGGCAAATCTACTCGTTTTATCTTGTATCCGAAGTTTTCTGGTGCAGGATTGAAGGTTACAGTTATATCAAGACCTGTGTGTAACCCTTTGCCACTTAGCGAGAAACTATCTTTTAGACTCTTTTGTTTCATGGTAATATGTTTGTGTCAAAATTTAATGCAAATAAACTGAAATATTTGGAACAAAAAAAACGTTTTGCAATAATTTTATTCTTGATGATTTACAGCTTTTTGTTTTTTAGTTGTAACGTATTGTTTTATACGTTGTTAATATTACTTGCCTTCGTTATCAGATAACATATTTTTTAGTTGTTCAATCTCTTTTTGAAGTTGTTTGATTGTTGCATTCATGTCGGGTAAACGTTTGGTAAGGACAACTTGACGAGCAAATTCTTTAATGGGGATACCGGGAGAACCCAAGAGGTTTGAATTGGCTTCAACACTATTTGGAATTCCTGCTTGTGCTCCAATATTAACATTATCGCCTATAGTTATATGTCCTGCAAAACCAACTTGTCCGCCAATCATACATTGGCTTCCAATTTTCGTAGAGCCTGCTATTCCAACTTGAGCTGCCATTACAGTGTTATTCCCAATCTCAACGTTATGTGCAACTTGAATTAAGTTGTCAAGCTTTGTTCCTCTTCTTATGATAGTAGAACCCATTGTCGCTCTATCAATAGTTGTATTAGAACCAATTTCAACATTGTCCTCAATTACAACATTTCCAATCTGAGCAATTTTTACATACTCTCCGTTTTGAGGGGCAAAACCAAAGCCATCGCCACCAATTACAACTCCGGCATGAATAATAACGTTATTGCCTATGACACAATTATGATAAATTTTAACTCCGGGATAAATTATACAGTTTTTTCCTATTTTTACATTATTACCAATGTAGCATTGGGGATATATTTTGCTTCCGTCTTCTATTTGAACATTTTCAGCAATATATGCAAATGCTCCAACATAAGTTTCGTTGCCGATAATTGCGCTTTCAGCAATATATGAGTTCTCTTCAATTCCAATTTTTTGAGGACGAGTTGCTTGATCAACCATATTTAAAAGAAGTGCTAAACAAGCATAAGGGTCATCAACTTTAATCAGAGTTGTTTTTACCTCTTTCTCTGGATTAAAATCTCTTCTTACAAGTACGGCACTTGCGTTTGTTTCGTAAATATAGTTTGTGTATTTACTATTGGCAAGAAACGATAGAGTACCAGGTTTGCCGTCGTCTATTTTTGAAATGTTGTTAACCTTAATAGAGCCATCTCCCACAATTTCTCCATGCAAAAACGATGCAATTTGCTCAATTGAAAATTCCATGATAACAATATGTGTAAAAATTAAATTACTATTTAATCTGTTTTACCCTATATGGGATTATATTTCTGCAAATATCGTAAAAATTTTATATACCTCAATATTATTATGCACCAAATTTTGAAATTTGTGTAAAAAATGTAAAAATATTGATGATGGGCTAACCTTGTTGATGGTTTAATTATATTTGCGAATTAAGCAATATTTAAATCGTTAACATAAATTATGTGCTAAATTAATAATTATTATGGGGTGTTTTTTCAAAAAAAACATATATTGTATTATTATTGCAAAAAATAATTTACTTTACATAATCAGATAAAATAATATCATAAAAAATGAAAAAAACGACAGCTTTTTTAATCTCATTTTTGATGTTGCAATCTGTAGTTTATGCTACTGAAAAACTATATGACCCATATATGCCTGAGCCACTACCGGCAGATGCTCCTGAATGGATGATTCCTATAGCAGAAAATCCGTCGGGGGTTAACTTTTATGATATACAAAACAAATTTCAGAAGTGGATTGCCGAAGATGTAGATGCTCGGGTCAGGACATTGAATTATAAACAAGTTGTTAACTTTTATCGGAGATGGATGAGTGCATATCAAAAATATGTGCAACCCGATGGATATATAAACTTACCTTCCATGGCAGAGTACTCTGAAAAAGTAGATGCAATGAATATAGAAAGTTTTTCTTTTCAAAAACGCTTTAAATCAGATGATATAGAATATATTTGGAGAAACATAGGACCCAATAAAACATTTGTTAATAAAAACGGAGAGGTTGAGCAAAAGGATTCTCAGGTTTGTGTATTTCGTATAGCAGTAAGTTTAAGCAATAAAAATATTTTATATTGTGGAACAGAGAGCGGTGTGGTGTTTAAATCCTCTGATCATGGCGAAAATTGGTACCCTTGTGCTCCTTTGCATAACTTTGGAGGGTCAATATTCAGTATTGCCATTGACCCTCTAAATAGCGATATTGTATATATTGGAGGAGGTCCATGGTTATGGAAAACAACCGATGGAGGAGAGACATGGCATAGATGTGAAGGTATATCAAATAGAGTAAATTCAATCAGGATAAATCCTAAAAATACAAGAAATATAACTATTGCAACAGGCGATAGGGATAGCAAAACAGGAAATGGTTTTTATGTTTCAAACGATGCGGCTGAAAGTTTTGTATTGACCTTTTCAGGTGTGTGTTTTGATCATGAATTGCAGCCCGGGAATCCTGAAAGAATATATTTGATAAGGAGAGAAACACCTGGGGTATGGACATATTTTTATTACTCTTCCGATGGTGGATATACATGGACAAAATCTCCGATGCATTCAAGTTTTACGGTATGCGGGCGTTTGGCAGTCAGTGATGCAGATGGAGGAAGTGATTATGTTTATGCTCTTATGAATTCCGATATTTATGGTTATGATAGCGGACCAATGGGAGGGAAAGGCGAACCTGCTATACTTGTTTCAAAAGATGCAGGATTGACATGGGAAGATAAAACTGTATATGACGGTTGGGGAACATTTTCTCCTATAATGGACACATCAGGAGGACAAGGATACTTTGATATGATGATAGGTGCATCTCCAAAAGACCCAAAGATTGTTTTGTTTGGATTAACCTCTCTATATCGTTCAACAGAGGAGGGGAAGACTGATTTTAGAGATGGGGGAATAGGGGGGTACCAACGTTCAGATTGGATGCATTGTGATATACAAGATATAGCAATTCACCCGGACGGAGATACCTGGATATGTAATGATGGAGGTATAAAATACTCTGCCGATTTTTTTGAAACAAAGGGTATAGATAAATACAATGGAATATATGCATCGGATTATCAAGGATTGGGAGTAGGTTGGAATGAAGATGTAATGGCCGCAGGGCGTTGGCATAATGGAGATGTTGTACATGCCAAAAGTTATGGGGAAGGAAATTCACTGCATGTAGGCGGAGTAGAGATTGCAACAGGGTATGTAATGAGAAGTAACCCGTGGAAAGTCTATTTTACAGATGCAGGAACACGGGTTGTTTCTCCAACAATGGGAGGTGTGGTATTAGATGATTATAAGACATGGTTTTCAAATATAAAACCATATGAGGCTCTTCGTATAAATGGTAAAATAGCTACAGACCCCCGATATGCCTTAAAAGTTTTTGTTCAAGATATGACAAATATATACGAGGGGTATTTGTCATACGATGAAGGAGAATCGTTTCAAAAGGTCTTTGATAGTGATGGCGAGAACTTTTATGATTACGAATTTGCCCGTAGTAATCCTGATAGAGTATATGCCATAGGTGATTGGCATATGTGGCGTTCTGATGATGGCGGAATATCATTTAAAGAGATGCAAAGTCGCCCATTCCCAGAATTGAACATGTATACATATTTTACAAAAGTTGTTATTGATCCTAATAATGCCGACCATGTAATAGCAATATGTTGTAATTATGCAGGAAAAGTGGTTGAAAGTTTTGATGGAGGAGAAACTTGGCAACAGTTTGATTTAGGCTCATTGACAGACCGGAAGATACATCAGGTTATTTTGGTAGGCGACGAGTATGGTAGTTGTTATATGACATCTTATGAAGGAGCATATGTCTGGTTTAAAGACAACACAATGTCTGATTTTATTGAATATTCAAAAGGATTGCCACCCGGAGCCAGAATATCAAAAGTAGTCCCATTCTATAAAGATGCGGTATTACGTATGGCAACAGATCAAGGTTTGTGGGAAGCGCCATTATATCATCAAGAATTCATCGCAGTACCACAGCCAATGGCATTAAATATAGGAAGTGGCGATTTAACATTAAATCCCCAAAAACAGGTTCAATTTGATAGCTATAGTATAGTAAAGCAAGATGAAAACACAAAATGGCAATGGAGCTTTTCTCCGCAACCACAATGGGTTAGCGATGCAACTGTACGCAATCCCAAAGTAATATTTGGCAAAGGAGGTAGCTATGATGTAACGCTTACAGTAACAACATCGGCAGGAACTTCTTCACGCACGATAAAAAATATGATTTTCATTGATTCTCCCGATTCTGTTGAAGAGAATGAATTAGTAGGGGAGGTAGGTCTGGTAAATGTTGAAGTTTGTAATGATGAATGTTTGCAATTTACAACATCAGGATTAAGAGAAGATGCCGTTATAACAATTCACAATACAAAAGGACAATTGTTACTTACAAAGCAGGTATTAGCACAAGAAGGTAAAGTTGAAATAGATTTACCTTCATTGGCGAGCGGAGTATATATTTATTCAATAAAAACAGCTATTCAAAAATTCTTTGGAAAATTTGTAATAAAATAAAAATATGAAAATCAGAACACTTATATCGTTGGTATTATTGGTGTCATTATCATTCAAAGTAAATGCACGACAAGATGAAGATGTAGAAAAATACTACACACCATATCTGTTGGATTATTTGCCGGCAGGTTCACCTGCATGGATGGCTCAGTTGGCAAAGCCGCAAGGTTTGAACTATTACGCTATGCTCGATAGTTTTTCTGTTTATTTACGAAATAACCCAGATGCCAGAAGAAAAACACCTGAAACAAAACAGGTAGTAAATCATTTTCGTCGTTTTCAAGATGCGTATATAAACTTTGTTGACAAAGAGGGAATAATCAGATTGCCCAAAGTAGAGCAATATCGTAAAGAAATAAGTGATATAAACAGAGTTGTCTCTCGAGACAATCTTTTAAAGGCAACATCAGAAAAAATACAATATGGCGATAAATGGGAAGTAATATCCCCCTTTATAACATACGATTTAGAGACAAAAGCGGTATCCCCTGCACAAACCAATATTCAGCGATTAGCAGCATCTCGATCAAACCCCAATATCCTATATTGCGGTTCAGAAACAGGTCTTATTTTCAAAACCACCGATAAAGGAGCAAATTGGTATCCATGCAACGGAGGAGAATGGTTATCAGGAGAGATAACAGCAGTAGATATAAGCCATTCAGACCCTAATAAAGTAGTGGTTGGAGCCGGAGGAGCATTTTGGAAATCAACCGATGGCGGAGTAATTTGGAAGAATATAACACCTGACCCATATAATTATAGCAGATCAAGTGTAGCACAATTTAAGCCTGACAACGATAATATAATTTTGGCAGGAACACGCACAAACCTATATCGCTCAACCGATGGCGGAGAGACATGGAATCTTGTATTAAATGGAATGGCATTTGATGTAAGGTTTTCAATTCAAAATCCCAATTTATGTTATACTGCGGTAAAACAAAATAATACAGTAGTATTCTATAAAAGTACTGACGCAGGAGCAAGTTGGAGTCAATTGGCAGTAACAGATAAGCCTCTTATAAGTGCGCGTATAGGATTAAGTGAGGCTCCGACAGGAGCTGATTATGTATATATATGGGCATGTCGTATTGACGAATATTCACAATACGACGAACTCTATTTAAGTGGCTCCCCTTTAATATACAAGAGTACCGATGCAGGAGTATCGTTTACAGAATATGATCCCGTTAGCCAAATGGAGTATGCAGACAAGCACGGAGGACAAGGATATTACGATATGGTGTGTGTGGCATCGGCAACAGATCCCGAAACCGTGCTATTCGGAATAATTCAGTTGTATCGTTCAACCGATGGAGGAAAAACAATTGAAAATATAGGAGGGTATTACGGAAACCCCGACAAAGCAAACTTTGACTTACACTGCGACCAACAATCAATCCAAACAAACGGAGCCGGAGATACATGGCTTTCAACAGATGGAGGTATAATATATAGTAATGACTTTTTTGAGTGGCATGCCGAGGGTCGTTTTAACGGAATATATGCTTCAGAGATGTGGGGCTTTGACCAAGGTTGGAATGAAGATGTAATGGTCGGAGGCAGAAATCATAACGGAAACATGTCTCAAATAGACCAATATAACGGGGTAACCATATCAATGCGAGGATCAGAACGTCCGACGGGATATGTCTTTTTATCAAATCCTCGTAAGGTATTTTACTCAGATGCAAGTGGAGCGGTGATATTACCAGATGATTGGAACGAAAACTTTGAAACATTATATAACTTTTGGATATATCCAAAAGAATCTACACAATATGGAATAGGATTTGAATTTGATCCCCGTTATGCAAAATGTTTCTATGTCGTTAAAAGTACTTCATTTTGGGAAGAAGAGTATAAAGTATTGTGGAGAACAAACGACGATGGTCTCTCTTTTTCTGAGGTTTACACATTTAACGAGCCTATAACCTCTGTCGCAATTTCCCGTTCAAATCCCGATAAGATTGTTGTGGGAACATATGGTAACATTTACTATTCAACAGATATGGGCAATACATTCCAAAAATATGAATTGCCTGCAAATATGACTAATACAGTAAATTATAAAATAGCCATACACCCAAAAAACGAGAGCGAAATTTGGGTAAGCGATAACAATCCCGGAGGAATGTGGGTAACAAAAGACGATGGAGCAACGTGGCAAAAATATGATGATGGACTTACCTTTGCCTCATGGGATAATACCGTAGCAACACATCAAGTCGGGCGATTCTTCCTTACAGGAAACGAAAAAAATGCAGTATATGCCGTTGCCTTTACTATGGGATATTTAAATGAAAGATATACAACACCACGCGGAAGGCTTTTATATCGCGATGATACAACAAATGGTTGGATTGATTTACACGAAGGATTACCAAAGGTAATGGTATTAAATCGATTGTTGCCCTTCTATAAAGAAGGAGTAGTACGATTAGCAACCAATAACGGAATATGGGAGAGAGATTTAGTAGATAAAAATTTTAAGCCCATAGCTCAACCATTGTTGTTAAACGTAGGCTCTGGCGATAATACCTCGTCAAAGTATCCGCAAGAGATACAACTTGAAAGTTACAGTATAGTAAACCAAACCGATGTTGAGTGGAAGTGGGAGATATATCCCGAGCCGCTATACATAAGTTCTAAAATGGAGCGTAACCCAACAATGCAAATTGAACCTGATCAAACATACGATATATCACTAACCGTAACCACGCCGGCAGGAACAGACACCAAAACCATCAAGTCAATGATAAAAGGCTCAAAACCTGTACCTGAAAATGTAGGAATAGAAGGAGCATATATTCCTTCTCGCAATTTAAGCCTTATATCCGGAAACAGTGTAAAAAGAGGCGATGAATTTATATTTCAACTAAACAATATTGAAAAAATCAGTATACAAGTATATGCCTTAAACGGAAGACTGATGACAACCCAAATAGGAGCATCAACACTAAATATCCCCACAGCAACATTCTCGACAGGAGTATATTACTATATTGCAGTTGATGGTAAAGGTTACAAATACACAGGAAAACTAATAGTAGAAAATTAAAAGAGAATAAAAAAAATAAGATGAGGCAATGGAAATACATTATATTGCCCATATCGGTACTATTAAGTATGCCGATATGGGCAGATAATATAGAAGAAGGAATAAACCTTGATGAGATTGTAGTTGCAGGAAGCAGATGGGCGCAAAATGTCGATTTACAGCCAATTAAAATAACAAAACTTGGCTTTGAAGAGAGTAATAAATACAATCCGCAAACAGCAGCCGATTTATTAAATCTGTCAGGAGAGGTATTCATACAAAAAAGTCAATATGGAGGAGGAAGTCCGATGATACGAGGCTTTGCCACCAACAGACTATTATATTCGGTTGACGGAGTCAGAATGAACACCGCCATATATCGTGCGGGAAACATACAAAATGTAATATCTCTTGACCCCTTTGCCATTGGTTCATCTGAGATACTTTTCGGACCCGGAGCTGTAGGATACGGAAGCGATGCAATAGGAGGAGTTATGATTTTCAATACCCTAAAAACAAAACTATCATCAACAAATAAACCACACGTATATGGTTCTGCAACATTACGAACAGCAACAGCATCAACCGAGTTTACAGGACATGCTCATATAGGAGTAGGCTTTAAAAAATGGGGATTTCTAACAAGCTTTACCTACTCTGATTTTAACGATTTAAAACAGGGGTTACACGGTCCTGACGATTACGTACAGCAATACAATGTACAGCCCAATTATACTACAGGAGGAATAGTTGAAGATATAGTAACTTTGAATACTGAAGAGAGAAAACAATCACCCTCAGGATACAATCAGTTTAATATAATGCAAAAGTTGCGTTATGCCCCCAATCAATATTGGAATTTGGAGTATGCATTTCATTATAGCGAAACATCAGATTATTCGCGCTATGACCGTCATCAACGCATGCGCAACGGGCAACCGCGCTATGCCGAGTGGAATTATGGGCCTCAAACATGGGTAATGAATCAATTGGTCATAGAACAAACCCGAAGAACACTAATGTACGATTCGCTTAAAATAAATGCAGCCTTCCAGAAGTTTGAAGAGAGCCGAATAAGCCGAGATTTGAACAAGCCTGACCGCGACACCCAAACCGAGAATGTCGAAGCATGGAGTGCCACTATTGATTTCAGAAAATCAATATTAAAAAATCTCTCGCTATATTACGGAGCTGAATATATACAGAACAATGTAAAATCAATAGGCGAAAGATTAAACGTATTAACAAATGAAACATCAGTCATATCATCACGTTACCCCAAAGCCAAGTGGTATAGTGCAGGAGTATATGCACAAACAGAGTGGCAAGCAACCATGACCCTAAACCTTGAAGCAGGATTACGATACAATCACTATCTGATAAATTCCGATTTTTCAACGGCAGGCTATGAAGTGCCATTTGACAATCATCAAAAAACAGAAGCCGGAAGCGTTAGTGCAAATATAGGCTTAAATTGGCGCCCCAAACATGGTTGGTTAATGCGAATAAATTATGCAAGAGGATTTAGAGCACCAAATGTTGATGATATAGGTAAACTTTTTGACAGTGTCGATGGTTATATAACTGTACCCAATCCAAAACTTAAACCGGAATATGCCGATAACGTTGAATTAGGATTGGCAAAAAAGTTCGGAACATTTTTGCAAATGGACATAACAGGATATTACACACATTTAAACAATGCAATAGTAAGGCGAAATTCAACATTTAACGGAAGCGAAACAATGATGTATCAAGGCGAAGAGTGTAGAGTTCAAACCCTTCAAAATGCAGCAGAGGCAAACATATGGGGAATTCAAGCAGGAGTAGAGGCAGAGTTTGCAAAGTGGTTTTATTTCAATACAAGGCTAAATTATCAACACGGAATAGAGGAGTTGGATAGTGGCGAAAAATCACCATCTCGTCATGCAGCACCATTCTTTGGCCGCGCTGCATTAGGTTTTGAGAATGATAAAATCACAGTTGAGGCGTACACCCAATTTCAAGCAGAATGCAGTGCCGAAGATATGCCCGAGGAGGAGCGAGATAAGACTGAAATATATGCACTTGATACCGATGGAAAAGCATATTCTCCGGGTTGGATAACCATAAACCTCAGAGCATCATACAATATATACAAAGGATTATATCTGAATGCATCACTTGAAAATATAGCCGACAAACGATATCGCCCATATAGTAGTGGAATAAGTGCGCCGGGACGTAATTTTACCATAAGTGCAACATATAGTTTTTAAAAACATCAATATTCAAAAAGTGATGTTTTTTTCGTTTATTCTGCTCTATTAGTATATAAATTTATTAAATAAATCTAAAAATATAAGTGTTTAATAAAAGATATTTTACTTACAATAAAAAAGTATTAACTTTGTAAAGATAAAGAAAAAGTCTTTTTGATAAAAAGAATAATAATTTAAGGAGTTGATTATGAAGTTGTTGCAACAAAAATTATCAAAATATGATGCCCCTCAAAAAGCAAAGGCATTAGGAGTATATCCCTATTTTAGAGCAATAGAGAGTGATCAAGATACAGAAGTTATCATAAATGGTAAAAAAGTATTAATGTTTGGCTCAAACAGCTACTTAGGATTAACCAATCACCCAAAAATAAAAGAGGCAGCCATTGAAGCGACAAAGAAATACGGAACAGGTTGTGCCGGCTCTCGTTTTTTAAATGGTACCCTTGACATACACACCCAATTAGAGCAACGATTAGCCGAGTTTGTAGGAAAAGAAGAGGCAATAATATACTCGACAGGCTTTCAAGTAAATCTCGGAGTAGTATCATGTTTGACAGGACGAGCAGACTATATAATTTGGGACGAATTAGACCACGCATCAATCATTGAGGGACGTCGTTTAGCATTTTCAACACAATTAAAATACAAACACAACGATATGGAGTCTTTGGAGAAAGTATTAAAATCGCTTCCCGAAGACAAAGTAAAATTGATAGTAACCGACGGAGTATTCAGTATGGAGGGCGATGTGGCAAACCTGCCCGAAATAGTGAAATTAGCCGAGAAATACAATGCAGCCACATACGTTGATGAAGCACACGGAATAGGCGTATTCGGGCGTAACGGACGCGGAACATGCGACCATTTTGGAGTAACAAAAGATGTAGATTTGATAATGGGAACCTTCTCAAAATCATTTGCATCATTAGGAGGCTTTATAGCAACCGATTCGGTAACAGCCAACTATTTACGTCACAACTCACGATCATACATATTCAGTGCAAGTATAACGCCCGCATCAACAGCAGCAGCAAATGCAGCACTTGATATAATGTTGAGCGAGCCTGAAAGAATTGAAAATCTTTGGACAATAACAAACTATGCCTTAGACGGTTTCCGCAATATGGGTTGCGAGATAGGCAACACCTCAACGCCAATCATACCATTGTATATTCGCGACAACACCAAAACTTTTATGATAACTCGCGAGTTGTTTGACGAAGGATTATTTGTTAACCCTGTAGTATCCCCTGCAGTACCAAGTCAAGACACACTGATACGCTTTTCGCTAATGGCAACACACACCAAAGAGCAATTAGATTACGCCTTTGACAAAATAGAGAAAGTGTTCAAAAAGTACGAGGTAATAAAATGAGTTGATAGTTTTTAGTTGTTAGAATAACAATAAAAACTCAATAATAAGCTATAAGAAGGGAGTTGCATAATCAGATGCAACTCCCTTCTCGTATATTTGATTTAAAAGCTAATAACTAACAACTGATAGCTGATTTACTTCATAAACACAAAGTAAACAGCCATAATAAGGCATATGAATGCCGCAAGGTGATTCCAATGCAGAGCCTCGCCTTTAAAAAATATGGTGGCAAAAATAGTGAACACCACAAGAGTAATAACCTCTTGAATAACCTTTAACTGCATAAGAGTAAAAGGTCCGCCATTACCCACAAAGCCAATTCTGTTTGCAGGGATTTGAAAAGAGTATTCCGCCAAAGCAATACCCCAAGAAAAAAGGATAACCACCCAGATAGGCCACCCTGTTGAAATTTTCATATCTTGAAGTTTAAGGTGTCCGTACCAGGCAAGAGTCATAAAAATATTAGATATGACCAATAAAACAACTGTATAAAACGCAGATAAATACATAATTAATTTAAATTAGGAATTAGAAATTAGGAATGTTTTTTAAGAGAAACATTTTTTACTCCCTCTCTACAGGAGAGGGTTGAGGAGAGACTCTTTTGGGGCAGATAGTCAGGCATAATATTCTCCATACTTTTCCAGATACTGCTCTTAACATTCGGGTTTAGTTTTTCAAGTTCATCAACAATTTTTTGGACATCACTTCTATAACTGCTCTTTTCGTAGGGGCAACTTTTGGGTTGTACAACATAACATTCAGCCATTGACAAATCTTTTAAAACATACTCCTCAATCAAAGCCAGAGGGCGAATGATAGTCACATCAAACTTATTCATCTGCAAAAGCGGAGGCATTGACGAGAATGACCCCTGAAAAGCCATATTCATAATAAGCGTAGTAACAATATCATCTTTATGATGCCCCAAAGCAATACAATTAAAGCCATTCTTCTTTGCAAAATCAAAAAGAGCTTTCCTCCTGTACCACGAGCATAAAAAGCAAGGAGATTTGCGTTTATCCTTAGTTAAATCAATAGAGATATCCTCTACAAAAAAATCAACATTATGTTTTTCGCAAAAGCCCTTCAAATATTCAACATCAGAAGCATACCCCATACCCTCGTTACGTATATGCAAAGCAGCAATACTAAACTTGGGAGCATGAATTTTAGCCCTTCTTGCAAGAAGTTGAACAAGAGCCAACGAGTCTTTACCACCGGACAAGCCAATCAAAACCTTATCACCGTCATTTATAAGCGCATACTCTTTAATACACTTAATAACAAGCGAGTCGCATTTTTTTAATAACTCATCAACTTTCTTATCAACCATAATGTTTATAAAATTGAGCGTGCAAACTTACATAAAAATCCGATAATTTTATCTAAATTTGTCATATAAGTTATATGTAATCATCAATGAGTATCCAAACAAATCCGTTTTCAGTTAAGCCAATGCAATTCATAAATGTAGTGTTGCAAATACAACTTGCGCGCTATAAATATGTAATAGTGGCAATAATGCTGTTACTTGTAATATTACCCATTATAAAACTGCACTATATTTATGCTTCAATAATAATATTCTTCGGAGCAGTACCATTTGCAATATTTCATCTCTATTTTTCAGCCCTATCACAAATAAAGATAAATCAGTTTATAGAAAAAACTTTGATAATTGAAAAAGATAAATTAAAACTCGCTCTACTAACAGGCGAGCAAGTCGAGTTTAGCATATCGCAAATAAAATACATAGGGTATCATAGCCGCTGCTATGTAATATCCACACCCGACAAAGGGCTGTTACTTATACCATATCAAGCATTCACGACAAAAGAGGATAACATAAATTTTTTAAAAATAATTACATCTGAAAAGTAATAATCGTATTAACTTCGTTACCTTTGTAACCGATAAACAATCTCAAACAACTATGATAAAGCTAAAACATATAATATCAGTTATTATACTTATTACAGCACCCATACTACTTTCTGCCCAGACACTTAATGAAGCAAAAGCCATGTATAAGAGGGGCGAATATGAACAATCAAAAGAGGTATTTCGCAAGCAACTAAAGGCTCGTCCCAACGATGCACAGTTAAATCAGTGGTATGGAGTGTGCCTATATGAAACAGGTGAAGGCAACAAAGCCAAAAGCTATTTACAGAAAGCAGCCCAAAAAAAGATACAAGACTCATATCTATATTTAGGAAAGATAGCATTTGACAACTATGAATTTACCGTAGCAAAAGGGTACTTCGGGCAATACGTTGAGGCATTAGAAAAAAATAACAAAGATACCTCAAAAGGCGAGTACCTATATGAAAAATCGGCAAGAGCAGAATCAATGTTACGACGAACCGAAAAAGTAACAATTATTGATTCAATGGTGGTTGCAAAAGATAATTTCTTGAATAATTATAAACTATCACATGAGTGTGGTTCGCTATCATATTATGCCGATATGTTTAAAACCGAAGGCGAAGGAACGCTCTACCAAAATCAGCGACAAGACAAAGTAATATATGCCTCCGTTACCGATAGTATCTACTCAATAAAAGAGCGTAATCGTTTAAACGACGGAGCATGGAGCGATGAGTTGGAATTAAACGTCTTACCCGGCATAGAAGGTAATATAGCATACCCATTTTTATTGAATGACGGCCTAACACTATACTTTGCGACCGATAACGATTCTCTATCGGTAGGCGGATACGATATATTTGTAACCCGCAAAAATTTAAACACCGATGAGTATCTTGCCCCCAACAATATGGGCATGCCCTTTAACTCAACAGCCAATGACTATATGATGGTAATAGACGAGTATCACAACGTAGGGTGGTTTGCCACCGATCGTAACCAACCGTCAGACAGTGTAGTAATATATATGTTCATACCTTCAACAGAAAAAGAGATATACGCCGATTTAGATCCCGATTCAATAATACCATACGCACAAATACACTCCATCTCTCAAACATGGCAAGAGGGAGCCGATTACACAGCCATTATAAACCAAGTAAACACAATGCCTGAAAAAGAGGATAAAAAACAAAAAGCAAGTTTTGTCTTTATAATAAAACCGGGAGTAACATACACGCAATACGAACAATTTAAATCGCCTAAGGCATTAGACCTATTTAAATTATCGCAATCAGTTGAAGCAGAAATAGAGAAGCAACGCCAACTATTACGCCAAATGAGAAAAGAGTATGCCTCATCGCCCTCAAAACGAGCATCACTGAGAGCACAAATCCTAAAGGCTGAAGATTATTTAAAAACTCTATACCCCCAACCCGAGCAATACCGCAATGCAGCCAGAGCAGAAGAGGTGAAATAGCTATCAGTTGTTATTTGTCAATCAAGTAGGGAGAGAGCATGCTCTGTCCGCCGAAAAGTGTATCAAAGCTGATAACTGATAATTAACTATTCCTGAATTTCTCTTTAATAAAACTCATTAATAGTGCAATTTCTTTATTAATATCTTTTATACCCATTGAGCAGATTGTTGATATCTTCTTAGCTCGTTGAATTCTATAACAGGAGAATCGTTCCGCTTGCCAACTTCAAGCGAAATGAAACAAATTGTGTCATATATTACATTTACATCGCCTGTAAACTATGTATGGTGCAGCGATTACAAAGATGGTGTTGATTTGTATTCGGTAGGTCCTGACGGTCCCGATATCCCTGTAACTCCTTCAACACGTCTTGTATATGGTAAAAATAATTCTATTCAAAGTATAAGCATGAGTTATAAAAACAAAACTATCGGTTTTGTGATAATAAAGGAATAGCACAACTCCTTAATCATAATTACACAAAAAGAGTTACGCTTTAAAGCGCAACTCTTTTTGTTATATCTAACAACTTATAGCTGATAGCTGACAGCTATAACAACTGAATATTATGTTTTAAGCACTCCTCAATTTGCTCTTCGGGCCAAATACTGGCTTGAACTTCGCCAATATGAGCCTTTTGAAGCAGATACATGCATAAACGGGATTGTCCTATACCTCCACCAATAGAGAGTGGTAGTTCGTCGTTTAACAGCATCTTGTGGAAACTTAATTCGGCACGCTCGGGACAACCTTTTATTTGTAATTGGCTTCTTAATGCAACCTTGTCAACCCTTATTCCCATTGATGAAAGTTCAAATGGTATATCCAAAATAGGGTTCCATAGCATAATATCGCCATTTAAACCTCGGTAACCGTCGCTATTCATTGTTACCCAATCGTCATAGTCGGGGGCGCGTCCGTCATGAGGTTCGCCGTTTGATAGGTCTGAGCCTATACCAATTATAAATACTGCACCATACTTCTTTGTTATTTTTGCTTCGCGCTCTTTTGGTGTGCAGTCGGGGTATAGTTGAAGTAACTCCTCTGAGTTTATGAATGTTATATTCTCAGGTAAGAAGGGTGTAATGTGAGGGAAACTCTCATAAACTTCCATTTCCAACTCCTTTATAATGGCATATAGCTTATTTACAGTCTCTTTAAGATATTCAAGGTTACGCTCTTTTTCGGTAATTACCTGTTCCCAGTCCCATTGGTCAACGTATAAAGAGTGTAAGTTGTCTAAATCTTCATCGCAACGTATGGCATTCATATCGGTATATATACCATAACCGGGCGATATACCGTATGCTCCCAATTTCATGCGTTTCCATTTTGCAAGCGAATGTACCACCTCGGCACGTTTGCCCATACACTTTATGTTAAACGATACGGGAGCCTCTTTACCACTTAAATCGTCGTTTATACCTGTTCCTGACAATACAAATAGGGGAGCAGTTACGCGACGTAGATTTAGTTTCTTTTTAAGTTTGTCTTGAAAAGATACTTTTAGGGTTTTTATTGCTTCCTCGGTAGTTTCGGGTAGCAATTTAAGTTTATAGTTTCTTGGTATTATAAGTGCCATTTCAAAAAAATGTATAAATATTTTGCGAATATAGTAAAAATAGCGTTGCTGTTCAATATGTTTTGATATAAAAATATCACAAATACCTATTATCGGGGTATATTAAATATATAAGTCGTAATTTTTTGTATATATCAAGTTGTGCTTTCCAACGAGCCTTTATCTCCTCTTCGCTTTTGCCATTAATAATATCTGAGCGGAGTTGTGTATCGCCTGCCAATTTCTCAAAAAAGTTATTTGTGTTAAAAAACTTCTCTTTATTTGTTGTGTTTTTATACATCTTAATCAGGTATCTTAGAGTAAATCCGCAAGGGTTATCCTCTCCTCTTAAATCAATGCCGTAGCAGAGTCTGTCTTTGTACATGGGGTTTTTATCAAATCCCTCAATTGATTTTGGAGTAAATGTAAAATCTCCTAAATTTTTGTCCGGCGCACCAACTATTTGAAATGGGCTGTATGTGCCACGCCCCACGCTTATTGTAGTGCCTTCAAAAAGGCATAGCGAGGGGTAGAGCATAATACTTTTTGCATTGGGTAGGTTTGGTGATGGTTTTATTTGTAGTTCGTATGGCTCTCCGTGTTTCCAATCTTCAACCTTTATAACATTCAGAACAAGATTTTGTGTGTTACCCCAATTCTCGCCTTTAATCATATGGGCAAGTTCTCCGACTGTAAGCCCGTGCATAACAGGCAAGGGGAGTGTGCCAACAAACGATTTCAGCTTCATATCCAAAACTGCGCCATCGACATAGTCATTAGGGTTGGGACGGTCTAATACAACAAATTCTTTATCATACTCTGCCGCTGCCTGCATGGCATAATACATGGTTGATATATATGTGTAAAATCTTGCCCCGACATCTTGAATATCGAAAATTAATATATCAATGCCTTGTAACTGCTCTTGTGTGGGCTTTTTGTTTTTACCATACAACGAAACTATTTTTACTCCGCTTTTTGTGTCAATGCCGTCCTTTACACTCTCTCCTGCATCGGCATTGCCCCTAAATCCGTGTTCCGGTGCAAAGATGGTTTTAATGTTTGCTCCTCTTGTCTTTAAAGTGTCAACCAAGTGTGTGCCGTTTTGGGTTACTGAGGTTTGGTTTACTATAAGAGCAATATTTTTATCTTTGCAGATGTTCAAAATCTCATCAATCTTATCTGCTCCGCACTTGACTTTTGCGCTTACGCTAATGAGTGGGAATATTATTAATAGCAATATATATCTTTTCATTACCATCAAATTTGGGTAGTTATGTTACAAAATTAAACAAACCTTTGCCCGAAACAAAAAAAATAACTAAAATTGCAATTACCTATTGTAGAATTAAATTATGAAAAAGGTAATAATATTGTTGTTACTCTTGATTTTTGGAGTATCTTCTGATTTGTTGGCTCAGCAAACAGCAGAGCAGGATAGTGTAATATTTTCTCGCTCATGTTCATTTGAAAACTCTATTGATGTGCTTGGTTTTGAAAAACGGCTAAAGGATAAAAACGAGCTATATATTGTGCGTAACAACTTGTTGCAAACAATAACCTTGATAAAGTTACGTGTATATTACAAAACAACTGAAGATGAGATGTTGGATTATCGTGACGTAACTCTTGAAGGGGAGTTATTACCTGCAACCACAAAGCATTTTGAAGTACCCAGCTTTGATCAAGGCAAACGCTACTACTATCATCAATCAACAGGCGATAACCCCAAATTTGAGGGTTATCCATTTAAAATAACCTACGACCTTTTACGCTATGATATTGCAGTAACTAAGTAGTTGTTAGTTATTAGTTGTTAATCAAGTAGGGACAGAGCATGCTCTGTCCGAAGAAAGGGGTATCAAAAGCTAACAACTGATAGCAATTAAACATAACCCACAACATAAGTGTTATAAAGAGGGATAACTCAAAAGGGTTATTTCTCTTTATTTTATGTTTAATTTTAAATGGAGGACAAATTATGACGCCTGTAAAAAAAGGACAAAGTTGGTTGCCTGTAATCTTTCACGATTTTTTTGGTAACGAGTGGATTGAACGTACTAAAAGCAGCTCAACCCCAGCTGTAAACATTATTGAGAAAGATAATGAGTATGAGGTTCAGATTGCTGCTCCGGGTGTGTGCAAAGATGATATAAGTGTTCACATCAACGAAGATAACTATCTTGTTGTTACGGTTGAGGAAAAGAAAGAGAACGACGAAAAAGATAAAAAAGGCAAATTTCTTCGCCGAGAGTTCTCATACTCTCAGTTCCGTCAAACATTGGCATTGCCTGATAATATCGAACCCGATAAAATAGAAGCTACTCAAAAAAACGGAATACTTAAAGTAGTTATCCCTAAAAAGGCTTTGCCGGCACCTAAAGAGCCAAAACGTATCGATGTGAAATAGTTATCTTATCGTCTTATTCGCCATGTATAGTTTTTGTCAATAGAGTTTTTTCCGCGTATGGCAAATTTGATATTCTCTATGGGACGAATAAAATCATAAATGAGAGCCTCATAACCATTAACCCCAGCGTTTAATGTTTTTGAGGCTTTGCTTATGACAATGCTTTGGTATAGATAACGTATTGCAAAAAATAGAGCGGCAAAATATATCAATAAAGCATTTGAGAAGATGCCAAACAGAACAACTCCTATTGTTGCCACGTAATATAAAATTGATGTTATCTGCTCTAAACCAAATACAAAATGAGCCGATGTCTTTAGGATTTTCCCTGTAAATGAACGACGCAAACGCATCTCTCGCATATCGCCATCTGAATCGTGTAATATATTCTCTATTGCTGACTCAGGCGATAATTCAACGCGAGTGTTCCCCTTTTTCATAATCTCGTTGAGGAAAATATCATCTTCGCCATACTGAATGGCAAGATTACTTGAGAATCCTCTGTTCTCAAAAAAGAGCGATTTGTTTATAAACATGTTGGTCCCCTCTCCCATATAGGGGCGTTGCATTATGGCGTAGCTAAAGTATTTGAGTTTGAAAAATAGTCTGTAAAAGCGGTATCTCCATTTTACCTTTTCGTTTCCACTCTCAATGCTATTGCCAATAACAATATCAATATCGGGTATAAAGTTTCGAGCCATGCTTGCAAGCCACTTATCTGAAATTGGTCGGCAATTGGCTTCGGTAAATCCTACTATGTCGTATTTAGCTGCTTTTACCCCAACGGTTAGAGCAAGTTTCTTTCTGCTTAGTGAGTGAGCCCCTTCGGGTACGTAAGTGTAACTTAAATTAGCATATTTCTCTTTAAGTAGGGTAATGGTATCCTTTAAATCGCTATCTGAACCATCATTGACAACAACAACCTCAAAATTGGGATAATCTTGTTCAAGAAAGGCTTTTATATTTTTCTCAAAATCGGTAAAGTTCTCGTTACAATAAACAATAACCGAGACATTGGGCTTTGCGGCACTAAACCATATTTTGTTACGTTTTTCTCTCTTTGCATAGCCCGCAGGCTTTGCAAAAATACCGCAATAAAAGATTGTTTGAACTAACCAAATTGCTACCAAAGTGGCGAGACAATATAGTTCTATGTCTGAAAAGTTATAGAAAAAAAAGTTATATATAAACATTATGTTTCAGTGTGTTCAGATAGTCTTTTATTTTAATTCGTCGTTTTTGATAATCCCCTTAACGCGTTCGGCAATTGAGTCATACTCTTTTGATGCAAGAAAACGATTAATGGCTTCAACATGACCAAAATGGTGTAGGTCGCTACCAACAAATGAGATGTATCCTTTATTAATAAGCCACATGGCGGTTTCTCTCTCTCGGTCGCCATGATAACCTGTCAAAGAGAGCAGATTTATTTGAAATTCACAGCCTGCATCAAATAGCTCGCCATAGATATTTTTATTTCTTTGATAGTAGCTATATCTTTCGGGGTGAGCCAAAATAGGTTTTATATCTTTAAGTTGAAGTTCATAAATAATGTTCTTTATGTCAATAGGGGGCTGAACAAAAGAGTTTTCAATAAGCAGATAATTGTTTTTTAATAAAATTAAATCATCATTATCCATAAGTTTCCTAAAACGCCCGTCAAGTCTATATTCTGATGAATATGAAATAGGCATTTCAAAGCCTATGTCCAACATATAGGTTGAGAGTTTATCATATGCACACTTTATTGAATATGTATTATTCTCAAAACTCTCTTCGGCAATATGAGGAGTAGCTATAACATTCTCAATACCCCAACTCTTCATAGCTCTCAATAGGGCTATGGATATTTCGGTGTTAGGTGAACCGTCATCAATACTCGGTAGTATGTGAGAATGGATATCTGTTGTATAAAACAGTTTCTTAGGTTCAGATTTCTTTTTATTTTTAAATAGTCCAAAAAACATTTGTTGCAATTGCTTAATATAGATGCGAAGATACACTATTTTTTTGATAAATTATAACTTTCCTTTGCAATAGAATAGGAAATATTTTATATCAGTTTGGGTGAGATGATATCTTTGCAAAAAGAATTTCCTAAAAAACAGCATTAAACTTTTTGTTATCTTAAAAATTATCAGTAAATTTGCACGCCATTACGAGAGAACTATACGCACGCTACCAACGTGCATACTAATTCGGAAACAATTAAAAGACTATATAACAATGAAAAAAGGACTTCACCCCGAAAATTACCGCGAGGTTGTTTTCAAAGATATGTCGAACGAGGAGATTTTTATCACACGTTCAACAGTAGCAACAAAAGAGACAATTGAGGTTGATGGAGTAACTTATCCTTTGGTAAAACTTGAGATTACCAATACATCACACCCATTCTTCACAGGTAAACAAAAACTTGTCGATACAGCAGGTCGCGTAGATAAGTTCATGAGCCGTTACGCAAAATTTGCTAAGAAGAAATAATTGTTATAATACAATATAAAAATAGCCCAATCTTAATAGGTTGGGCTATTTTTGTATGTTATGGGGTGTTATAAATAGCAATTTACTTCGTTATTTTTAAAAGTAGGTACAGAGCATGCTCTGTCCTGATTTTAGGTTATTGATACCTCCCCTCTCAACATGAGAGGGGTAGGGAGATTAATTCCTAAAAATCAACTCATCGTTTTCGGCATCAATAGTTATAGGTTTGCTCTTATCAACTTTTTGGGCAAGTAACTCTTTTGAGAGGTGGTTAAGCACATCGCGGTGGATAACCCTCTTAACAGGGCGTGCACCAAATTGAGGGTCGTAGCCCTCGTGAGCAATAAACTTGACAGCCTTGTCAGTAAACTCAAGAGTAATACCATTGCCAGCCAAAAGTTTCTTAACGCTGTTTAGTTGAATTGAAACAATTTCGCCAATCTCCTTTTCGTTAAGCGGAGCAAACATTATAATATCATCTATACGGTTTAAGAACTCAGGGCGGACACTCTGTTTCAATAACTCCATAACCTCGTTTTTGCTCTTTTCAATAATCTCCTCGCGGTTATTATCGTTAATACCCTCAAAGTTTTCGCGAATAAGCGAAGAGCCGATGTTTGAGGTCATAATAATAATGGTGTTCTTAAAGTTTACAACTCGCCCTTTATTATCGGTCAATCGGCCATCGTCAAGCACCTGTAGCAATGTGTTAAACACATCGGGGTGAGCCTTCTCAATCTCGTCAAACAATACAACCGAATAGGGTTTGCGTCTGATAGCTTCGGTAAGTTGACCACCCTCATCATAACCTACATATCCCGGAGGAGAACCAATTAAACGAGTAACGCTGAATTTCTCTTGATACTCACTCATATCAATACGGGTCATCATATTTTCGTCATCAAACAGATATTCGGCAAGAGCCTTTGCAAGTTCTGTTTTACCAACACCTGTTGTTCCCAAAAATATAAACGAACCTATGGGACGTTTGGGGTCGCTCAAACCTGCACGACTACGTCTTACGGCATCAGAAACAGCTTTGATAGCATCTTCTTGCCCTACAACTCTTTTGTGTAGCTCTTCTTCAAGGTTAAGAAGTTTTTCACGTTCGCTCTGCAACATCTTTGTTACGGGAATACCTGTCCAGCGCGATACTACGTCAGCAATATCATCGGCAGTAACCTCCTCTTTAATCATTGCCGAGTCGCCTTGCAATGTTTTCAAATGCTCTTGAATTTCGGCAATCTCTCTCTCTTTTCCAACAATCTTGGCATATCTTATTTCGGCAACTTTGCCATAATCTCCTTCGCGTTCAGCTCTCTCTGCCTCATATTTGAGATTTTCTATATCAATCTTGTTTTGTTGAATCTTATTAACTAACTCCTTCTCAGATTCCCACTTTGCGCTGTATCTCTTCTCCTCTTCTTTAAGGTTGGCTATGGCTTTATTAAGCTCTTCAAGTTTTACTTTGTCGTTTTCGCGTTTGATAGCTTCACGCTCAATCTCCAACTGTTTTACTCTACGGCTTATCTCATCTAACTCTTCGGGTACTGAGTCAACCTCCAATCTCAATTTGGCAGCAGCCTCGTCCATAAGGTCAATGGCTTTATCGGGTAAAAATCTGTCGGTAATATATCTTGCTGATAGTTGAACCGAAGCGATAATAGCATCATCTTTAATACGTACTTTGTGGTGGTTTTCATAACGCTCCTTCAATCCTCTCAAAATAGATATTGTACTCAACTCATCAGGTTCATTAACCATGACAATCTGGAAACGTCTCTCAAGAGCCTTGTCTTTCTCAAAGTATTTTTGATACTCGTCAAGAGTGGTTGCTCCAATTGAACGTAACTCACCACGAGCCAATGCCGGTTTCAAAATGTTTGCGGCGTCCATAGCACCTTCGCCTTTACCTGCTCCAACAAGAGTATGAATTTCATCAATAAACAATATTATCTCTCCGTCCGAACTGATTACTTCATTTACAACCGCCTTTAGTCTTTCTTCAAACTCTCCTTTATATTTTGCACCTGCGACCAAAGCTCCCATATCCAAGGAGAATAGTTCTTTGTGCTTAAGGTTTTCCGGTACATCGCCTCTTACAATACGATGAGCAAGACCTTCGGCAATAGCAGTTTTACCTGTTCCGGGTTCACCAATAAGAATAGGATTGTTTTTAGTCCTGCGGCTTAATATCTGCAAAACACGTCTAATTTCATCATCTCTGCCAATAACGGGGTCTAATTTCCCCTCTCTTGCACGTTCGTTTAAGTTTATGGCATATTTGCTTAGAGCGTTATAAGTTTGTTCGGCATTTGCATCGTCTGCCTTTTTGCCTTTACGCAATTCGTCAATGGCATTACCCAGACCTTTTTCACTAATGCCCGCATCTTTCATAAAAGTAGCAACTTTACTCTTTGTCAATAAAAGAGCCATAATGATGCTCTCCATTGATACAAATTGGTCGCCACATTTTTTAGAGTACTCAACGGCTTTCTCCAAGACAGAGTTACACTCCCGGCTCAAATAGGCCTCGCCACCATTTACTTTGGGCAGCATCTCAATCTCTCTATCGATACTGCTCTTTAACATTTGAGTGTTTGCTCCAATTTTGTTAAACAGAAAATCTGCAACTGAGCCGTCAGTCTCCATTATACCTTTAAAAAGATGAAGGGGTTCAATTGATTGATTGCTGTTCCTTTTTGCAATATCTAAGGCTTTTTGAACAGCCTCTTGCGATTTAATTGTAAAATTGTTAAAGTTCATATCTAATTTCTCCTTTCGTTTTCATTAAAACCTTTACTATTGAATTAACAAAATAAATGCCACCTCTTTAAATATGACAAAATGTCTGTTTATCAGTGTGTTATGCTTTGGCTGCTTGTTAGTATTTATAATTAAACCCTCTGACTTTTTGAGGTTTGCATAACTGACAAAAAGTCATATAAAAAACTCGTTTTTGTAAATAAAAGTTCATCAATTAATATCTCAAAAAATAAATTTGTTGTAACTCTCTATTTTAATTATCTTTGCAACTATGGAATTTGAACTAATAAAGAGCGATATAAACTCTAATGCTCGTGCAGGAATTATAACAACCTCGCATGGTAAAATAGAGACGCCCATATTTATGCCGGTAGGAACGGCGGCAACGGTAAAGTGTTGTCATCGCCACGAATTGGAAGAAGATGTAAATGCCCCTATAATATTAGGTAACACATACCATCTATATCTTCGTCCGGGATTGGATATTTTGCGAAAAGCCGGAGGTTTGCACGGATTTTCGGGCTGGAATAGAGCAATGCTTACTGATAGCGGAGGCTTTCAAGTATTTTCTCTTTCAGGAAATCGTAAATTAAAAGAGGAGGGGGTACACTTTCGCTCTCATATTGATGGTTCAAAGCATCTGTTTACACCTGAAAATGTTGTGGATATACAGAGAGTTATCGGAGCAGATATAATGATGGCTCTTGATGAATGTACTCCCGGAACAGCCGATTACAACTATGCAAAAAAATCGTTAGAGATGACAATGCGTTGGTTAAAACGAGGCTGGGATCACTTTAACGAAACAGAACCTTTGTATGGACATAGTCAGACATTTTTTCCAATAGTACAGGGGTGCGTATATCCCGATTTGCGTCGTAGAGCTGCCGAGGAGGTAGCACAATTTGGAGCTGAAGGGAATGCGATAGGAGGTCTTGCCGTAGGCGAGCCTGCCGAAAAGATGTATGAGATGATAGAGGTTGTAAATGAGATATTGCCCAAAGATAAACCTCGCTACTTGATGGGAGTAGGAACTCCTGCAAATATACTTGAGGGAATAGAGCGCGGAGTTGATATGTTTGATTGTGTTATGCCTACCCGAAACGGACGTAACGCAATGCTCTTTACCCGCAATGGCATAATGAATATGCGAAATAAAAAGTGGGCAACAGATTTTTCGCCCATTGAGGAGGGAGGAGCTTCTTATGTAGATGAGGCATATTCACGAGCATATCTACGTCATCTTTTTATAAGCGACGAGTTTTTAGCCATGCAAATAGCATCGTTGCATAATTTGGCATTCTATCTTTGGTTGGTACGTGAAGCACGCCATCAAATTTTGGCAGGCACATTCAAAGCATGGAAAGATGAAATGGTAGTAAGAGTAACAACACGATTGTAAAAATCTATTCAATATGCTTAAAAAGATTGACTTCTATATAATAAAAAAATTCTTAGGGACCTATGTGTTTGCCATAGCCTTGATAATATCAATAGCTGTGGTATTCGATATAAATGAGAAGATAGATGATTTCTTGGCTGCTCCACTAAAAGCAATCATATTTGATTACTATTTTAATTTTATACCATATTTTGCCAATCTTTTCAGTCAGTTGTTTACATTTATTGCGGTAATATTTTTTACGTCAAAACTTGCCGATAATTCCGAAATAATAGCAATTCTTTCAAGCGGAATAAGCTTTAGACGCTTAATGGTTCCGTATATGGTTTCGGCTGCCATAATAGCAATATTGACATTTACGCTTAACAGTTTTGTGATACCCCCGGCAAATAAAACACGCATTGAGTTTCAGAATAAATATGTATCAAACAAGAAGGTCGATTATGCTGCAAACGTTCAACTTCAAGTATCGCCCGGAGTAATAGCATATATAAATAGGTATGACGACAATCTTAAAACAGGATATCGTTTCTCAATGGAGAAATTTGAGGGTAAAAGTCTTAAATCAAAACTAACAGCCGAATCGGTAAGATACGATACTGCATATCATTGGATTGTTAAAAACTATACAATTAGAGATTTTGATGGAATGAAAGAGACTTTCCGTAAAGGTTCTCGATTAGATACTATTATAACCATAGCACCCTCCGATTTTTTAATTTCGCGATATGATGCCGAATTGATGACAACTCCGCAACTAAAAAAGTATATCGATAAGCAGAAAGAGCGAGGAGCTTCAAACATAAAACCATTCCAAATTGAGTTTGAATCGCGCATAGCATCAACCTTTGCTGCATTTATACTAACATCAATAGGATTGTCGCTATCATCTCGTAAAATAAAAGGCGGTATGGGCGTAAACATCGGAATAGGACTTGTATTGAGTTTTACCTATATTCTCTTCTCAACCATATCATCAACCTTTGCAACAAATGGCGATATGGCGCCCCGTTTGGCTGTATGGTTACCTAATATAGTATATGTAATAATAGCAGCATACCTATATACCAAAGCACCAAAATAGTATATTTAAAAAAAACAAAGCATATTAGAATTAGCAATTATAAAGCGAATTGTAAAAAATACCAATAAATATTTGCGCATAAATATCTTTTATTGTAAAATTGTAACCCTAAAAATATAATAAAGTGTCTCAGAGAATACATGTCATATCATTTCAAGTACCTTATCCTGCAGATTATGGAGGAGTAATAGACGTGTATTATAAGATAAAAGCCTTAAAAGATGCAGGCTATAAAGTAGCATTGCATTGTTTTGCATACAAAGGACGAGAAGACAGTAGGGCATTACATGATGTCGCTGATGAAGTTTATATCTATAAACGCAAAACATCAATTATTAGAAGATTTTTCTTATCGCCATATATCGTAAATAGTCGTCAATCAAAACAATTATTAAAAAGATTATTGCAAGATAACGACCCTATTTTATTTGAAGGATTACACACAACACATCTTTTATCGTCGCCACTATTAAGCAATAGAAAAAAATTTGTAAGAACTCATAATGTTGAGAGCGACTATTACAAATATTTGGCAGATGCAACAATATCGGTAAAAAAGAAACTCTTTTTTAACTTAGAGGCATGGCGATTGAAACGATATGAACCACTGTTGCAAAATGCCGATGTAATATTTGCTATTACCGAAAAGGATAAAAGATATTTCTCAACAACCTATCCATCGGTAGAGACTGTATTATTGCCATGTTTTCATAATGGTGAAGCCGATATGGATAAAACCTTGAAGAGGGGAGAGGGTAACTATCTGTTATATAACGGTAATCTTAGTGTGGAAGAGAATTTAAATGCCGTATATTTTTTGGCTGAGAGAATAATTCCTGCTTTCCCTGATATAAAATGGATAATAGCAGGAGGTAATCCACCTAAAGAGTTGTATGAAGTAGTACAATCAATGAAAAATGTTGAGATAATCTCTAATCCTTCATCTGCAACAATGACTCAGCTTATAACCGAGGCTGCAGCAAATGTTCTAATAACATTTCAATCGACAGGAATAAAATTAAAACTTATAAATGCTCTATATAAGGGAGCCCATTGTATTGTAAACGATAAGATGATAGAGAGTACCGGTCTAAAAGATGTATGTCTGGTAACTCACTCCGATAAAGATTTGATAGAGACAATAAAAACTGCACTATCACACAAAATAACACCCGAGCAACTTGCCGAACGAAAAGAGATACTACTCAAAAGTTACGACAATAACGAGAATATCAAAATTCTTGTAAAATACCTATAATTTTAATTAGAAATTAGTTCGGCACTTCGTGCCAATTAGAAATGAGGAATGTTTTAATTCCTAATTCCTCATTCCTCAAAAGGACTGTTCTTTATAATTTCAAGCAAAAAATTCCAGAATTTATCAACCGAAGCAATTTCAACTCTCTCGTCGGGGGAGTGAGGATATAACATCTTGGGTCCTATTGAAATCATATCCATACCTGGGTATAGCGAAGATATAATACCGCACTCCAACCCTGCATGCATAATTTTTGTTTTAAGCTCCTCTCCAAAGCTATTTCGGTAGCAATCTTTAGCAACCGATAGTATTTGAGAATTTAAATTGGGAGTCCAACCTGGGTAGTCACCAAAAATCTCAATTTCGGCATCAATTAAAGAGAATAGACTCCACAACATTGATATTTTGTTATACTTTCTGCTTGCCAATGTTGAGCGAACAAGAATTTGAACCCACGCTTTGCCATCGTGGCAATTTACAATAGCTAAATTTGAAGATGTCTCAACCGTATCATTTATATCCGGAATCATTCTCTCAATACCATCTGGAGTTGCTTCTATGGCACTGATAAATTTTTGCTGAATATCAATAGGCATAATTGCCTTTGGCATAACAACCTCTTCAGCAAAAAATACGATATCATTTTCAATACTACTATATTCATGTTTATATAGTTTCTTGAATAATTCAACCTCATTTAAAAAATCAGAACAATAATTTTCGCTAACAACTACAATGGCTTCGGCAAAACGAGGAATGGCATTTCTTGTATCACCACCATGAGCCTCAGAGAGTCTGATGTCGTATGCTTGCATTGTAAAATTCAAAAATCTAAAAAGCAATTTGTTTGCATTAGCTCTGCCTCTATGAATGTCAACACCCGAATGTCCACCATTAAGCCCTTTTAAAATTAATCTGTATGCGCGTCCCTCTAAACTGCACAACTCATTAGGGTAACTTATAGTCGCTCTAAAATCAATACCGCCGGCGCAGCCAATAAAAGCTGAGTCCTCCTCCTCCGAATCGGTATTAATCATAATAGAACTTTTGAGAATTTCTTTATCCAAAAGAGCAGCACCCTCCATGCCACACTCTTCGTTAAGAGTAAACAAAGCCTCAATTTCCGGGTGGGCTATATCATCAGCATCAAGAATCGCCAATATGGCAGCCACACCAATACCATTATCAGCGCCTAAAGAGGTATCCTTAGCCGTAACCCAACCATTATCAACAAAAATGGTAAGCGGATCTGTTATAAAATTGTGAGTAGAGTGAGGGTGTTTTTGTCCCACCATATCAATATGGGCTTGCACAACAAGACTCTTATTGCTCTCCATGCCAAACGATGCAGATTTTTTAATAACAATATTACCTGCACTATCTTTGGCATAAGAAAGATTTCGTTCTTTAGCAAACTCAATAATATACTCTGAAATTTTTGTAAGATTATGAGAAGTATGAGGAATTTTACAAATGTCGTAGAAAAATTTCCATACCGAATAGGGCTTAAGCGATAAAATTTGTTCTTTCATCAAGTAAAAAAAAAAAATATGAGTTGTTGGTTATTAAAGCTTATCTTTACGTTTATCAAGTGATATTGAAACAAAAGTATAAATACCAACTAATAGAGTCATAACAAGTTGTACACCATGAGCAACAAGGGCGAACGTACCTGCAATATTACCTTCTAAACCATAAAGAGATAGAATTCCAATGACCACCCAGTGCCATGGACCAACACCACCCTGAACAGGAAGTCCCATACTGATACTACCTAATAAAAAGCAGGTAAAAGCACACACAATACCAAGTGATTCGGTCTGTTTAAATGCGAAGAAACATACATACAACTCCAAAAAGTATAATCCCCACATTACAATAGTATAAAACAAAAACAACCAATTTTGTTTCATCTGAAATATGGTTTTTATACCGTTAACCAAATTTTTAACAAATTCTTTAACCTTAATAATAATAGAATTGTTGCTCTTATATTTTAGTAATATAATAGAAAAAATTAGTGTAATAATAAAAAAAATATAGAGTATCGGGGAAGTAACCATGTTGGTTAGCGACTCTTTAAGAATAGGATATTTAATCAAGAACTCCTTTATGACTCCAATTTGCAGAAAAAATGTAGTAATAGTAATGATTGCAACCGTAATTGTATCTGTTAACCGTTCAGAAAGCATTGAACCCACAACCTTTACAAACGATTGTCTCTCTTGATGAGCAACATATCCGCATCGCCACACTTCGCCCATACGAGGGAAAATAAGATTAACCGCATAAGTTCCAAAAATAGCATTTATAAGAACTTTCATTGACGGGTTTGCAGGTAAAGCTTTCAACTGAATTTTCCAGCGTGCAGCTCTTACAATGTGGCTTAACATACCAATGAGTGCCGATAAAAGAATCCACCAATAATTTATGTCGTATTGCAAAATTTTAGCAATCTCATTCATCTCCATCTTGCTATATACATACCACATGACGCCGGCTCCAAAAGCAAGAGGAACAATAAATTTAAATATATAAGAGGCAAATCGTTTCACTTTTATGAGAAATTAATTATATCTTTGTACAATTGTGCACAAATATGATGTCTTGGTTGTAACCGCAAAGGTAACTTATTTGTAAATAACTCAAGGTATAAAAAGGGAAAAAATATAACAGTAAATATGTCAAAATTGGTTCGTCCCAAAAAAAGTTTAGGTCAGCACTTCTTAACAGACCTTAGCATTGCCGAGAAGATAGCCCAAACACTATCTTCATATAAAGGTATGCCTATACTTGAAGTAGGACCGGGAATGGGAGTGCTTACACAATACCTTTTATCAGAAGGGCACGACCTGACAGTAGTTGAGTTGGATACAGAATCAGTGGCATATTTAAATAAAAATTTTCCAATGCTTGCGGGTCGCATAGTAGAAGGAGATTTTCTTCAAATGGATTTGGCAAAGCAATTTGGTAAAAATCTTTGTGTAATAGGTAACTATCCCTATAACATATCAAGTCAAATATTTTTTAAAGTATTAGACCATAAAGATATGGTACCCTGTTGCAGTGGAATGATACAGAAAGAGGTAGCCGAGAGGCTTGCCGCAAAACCGGGAAGCAAAACTTACGGCATACTATCTGTATTGATGCAGGCATGGTACGATGTAGAGTATCTCTTTACCGTTTCAGAACATGTATTCAACCCACCGCCTAAAGTAAAATCGGCAGTAATTCGAATGATACGAAACGATGTCACGGAGTTAGGCTGTAACGAACAGTTGTTTAAACGAATAGTAAAAACAGCCTTCAATCAGCGACGCAAAACGATGCGAAACTCCCTGAAACCTTTAATAGAACAAGGTTCGTCAATACTTTCGCAAGAGATATTTAATTTGCGTCCCGAACAAATATCGGTAGCCCAATTCATTGAGCTTACCAATGAGATAGAGAAACATATCGTTAAACCCTAAAAAACAATTGACGATGATTGAACTATCAGCAGAATACATAAAAGAGATAAAAAGCATAATAGAAGAGCAAAATATCGACAAGATTAAGACTCTATTAAAAGATCTTCACCCTGCCGATATAGCCGAAATATACCAAGAGCTCAGCCTTGACGAAGCAGAGTTCATATTCAAATTGCTTGAACCCGAAGTGGCAGCAGAAGTGTTGATGGAGTTAGAAGAAGACGACCGTCAAAAACTTTTGAAACATGTCTCAAACGAAGAGATTGCCCATCAGGTTATTGAACAATTGGATACTGACGATGCCGTTGACCTAATTCGTGAAATGGACGAGGAGGACCAAGAGGAGATTCTTTCTCACATTGATGACGTAGAACAGGCAGGCGACATTGTTGACCTATTGAAATATGATGAAGACACCGCCGGAGGATTAATGGGAACCGAGATGGTAATCGTTAATGAAAACTGGAGTATGCCCGAGTGTCTTAAGGAGATGCGTCAGCAAGCCGAAGAGATGGACGAAATTTACTATGTATATGTAGTAGATGACGACCACAAACTAAAAGGCGTGTTTCCACTAAAGAAGATAATAACACATCAATCGGTAGCAAAGATAAAACATGTTATGAAGCGCGAACCAATATCGCTTCATACCGACACCCCCATTGACGAAGTAGCGCAAGCCTTTGAAAAGTATAACCTTGTCGCAATGCCGGTGGTTGACAGTATTGGCCGATTGGTAGGACGCATCACAGTCGATGACATTATGGACGAGGTGCGCGAGCAATCAGAACGTGAATACCAATTGGCATCAGGTATCTCGCAAGACGTTGAGGTAGATGACAGCGTCTTCACACAAACCCGAGCACGATTACCATGGTTGATAATAGGAATATTGGGAGGATTGCTAAACTCTGTGATGCTTGGTTATTTTGAAACAGGGTTTGCAACAAACCCTGCCATAGCACTATTTATACCATTGATAGCCGGAACGGCAGGAAACGTTGGCATACAATCATCAGCTATTATCGTACAAGGATTGGCAAACGGATCGTTAGACCTGCGCAATGCCGGAACGCAAATATTAAAAGAGTTGGGAGTATCGTTAATCAATGCCAGTATAATAGCATTAATAACATTCGGCTTCAATATATTAATGGGAACACCCGGAAGTATAACAATATCAGTAAGTCTATCGTTATTTGCAGTAGTAATATTTGCTTCAATATTCGGAACATTAGTGCCAATAACATTAGAGAGGTTTAAAATTGACCCTGCCATAGCAACAGGACCCTTTATAACAACAACCAACGATATTGTAGGCTTGCTTATATATATGCTATGCTGCGTAATGATGTTGGCATAATAAGTTGTTAGTTAACTAACATGCGTTCGTTGAATATGCTAACGCTCGGCAAAGTTTAAGTAAACTTATTTTGCCCTCGCTTAATAGCAGATTTGTCAGCTAATCTAATTAGACCAATTGGGCTAATTAGTTTGATAAGCAAAATAAAACCAAACATATAAAAATAATAATGAAAGAGCGTAACTTGCTCTAAATTGTTACGTTTGAGAAAGAGAAAAAGAAAGAAATTTAAATATTAACAAGCATTAGCTAACTATTCGGTATCATTCTGAAACCTAGGAAATTTTAGAAAAAAACAATACCTCGAATAAGTCGGTAGAATGCTCGCGTTTTATTTCGTGGGCTTGGCTTATCCGGTATTGTGGGCAATCCTAGGGCCTCAGAATGTGGATTAGGTTAAGTCCACATTTTTTTTGTGCCCTATCTTGCTCATAATAGTATAGGAATGCCAATGCCTAAAATTATAAAAATGGAGCATATACACATTGGCTCTCTAATCCGTTGCGAACTACGCAAGCAGAATAGGAGTAACCGTTGGTTGTCAGAGCAACTTTCATTAAATCCCCGTACAATAAATAAAATATTCCTGAAACGCGATATTGATACAAATCAATTATATCGCATTTCAAAAGTATTGAAAACCGATTTCTTTAGCTACTATTCACAAGCATTACAACTATAACTGTCTTAGTTAGTACTTGCAACCTCCATAAAAGTCATATTTTATCATTGCCCGATATGGGCACTTTGCCTTTATTGGGCAATAGTTTTTCTATATTATAAATATTTTGAAACATATTTTTGCAAATACAATTTTGCGATGGCAGATTTATTAACCATATATTATATAATATTATGCGAAGGATATCAATTCTTATTTTTAGCATCTTTATGTTGAACTTACCACTCTGTTTAATAGCACAAACAGTTGATTATTCGGTTGTGTATGTACAAGAGGAGGTTGGTTCTGATTTAATAAAAATAACAAAAGATGCCGATTATGTTTGTATGCCTGAAGTAAAAAGAACTTATAAAGGAATAGGTTGGTATAGTAACAAGGTCTTAGATATTTCTCCTGACGGTTTAAAGATGGCATATTTATCTTTCCGAAATAATACAACCAATATCTTCTTAAAGAATATTGATAAATTAGGATCTTCCACTCAAAGAACAAATCGTCAAGCCGTATTGGACTTTTCATTTTCACCCGATGGGAAATATATCCTATTTTCAGAAATGAGAGGCAAACAAAATCATATATTTCAGACATCATCTGAAAACGGATTTGTATGCCGACAAATAACATCAGGAAGTTTGGACTATTCACCTATTTACTCTCATGATTTAAGTAAGATTTTCTTTGCTCGTCAAGAGAATAACGGAATAGGTATTTGGGCATATGATTTAAAGAATAACTATTCATCAACATATTCGCAAGGATATAATCCTTATCCTATAAAGGGCGAAAATGCTTTTATATGTGTTAGAAATAACTCAGCAGGAAATAGTGAGATATGGAAAATAGATTATGAAACAGGTATAGAAGAGTGTATAGTTTCTCACCCTGACCATAACTTTACAAGTCCTACGCTTTCTCCCGATGGTGAGTGGATATTATTTGTAGGAAGTTCAAAAATTCAAATAAGCGAATCAAAATACTACTATAATACAGACATTTTTGTCTCAAAATTAGACGGAAGTGCTTTTGCTCAGTTGACATATCACGCAGCTGACGATTTAAGTCCGGTATGGAGTAAAGACGGACAATACATATACTTTATATCACAAAGGGGTAGTGCAGAAGCAACAGCTAATATTTGGAAAATGAGATTTAATCATTAAGCAATATAAATATTATTCACTAAAACAAAATTAATTATGAAAAGTTTGAAATTAATCTTAACATTGATGTTGGTTTTATCAACATCTTTAGCGTTTGCTCAATTCTCAAACGGAGGTGGCAGTAGTAAAACACGCGGTGGTAATGCTGGAACAGGAGATTATAATAAAAGTAGTTTCCGTATTCAAGCAGGTTTGAACGTCTCATCGGCAACTATAGGCGGAGACTATTATGACGGGTATAATAAAAAATCAAAAGTTGGTTTTAATATCGGATTCAGATATGATAAACAATTTAACAGATATTTTGCTATTCAAACAGGATTGGATTATACTCTAAAGGGAGTTAAAACGATTCTGAAAGATTCTGAGGGAGGATACTGGGACGATGACGAATATTGGGACGATGACGAATACTGGGACGATTGGGGCTTAATGGCTGATTCTTATTATGACGATGAAGAAACTTCAGAAGAGTATAAAACAGTTGTTAATATTCACTATTTACAAATACCCATATTGGCAGGTATAAGATACGACTTTAATGGTAAAGTCCCTGTTCAATTACAATTTAATACAGGACCATACATTGGAATTGGTATAGCAGGAAAAGCAAAAACAAGCTCTAATGCTGAAGGATTCAAAGACTATTCTCAAAAAGTTTTTGGAGATATAGATAAAAATAAAGATGCAGAAAGAATAGAAGATAAAGTATTAGGCTTAAAGAGATTTGATATGGGTTGGAGATTTGATATAGGTGCAGATATTAACAAATTCTATGTTGGATTAGCTTATGATTTAGGTTTCCTTGATATTCAAAACAAGAAAGTAAAAGAGGAGACAGAAAAATATAAAGGAAAATACGAAGCTCTTCATACAGGAAACTTCTCTATTAACGTAGGATATAGATTCTAATTCTTTTCAACTTGACGATAATTTTAAGTGAAAATTAAATATTATATAAAAGATAATTATTACAAACAATAAATTTTAGAATTTAAAAGTGTGCTCCAATAGTTTCTTGTATAACTATTGGAGCGCTTTATTATATTGTACAAAAATTATTACCTACTCAATTGACTTAATTTTTGTAATAGAATAAAAATAATAATTGTTTAGCAAAAAAGTACATCTCTTAGGAAGAGATATATTTATAAACAAAATTACATAAAATATTGTAATATACAACTAAAAAATGTTTATCGACACATGATATATCATAAAATTATTTAATATTTTTTGTTTTCTTCAAAGAGTTAACATGCCGATATACAGCAAATAATGTCATTGTGTATATCTCTTCCTAAGAGATATACATTTTAAATTCCAAGTATTAACATTTAAATTTTAACTAAAAAGATGAAAGCATTAAAATTTTTATTTGTAGCATTGGCTCTTTTAATGGTGCCTCCAACATTTACAAGTTGTAAAGATGATGAAAAAGATGAGCCGGGAGCACCTCAGTCATCAGCTTCATTAGTAGGAACATGGGTTTATACAGAAAGTAATTCTTCAAATAATTCATATCATGAGGAGACTATAACATTCTCGGCAGATGGGTCTTTTGTATGGTGCTATATAGATGTATGGAAAGAGTTTTCAGATAGTGGTTGTTCTTCAGGCCGTTATTTACTAAATGGTTCTACAATAACATTTCTTTGGAACGATAAAGAACCCGAAGTTTGTCCAATTACATTTATCTCTGAAAATGCGTTTACTTTTGATGATCTTGATGATAATCCATGGATCTATTATAAAAGATAAATATATTATTATAAACATTACATAATTATGAAATTATTAAAAAACATATTTTTGGTAATTGCTTTAGTTCTGGCAATGCCAATGGTTACAAGTTGTAGCGAAGATGAGAAAGAGACAGAAGCTTTAAACCCCGTAAAAGGTAGTATTGTAGGTAGTTGGGAATATTCAGACGATATACCGGGTGATTCGAGAATGACAGAAAAATACACCTTTAATTCCGATGGAACTTTTATCAATACATGGGAGGCTTATGATTATGTGGCAGATGTTCCACGCTCTGGGTCATTAAGCGGATCATATAAAATAGAAAATGGTATAATATCACTTGTGTATAACATTGCTGATGGCGATAACGTAGTTGAAACACTTCATATATCAATAGAAACTGACTACATAAAATTTACTGACGATGAAGGCAACTCTATGATATATTACAAAATAGATAATTCTCAATCAAATCCATTAGTTGGTACTTGGGAATTTAATTGCAAAGATGGATGTGGAGGATATAAAGAAATATTAACATTTTTCCCAAATGGACAATTATCTTACTATTTTTTTGTTAAGAATTTTTATGGTGATAATGATTATGAGATAATAGAAGGTGTTGACTACGGAACGTATAAATTAGAAGGATCTATTGTTTTTATGAGTGTGTATGATTCGGAAACCTTCGAAGAATATGAGTTTGAACTATACCTTGAGCAAGGGGTATTGGTAGATAGATCTGACGACGAAGAAGCTTTTTATTATAGACAAAGCTACGATGTTCCCTCTATGCCTGATATCCCTCAAAATCCTTCAAATCCTGATAATCCATCAGCAGGAAAACCTAATACCCCGTCTAACCCTGATCAACCCAATACACCAACTAATCCTGACGAACCTAATAATCCAGGCTTACCGAGTTCTCCTGCAACAAATCCATTAGTTGGTACTTGGATATGCGAAACTAATCCTGTGGGTTGGTCATTAACATTCACATCAGATGGGAAACTGATTGATATCTCAATATGTGATGGAGAAAAATATGTTGATGAATATAATTATGAAATTATAAATATTTCGGGAAACGAAATAATAATAAAAGTTGTATCTGTTAAAGAAACTTATTATGATCCAACTACATATGAAACGTTTTATATGAACGAATTATATAATTCATTTACTTGGACATATTATCCTGACGGGCCTCAATATGATAAAAGAGTTGATGTATTTCACCGTCAATAATCTTAATAATTATATAATAAAAGCGAAACGCAATGAAGTGGCGGTGTGTCATAATTGACAAACTACTGTGTTGTTTTCAATATTAGGGCTCAGTCATGTACCTATGTACACTTCTTTCGCCCTAAATCTCAACGCCTTGTATTTTATCAATTCTTACAAACCTTAAGAGGCTGAACCAAAATTTACATTTTGACACAGCCTCTTTTTTATAATGTATAAGTAGGGACAGAGCACGCTCTGTCCGGATAAAATAACCCCAAAGTTTGTAAAAAAACTTTGGGGTGCACTTCAAATTTGCCTAATATAAATACCTCAATTTATCTAATTGCAAACAACTACATTATTACTTTAACCACACCCTCACTTGTAACTACAAGGTAAATGCCTTTATTAACTTCAATTTGAGTGTTTTCATTGCAGTATATATCCTTTACAATTTGTCCTGCAACGTTTACAATTTTAACATTGCCTGTGTAGTTGTTGATATATACAACTCCGTTTGAAGCATATATTTTAGCAGGAGTTTCAATGTTATCCTCAATATTTGATATATCGCCTCCCTCTTTTTTTATAGTAACAACAAAACTCTCAATGGTGATATATTGCTGTCCTGTTTTTGAAGCGGTAAGGGTAAACGATGTAGATTGAGTGTTTAATCCCGAAGCCGATAGATATTGGTCGTTAGTATTTGTGGGGGTATTTGAACTCTCATCGTTTGCAACTGTAACTTGTCCTTTATGTGTGCTTGATACCCAATAGGTCATATCATAGCCTGTAATAACATAACCATCAGGAACAGATAATGTATATGTTACTATATTATGTCCTTTGTCATTGCTGTCGTAGGCATAAGCGTAATATCTTTCATAATTGGTTGATAAGCCAAAAACTTCTGTTGTTTCGCTTGTTGAGATAAGTTGAAGTCTGACAGGGTTTGCACTGTTTGTGGTATATACCCATGTACTGCTTCTTGCTCCGTTTATATTTGTATTTGATCCTGTTTCATGATTTACCATGTAATCAACAACCGCTAATGAGAAATCAGCAGAAATGCTCATCTCGCTTGTTGCGATAAATGTAATATTGGGGGTAGTTGAGGTTTTTGAGGAACCATTACTTGTTATTGTCCAGCCATTAAATATGTATCCGCTGTTTGGTGTTGCGGTTAAAGTAACCTCTTGATTCTCTTTTACGGTAATATTTGTGCCTTGAATAGTGTTTCCGTTATATGAAACAGAGCCATAACCATTATTGTAACTTACGGGAATTGAAATGTTGTTTGTTCCGACTACTAAAAAATTAGCAATATATGTATTGTTGGCACTATTGCTTGAAACTTTTGTATTAAAACTCTTTTCATTACTTACCACTGTTCCGTTACAGCTCCAATTTGAGAATGTATAACCGCTGTTTGGTGTTGCGGTTAGAGTTGCTGTTGAATTTTCAAATAACGATACAGTTACAGTAGATGTTGAGTTCCCTCCATTAATTGAAACTGAGCCGGCTTCTGAAGGTGAAACCGAAGCAGTTACCTCATATTCGGTTTTATTGGGCATAAAGTTAAAATATGCATAGTTGCTGGTAATATAGTTGCGTGAGTCATCGGGGGTAATTGCCGATATTGTAAAGTATCCGTTTTGACTACCATTCCAGCCCCAATTGAAATGGAAATAGTCATTGCTTGTGTAACCATCTACAACAAACATATGTTTACCATCAATCTGTCCCGAATTTATGGCACTTGTTGCTCTATATGGGACAGGACAATTATTATTCAAACTCTCTTTTAAAAGTCTTTTCCATTCGGTGTCACCAACCATATCTCTGCTTGTTGACGGCACATTATTATAACCGAAACTCCTTTGCAGATACTCCGTCGAACCTAATCCTGCGCTTACGTCTGTTGAACTTGTTCCGTACGAAGCCATAAATCTATATCCGAGGTCAACCATTATCTCTGCAACTTCTGTAGCTTGAGCATCGGTGTATTGTCCCGATATGTAGTTTAAAGGCATATTGTTCCACTCATATACTCTTTTGCTTATGTCTGTGGGTTCAGCAGTATCGGGATTGTAAACGTTTCCTGTTCCGCTTATCGGCCATTCATGATAACGCATAACTATAGCATATGCAGTTGGAACACACCCTGTAAGACAATGAGTAGTTCCGCTTGTAGGACAAAGGTTATTAAAAGGAGAGCCTTGCCCCCAATTTGCTGTTTCAAGTTGTTTAACAATAGTACCTCCTGTCTCTTCGGCTGTAGCTTTTAGGATTTTTGTTGTAGGATATATATTTTCTCTGTAATATTTAATTTCGGCATCTATCCCCATAAGATAAGCTTTCATAGGTTCGGGAATATTCTCTGCCGATTCCATTGAACTTTCATAAGAGTAACCTATTATCTGTTCAACGCTATTTTCGGCAGCAACAATAACAAAGCCTTCTTCATTTGAAAATACATAAAAAGTAGGTTCTGTTTCTGAATTTTTCAAAAGAGAATTACCATATAGCGACTTGCTATCCCACGCGTATTCTAATTGAGAGACTACACTCTTTGTTAATTTATTGTCTTTTGAAGTTTGTACAAAAAAATTGTTAGCAATCTCATTTGCCCCCTCAATTGTAATAACCTCTGCTTTTATATTACAGATAAAAGCATATGCTATAATTAATATGCTCAATAAAGTTGTTTTTTTCATATGTTATCACTTTTTTATTTATCGCAAAATTCACTATAATTTTTATAATATGCAAATATTCAGAATGTTAAAGTTGGTTGTTTTTAGCTGTCTAATTCAGTTTTGGCGTTTTCAAGATTTTCGCATTGTTCTTCCCAATACTCCATAATAACTGTAAGTTCTCGGTTGAGTTCTCCGTGTTTTTGACAAAGGTCAATGTTTGAGAATCCTTCGGGAGTGGCAAGCTCTTTTTCAACTTCGGCAATTTGTTCTTCAATTTTAGCAATTCGTTTCTCTGCATCGTTTACGCAGTTTTGAAATTGCCTTATTTTTCGTTGAATCTCTTTGCGCTCTATATAAGACAGCTTGCTTTCTGATACCTCTTTGGGTTTATCTTCAAGCTTCTCAACTCTCTTCTTCTCCAACTCCGACAAACTCTCTAATTTGCGTTTTTGAAGGAAATCGTAAATTCCACCTAAATGCTCTGTAACCTTTCCGCCTCCAAACTCATATACTTTTGAAACAAGCCCGTCAAGAAATTCGCGGTCGTGCGATACAATTAGCACTGTTCCGTCAAATGCTTCAATTGCTTGTTTAAGTACATCTTTGGTGCTCATGTCAAGGTGGTTTGTAGGCTCATCAAGTATAAGCAAGTTTACAGGCTCAAGCAATAGCTTAATCATTGCAAGTCTGGCTCTTTCTCCTCCAGATAATACCTTTACTTTTTTGTCAGAAGCCTCTCCTCCAAACATAAATGCACCCAATATGTCGCGAATTTTTGTGCGAATATCTCCAACGGCAACGCGGTCAATGGTATCAAAAACCGTTAACTCTCCGTCAAGAAGCTGTGCCTGATTTTGAGCGTAATATCCAATCTTAACATTGTGTCCAATCTTTAAATTTCCTATGTAGTCAATCTCTCCATTAATACACTTCACAAGTGTGGTCTTTCCCTCTCCGTTTTTGCCAACAAAGGCAATCTTGTCACCACGTTTAAGGGTAAAAGTTGCATTTGAAAATATATGACGTTCTCCATAATATTTGCCTACTCCATCAATAATCAAAGGGTAGTCGCCTGAGCGAGGAGCAGGGGGGAACTTAAGATTTAATCTTGATGTGTCAACGTCATCAACCTCAATGCGCTCAATTTTTGAAAGTTGTTTAATTCTTGATTGAACTTGAACCGATTTTGTTGCTTTGTATCTGAAACGCTCAATAAACTCTTCGGTGTCCTGTATTTGTTTTTGTTGATTTTCGTAAGCTCTCTTCTGTTGTTCAAGCCTTTCGGCGCGCAGTTCAACATATTTAGAGTAGTTTACTTTGTAGTCGTATATTTTACCAAGTGAAATTTCAATGGTTCTGTTTGTTACATTGTCAATAAAAGCCCTGTCGTGCGATACCAACATAACGGTACTTCCGCTTGTAGCCAAGAAGTTTTCGAGCCATTGAATTGACTCTATATCAAGATGGTTTGTAGGCTCATCAAGCAGTAATAAATCGGGGTGACGCAAAAGAATTTTGGCAAGCTCAATACGCATACGCCACCCACCGCTAAACTCTGATGTGGGGCGATTAAAATCATCTCTTGAAAATCCTAAACCAATAAGCGTTTTTTCAATCTCTGCTTGGTAGTTCATAGCCCCCATAATTGCCATGTGTTCATTGGAAATGGCTAATTCTTCAATAATTTCACTATACTCCTTACTCTCGTAATCGGTGCGTTCGGCAAGGGCAATATTGAGTTCCTCAATATGCTTTTGCATCTCAAAAATCTCTGAGAATGCAGTTTCTGTCTCTTTAAGCAGAGTTTGAGTATCAGATATGGGCATATGTTGAGGCAGGTATCCAACCGTAATCCCTTTGGGAATTGAAACATTGCCATTCGTGGGAATTTGAACACCTGCTATAATTTTAAGCATGGTTGATTTGCCTGCCCCGTTACGACCAACAAGAGCAATTCTATCGCGTTTATTTATTATATACGAAATATTGTCAAATAGAGGTGTTGCTCCAAATTCAACAGATACACCATTAATTGAAATCATAATCTAAAATTATAAAGTTGAGCAAAAAAATGAATCAGAAATATTCTCTCTTGAATATAAATAATTTTTTTATAAAATTTCAAACAACTTCTAATTGGCTCTATCATTTAAAATCTATAGAATCTACAAAATTACTAAAAAAACGGGGCTATTATTATTACAATAATATGAAATTTTATTATTTTTACAAGATAACAAATATATGATATGAAACCATTTTTATATAATGTTGCTCATGCTTTTTATACAAGGCAGGGAGAGGCTGTTAAGGATAATACTTTTGTTTTTCCAAGTAGGAGAGCTCAGCTGTTTTTTTTGAAATATTTAGCTGAAATGCCTAAAAATCCGATATTTTCACCAACAACTTTGACTATTGACGATTTTATATCTCAACTATCGGGTTATGCTCCTGCTGATAGAATTGAGATGCTATTTGTCTTGTACAAACATTATAAGAATCTTTCATCAGGTAGCGAAACTTTTGATGATTTCTTATATTGGGCAGATATCCTTTTGTCTGATTTTGACGACGTTGATAAATATCTTGTTGATGCCTCTCAACTATTTTCAAACATATATGAACTTAAGAATATTGATGAACAATTCAAAGACATTCTTACTCCCGAACAGCGACAATTTTTAGAGAGGTTTATATCGCACTTTAACGTTGAGAAAGAAGTGGGAGAGTTAGATAATAGTAAAAAGGAGTTTATAAATTTATGGAAAATTCTCTATAACCTATATGCATCGTTACGCAAAGATCTGGAAGATAAAGGGTGTGCGTACAATGGAATGATGCTTCGCTCAATAATAGATGATATAGAAAAAGAAAAGATAACATTATCTGATATACAAGCACGTTACAGAAATATTGTTTTTGTAGGTTTTAACATACTCTCAACAGCCGAAGAGAAGATGATGAAGTTGCTGCAAGATATGGGCGTGGCTGATTTTTATTGGGATTTTAACACTCCTGTATGTAACGATGCCTATTCTATGGCAGGAGAGGCTATGCGTAAAAACATGCAGCAATTTGTCTCTAAATTTCCTCTTAATGAAGATAAAAACTTAAATTATCCGGATATTGAAGTTGTGGCAATTCCCTCTAATACCGGTCAGACAAAGTATGCCGGAAAATTGCTTTCTGAATTAATAGCTCAAAAAGAGGACGAAGCAAGTACAGTAGTTGTATTACCTGATGAAAATCTTCTTATGCCAATGCTTGGTTCATTGCCGTCAAGTGTGAATTCGGTAAACGTAACAATGGGTTATCCATTAGGAGGCTCGCCATTGGCTTCGCTCTTTTCAGTTATTTACGATTTGCAGATAAAGAGCAGAAAATCATCTAACGGAGAGGTGCGTTTTTATCATCGTAATGTAATAATGTTGTTGCAACAACCATATATCCAGCAAATTCATAAAGATATAGCCATTACTTTTATGTCAGATATAAGGGAAAAGAATATGGTCTATATTTCTAAAAAAGAGATACCTGAAGAGATGCAATATCTTTTTGTCTCGCCGAGTGATAGTAAAGAGGCATTATCATATTTGACATCTGTAATAGAAAAACTGAATAGCGATATTGATACAGATAATGACGAACAGGCAATTACTAAAGAGTTTTTGTTCTATTATCAGACGGTAATAAACAGGCTTGCAAATTTAATAATAAATGAGGAGATGCAACTTGCAACACTATTTCGCTTAATTGATAAAATGTGTGCAAGCATAAAGGTCCCGTTTAACGGAGAACCTTTATCGGGATTACAAATAATGGGAGTACTTGAAACTCGCGCCCTTGATTTTGATAATGTAATAATATTGTCAATGAATGAAGGGGTATTTCCTGCAGATTCCCGTTCCGATACATTCATACCCTATAATGTGCGTCGTGGTTTTGGATTGTCGTCGTACGAACAACGCGACGGAATGGCAGAGTACTATTTTTATCGCCTGATATCTCGTGCTAAAAAAGTATATATGACTTATGATACTCGTACCGAAGGAGTTAAAATAGGTGATGTAAGTCGCTTTGTATATCAGCTTAAATATCAGTATCTCGCTAATAGTGATAAGTTTATTGAAAAGAGCATAAATTACAATATAAACTCTCCTTCAGAAAAAGAGATTAAGATTGAGAAGCGAGGTCTGGTCTTAGAAAAATTAAATTCTTTCTTAGATGACGGAGATAAAAACATCTCGGCTTCGGCAATAAATACATATATCGATTGCCCTTTGAAGTTTTATTTTACTTATATAGAAAGAATCGCAGAACCCGACAAAGTTTCAGAAGATTTAGATGCATCAACATTCGGAACTATATACCATGAAGTGATGCAACATCTCTACCTCAAATATGAAGGAAAAGAGATAACAGTTGAGGTTATAGATGCAATTGCAAAAGATGAAGATTTTATATCAAAACTTATAAAAGAAGCCTTTGTAAATAACTACTTTAAAACATCGAGCAAAACAACCGTAAAAATAGATGATGTACAACTTGAAGGACGTCTCTTTTTGAGAGCGGAGATAATAAAAAAGATGGTATATCAGACCTTGAAACTTGATAAATTGCGAGTTCCGTTCAAGATGTTAAAAAATGAGCTCCCTATAAATACACATTACACTCTTTCAAATGGCAAAAATGTAAGGATAAAAGGTTTGATAGATAGGCTTGAAAGTTCGGGTAAATATATACATATAATAGACTATAAGAGTGGAAAGGCGATATTAGAGTTTAGTTCGCCCGAAAAATTGTTTACAGATAAGAGCAAAGTGCGAAGTAAAGCCGTGCTGCAACTCTTATTTTATGTTATGTTGTTAAAGAAAGGTATAATATCAGAATTTAATAAGCCGGGAGAAAATAAAAGATTAAAAGAGTTTATGATAAGTTCAGGTATTGCAATGCCTGATTATGATAATGTTTTTGTACCGGGATTATATGCCTTCGAAAACTATTTTGCCGAACAATTTGTATGGAAAATAAGATACAAGCACGATAAAACAATAGAAGAGGTAGAGGTTGGTAAATATAGTAAGATGTTTGATGAGTATCTCAATAATATAGATAATTGCTTAGTCTCTATATTTGACGAAAATATTCCATTTGTGCAAACACAAGATATAGCAGTTTGTGAGTATTGCCCATTTGCCGATATGTGTAGAAGATAGATAGTTATCGGTTTTTAGTTGTTAGTTTCAAGATAACATAAACTAACAACTAAAAACTATCAACTAACAACTTAAAATAAGAGTTCTCCGAAGAACTCAGGACGATGAAAATCGGGTGTCGGAGTATCAATCCTATTCCAACTTACATAATGAGGGATAGAGGTCTTATCGCCACATTTGTAGAAGTTCGCTTCAATCATTGAAGGAATGTTGTTACAATCAATCCCCATCATATCAAAAGGAATGGCAACAACAACTTCCCATGAATGTATTCCGTCTTTCTCTTCAAAAGGCTCGTTGCCCAAACTGCTCCAGGTCTTTATTCTTGCCATTTGCTCATCAGAGTAGTGAGTGCTTTCTGTTCTGCTTTTGCGTTTTGATGAAAGAGCAGTTCCTATGCAGTTAAATTCAAAGTTGTAATACTCGGTTTCTCCGGGAATGCGAGTAAAAAACTCAACGCAACTATCTTGATAGACGTGTGAATTATACTCCTTATTAACGGCGCGTATATAACTTCCTCTTACAAAAAAGTGAATAAACAAATTCTTCTCTCCGCGAGCTACATCAAATGCAACAATAGGTTTATGAGGAAACTCATTCCAATTAATTTCTGAAACGTAATCACGTTCGGCAACGCCTTCCATTTGTTCGGCAACTTTACACAATTCCAACTCATCAAGTTGAGGCATATATATAGCCTTGATACTCTTTTTCATATAAAAAATTGAATTAATTGTCGTATATTAGAAAAACTCAATAACTCCCGAAACAAAGCCAAAAGCAGACATAAATATTATAATTGTACCTATGCATCTGTTAATAATCCAAAGAGATCGTAAATTAAATTTGGATCTTACTTTATTTACAAAATAAGTTATTGTCAACCACCAAAGTATGGCACCTATAATAATTGAAACATATCCGGTAATGTAATCGTGAAATTGCGATTCGGGTAAAAAGACGTTAAATCTTGCAAATAGTCCGATAAATAAGAATAAAATTAAAGGATTTGATAAAGTTAGAAAAAATGCCGATACCATATCTTGCACATGGTTTGTGGCATTCGGTTTTTTAAGATTTATATTTTTTGCAGGATTTTGACGATATATATATAATCCAAAGCAAGCAAGCACAATGCTGCCGAAAATTTGAATAAGAAGTTCGTAGCTCTCAATAAAATCAATAATCATAGAGATGCCAAAACCTGTAAGGATAGCATATATAAGGTCTGAAATAGAGGCACCGATGCCTGTGAATAGCCCAGATATTCTACCTCTGTTTAAGGTTCTTTGAATACACAACACTCCTATTGGTCCCATTGGAGCCGAAACCAATATTCCAATCAATATTCCTCTAAGAGCTGTGTAAAAAAATAAATCCACGGTTATCGCAGTATATTATATTAGATGCAAAAGTAAGTAAAATTTTCGGAACATTCGTCTAAAACATCTACTAAAATCAGCTTTGGTTATTATAATAACAAAAAACTTGAAATATGTGTATAAATAATTGTGAAATTGATTTTAGAAAACCGACTAAATTATTAATTTTGTGAGCGAAAATAGAGATATTGTTCACTCTTGAATATTAAATATAAGCATAACATAAAAACTACTACTGATGGTATCATTTTTTAAAACCCTTACAAACAGTGTAATAGCAGTATCTTGCGACCATAAGCTATCGCAAGAAGAGATTGAAAAACTATGTTGGCTATTTGGCTCGGCAAAAGAGATAAAACAAGATAGTGTCTCAGGAAAATTTGTCGGACCTCGCAAGGAGATGATAACTCCCTGGAGTACAAATGCCGTAGAGATAACTCAAAATATGGGATTAAAAGGAATTGCCCGTATTGAGGAGTATTTTAAAGTAAGTGGTAAAAACGTAAAGTACGATGCAATGTTGCAACGCCTTTATGACGGATTAAGCGAGGAGATATTTAATATTAACAAAACTCCCGATGCCATTGTATATATTGACGATATAGTAGAATACAATAAAAAAGAGGGATTGGCATTGAGTGAAGATGAGATACAATATCTAAACGATTTGTCGGCACGTATCGGTCGTAAACTAACCGATAGTGAGGTGTTCGGATTCTCACAAGTGAACTCAGAGCACTGTCGTCATAAAATATTTAACGGAATATTTGTAATTGACGGAGAGGAAAAAGAGAGTTCACTCTTCAAAATGATTAAAAAAACATCAGAAACCAATCCTAACAAATTGGTATCGGCATATAAAGATAACGTAGCTTTTAATCAAGGACCTACAGTAGAACAATTTGCCCCTGCAACACAAGATAAACCGGACTATTTTAAAGTAAAAGAAATAGATACTGTAATTTCATTAAAAGCAGAGACTCACAACTTCCCCACAACAGTTGAACCTTTCAACGGAGCGGCAACAGGAACGGGTGGTGAAATTCGTGACCGTTTAGGAGGAGGAAAAGCAAGTTTGCCTATTGCCGGAACAGCAGTTTATATGACCTCATATCCTCGTACAGAGAAAGGACGTGCGTGGGAAAACGTAATGCCCGAGCGCGATTGGCTATATCAAACACCAGAGCAGATATTGATAAAAGCATCAAATGGAGCATCAGACTTTGGTAACAAATTCGGACAACCTATGATTTGTGGTTCGTTGCTAACATTTGAGCACGAAGGTAACGACAAAAAGTATGCTTATGACAAAGTAATCATGTTGGCAGGAGGTGTAGGATTTGGAACACGTCGCGATGCTATAAAAGGAACTCCATCTCCCGGAGAGAAAGTAGTAGTAATGGGTGGAGATAACTACCGCATTGGAATGGGCGGAGGAGCAGTATCATCAGTAGAGACAGGAGAATATGACAATGCCATAGAGTTGAATGCCGTACAACGTGCAAACCCGGAGATGCAAAAGAGGGTTTCTAACGTAATCAGAGCATTGGCAGAGGACGAAACCAACCCCATAATTTCAATTCACGACCACGGTGCTGGAGGACACTTAAATGCACTATCTGAGTTGGTTGAGGCAACAGGTGGTAAAATTGAGATGGATAAATTACCTATCGGAGATACAACCCTATCGGCAAAAGAGATTGTAGGAAACGAAAGTCAAGAGCGTATGGGTATGGTAATTCCCGAAAAAGATATCCCATACGTTGAGCGTATAGCTGAGCGAGAGCGTGCTCCTATGTATGTAGTGGGAGAGACAACAGGCGATGACCGCTTTGTATTTGAACAAAAAGATGGAGTATGCCCCATAAATCTTGCAATGGAGGATATGTTTGGCAAAGCTCCCAAAACAATAATGAACGATGTAACAGTTGAGAGCAAATTCGAGGCTGTACCATATAAAGCATCAAAAATCCACAAGTACATTGAAGATGTATTACAATTAGAGGCTGTGGCATGTAAAGATTGGCTTACAAATAAAGTTGACCGTTCGGTAACCGGAAAAGTAGCACGCCAACAATGTCAAGGAGAGATACAGTTGCCTTTGAGCGATTGCGGAGTAGTAGCATTAGATTATCGTGGTAAGGCAGGTATTGCAACATCAATAGGACATGCACCACAAGCCGCACTCGTATCGCCCGAAGCAGGTTCAGTGTTATCAATTGCCGAAGCACTGACAAACGTAGTGTTTGCACCTTTGTCTGAGGGAATAAAGAGTGTATCGTTAAGTGCAAACTGGATGTGGCCATGTAAAAACGAGGGAGAAGATGCACGTCTTTACAAAGCAGTTGAAGCATGCAGTCAATTTGCAATAGATTTGGGAATTAACATTCCAACAGGAAAAGATAGTTTGTCAATGACCCAAAAATATGGCGAAGACAAAGTATATTCACCCGGAACTGTGATTATTTCGGCAGGAGCAGAAGTTTCGGACATTAAGAAAGTAGTATCGCCTGTAGTAAGCAATAAAGGCAGCTATCCTTTATATCATATTGATTTCTCATTTGATACATACAAATTAGGCGGTTCGGCATTTGCTCAATCATTAGGCAAAGTAGGAGACGAAGTGCCAACTGTTCAAGATGCGGAATATTTCAAGAGCGCATTTGCAGCGGTACAAGAAATGATAAACAAAGGAGTTGTAGTTGCAGGACATGACATCTCAGCCGGAGGTCTATTAACAACTCTACTTGAGATGACCTTTGCAAACAGCCAAGGCGGTCTTGAAATAAATCTTAATAAAATAAAAGAGCAAGACATCATAAAAGTATTGTTCAGCGAAAATCCCGGAGTGGTACTTCAGGTGAACAATGTAAAAGAAGCAGAGGCCATAATGAAACAATACGGAGTACAATTCGTAAAATTAGGTCGTCCTTGCAAAGAGCGTCATTTGTTGGTATCAAAAGATGGAGCAGAGTATCAATTCGGAATTGATTATCTACGTGATATTTGGTATTCATCATCATACCTATTAGACCGTAAGCAAAGTGGAGTAGAGTGTGCAAAAGCTCGTTTCAATAACTATAAAAAACAACCAATCAAATGGAGAATGCCAAAAGCCTTTGAAGGAACAATGGCAAGCTACGGCATAGCCGCAGGTGCACGTCCTTCAACAGGAGTAAAAGCTGCAATTATTCGAGAGAAAGGAGTAAACGGTGATCGCGAAATGGCATACTCACTATATCTTGCAGGCTTTGATGTGAAAGACGTACACATGACAGACCTTATGTCGGGAAGAGAGACTCTTGAAGATATAAATATGATAGTATATGTAGGAGGTTTCTCTAACTCTGACGTATTAGGTTCGGCAAAAGGTTGGGCAGGTGGATTCTTGTGGAATGAAAACGCAAAAAAAGCATTGGAAAAATTCTATGCGCGTAAAGATACACTTTCACTTGGAATATGTAACGGATGTCAATTGATGGTTGAGTTAGGCTTGCTTACACCTGACGATGAGAAGAAACCAACAATGCAACATAACGACTCTCATAAATTTGAGTCAGAGTTTATAGGATTAACTATACCACAGAACAACTCGGTTATGTTCGGTTCATTGTCTGGTAGTAAATTAGGAGTATGGGTAGCACACGGCGAAGGAAAATTCTCATTGCCATACTCGCCCAAACACTATAATGTAATAGCAAAATACAGCTATAATGAGTATCCTGCCAATCCAAACGGCTCACCAGCGGCAATAGCAGGTATAGCATCGCCCGACGGACGTCATTTGGCAATGATGCCTCACTTGGAGCGAGCAATATTCCCATGGCAATGTGCATACTACAATCCACAAAGAGCAACTGACGAGGTTACGCCATGGATTGAGGCATTTGTAAATGCTCGTAAATGGGTTGAAGAGAATAGAGGAAAATAGTACAGAAAAATTATATCTAAAATACAATGGGAGGACTATTTGGAACCATAAAAAAGAGTGATTGTGTTTCAGAACTATTTTACGGAACCGATTACAACTCACACCTTGGAACCAAGCGTGCAGGAATGGTAACAGTTAGTGGCGGAAACTTTATGCGTTCAATACACAATATAGAGAATTCATATTTCCGTACAAAATTTGAATCGGATTTACCCGAATTTTCAGGAAATGCGGGGTTGGGAGTAATAAGCGACACCGATGCACAACCTATAATAATAAGCTCAAAACTTGGTAAATTTGCCATAGTAACAGTAGCAAAGATTAATAACCTCAAAGAGTTGGAGCAGGAGTTATTGGCGCAAGGACATCACTTTTGCGAACATAGCAACAATATAACCAATCAAACCGAGTTATTGGCAATGCTTATAGCCGAAGGCAAAGATTTTGTAAGCGGTATTGAGTACCTCTTCTCAAAGATAAAAGGATCATGTTCAATGCTGTTGCTTACTGAAGATTCTATAATAGCAGCACGCGACAAATATGGACGAACTCCTTTATATATAGGAAGAGGAGCAGAGGGCAAAGGATTTGCAGTCTCTTCAGAAACCTGTTCTTTTCCCAACCTTGGTTATGAGGTAGAGCGTTGGTTAGGTCCGGGAGAGATAATGAAAATTACGGCAGAAGGCTACACACAAATACGCAAACCCAACGATAAAATGCAGATATGCTCATTCTTGTGGGTATATTTTGGTTATCCATCATGCGAGTATGAAGGAAAGAATGTTGAGGAGATGCGATACGATTGTGGCGAAGCAATGGGACGAGCTGATGAGGTGGAAGTTGATTATGTGTCAGGTATCCCCGATTCAGGAATAGGAATGTCGCTAGGCTACGCAATGGGAAAAGGTGTGCCATACAAAAGGGCAATAGTAAAATACACCCCAACTTGGCCACGAAGTTTCACTCCACCCACGCAAGAGCGTCGTGAGTTGGTAGCAAAAATGAAACTAATACCCAATAAGGCGTTGTTAAAAGATAAACGAGTGGTATTTTGTGACGACTCAATAGTGAGAGGAACACAGTTGCGTGATAATATTAAAGATCTTTACCGTTGTGGGGCAAAAGAGGTGCATATTCGTATAGCATGTCCACCTATGATTTACCCTTGTAAATTTTTGGGATTCTCGGCAACAAAAACAGAGTTGGAGTTGATATGTCGCAGAATAATACAAGACATGGAAGGAGATCATAACAAAAACCTTGATGCCTATGCAAAAACAGGTTCGCCACAATATTGCGAGATGGTTGACCGCATACGTAAGCAGTTGGGTATAACCTCCTTGAAATTTAATCCAATCGAGACTCTTGTTGCTTCAATCGGGTTACCAAAAGAGCAGATATGTACGCACTGTTTTGACGGTTCAAGTTACGAGTAAACATTCTGAACAAAAAAAAGTATAGGTTGTTTACAAAATAAAACCTATACCATTATGATAAAACAAAAAATATCTGAAGCGTTGGCACTCTATGCTGGCGCTTCTTTATGGGTAGCCTATTATAACCTTGCAATATCGTTGCAGTTGCGTAATCAAGGGTACGACGACCTTTCAGAGTTCCTTCGTACAATATATCGTAATCACTTAGAGCAGAGCGAAGATATATATGATTATATGACCGATCAAGGTTCTATCCCTCAAATACGCGATATAGTAGAACTCCCTCAAAAGTTCGGTACGGTTGAAGAAGCCCTTGAACGTTCATTAATACAAACCGTGCGCCTTACCGATACGTTAGAGTCGTTAATGGATATTATTATTGATGCAAAAGACCACACTACATACGTATCAATACAATATTTGCTTACGCAACAATTTAAGGAAGAGGTTGCAATCTCAAAAAAAATAGAAAAATTAAAACGAAAAATATAATCAAAGAACCACAAATAGGCTTCGCTTCAAATACTGCCAAAAGTGCTGCCAAATAATTTTGGCAGCATTTTTGTTATATAATAGGTATAAACAAAAGAGAAGAAAAAATAATAAGATATGACCAAAGCAAAAAAATCGCAAAACATTGATGAAACAGAGGAGTTGAACAATATTGAGACAACAGAAACACCACAAGAATCTATTAACGAAGCTCAATCACAAACCGAGCCTGAAACAGCCGAAACTGACACTTTGTCAGAAGAAGTTGCATCGTTAAAAGAAAAAGTTGAACAGTTGACAAAAGAGAAACTTCTTTTAATGGCTGACTTTGATAACTATCGCAAGCGCACCATAAAAGAGAAAGCCGATTTAATAAAATCAGGAGGCGAGGAGTGTCTTAAAAATCTGTTGCCTATAATTGATGATTTTGAAAGAAGTTTGCAAGCACTAAACACATCAACTGACGTTGAGGCATTAGTTGAAGGAGTAAATCTTATATACAATAAATTTAAAGGCTATCTTGCTCAAAATGGAGTAAAAGAGATAGAGACAGCCGATGCCCCCTTTGATACAGAGTATCATGAGGCAGTAACCACATTCCCTGTTGAAGACCCCGAGAAGAAAGGCAAAGTAATAGATTGTGTTCAAAAAGGATACACTTTGAATGACAAAGTAATCCGATTCTCAAAAGTTGTAGTAGGGGAGTAACATATAACGATTATGGCTGAAAAAAGAGATTACTACGAGGTGTTAGAGGTATCAAAAAGTGCCACACCCGAAGAGATAAAAAAAGCTTACCGTAAAAAAGCAATACAATATCACCCCGATAAAAATCCTGGTGATAAAGAGGCAGAAGAGAAATTTAAAGAGGCAGCAGAGGCTTATGAGGTGTTAAGCGATCCTCAAAAGAAGGCTCGCTATGATCAATATGGCCATGCAGGAATGGGTGGAGCAGGAGGCTTCGGCGGAGGCTTTGGTGGCGGAATGAGTATGGAAGATATCTTCTCTCAATTCGGCGACATCTTTGGAGGTCACTTCGGAGGTGGTTTTGGTGGCTTTGGCGGTTTCGGAGGAGGTTCGCGCAAGCGTACCAATCGCGGAACCGATTTGAGAGTAAAGGTAAAACTTACCCTCAAAGAGATAGCTACAGGAGTAGAAAAAAAGATAAAAGTAAAAAAATATGTAGCTTGCGACCACTGTAAAGGAACAGGAGCTGAAAACGGAACAGCTTACACAACATGTTCAAACTGTAATGGAAGCGGAGTGGTAACGCGTGTTCAGCAAACATTCCTTGGAGCAATGCAATCAACCACCACATGTCCCACATGTGGCGGAGAGGGAAAAACCATAACAAAAAAATGCCCTCACTGTAACGGAGAGGGAATACAAAAAGAGGACGAGGTAATAACCTTGAATATCCCTGCAGGAGTAATGGAAGGAATGCAACTCTCAATGAGTGGCAAAGGAAACGCAGCACGCCATGGCGGAGTGCCCGGAGATCTATTAATACTTATAGAAGAGGAAGATCACCCCGATTTGTTACGCGATGAGAACGATTTGATATACAATGCACTTCTCGATTTTCCCACAGCGGCACTTGGCGGAAGCATTGAAATTCCAACCATTGACGGAAAAGTAAAAGTCAAAATAGAGCCGGGAACACAACCCGGAAAAATACTTCGTTTAAGAGGAAAGGGATTACCATCAGTAAATCGTTACGGAGTAGGAGACTTATTGGTAAACATTTCGGTATATGTTCCTGAGAACTTAAATTCCGAAGAGCGCAAAGCAATAGAGAAATATCGTGAAGCATCTAATTTCTCACCTACAAAAGCTATTAAGGAGAGGATATTTTCTAAGATAAGACGTATGTTCGATTAATATTGATTATAAGAGGTCATCTACTGCTTAACTTGGAGAATGTAAACTTGGTCACATACGTTTTCTATGCTCACAATAAAAAAACAGAAAAGGTTTAAAACTTTTCTGTTTTTTTTATATTTCTAATTGTTGCTAAGCAACGCACTAATTCCCTATTTTCTAATTTTCAGGGGAAGTTTTGGGAACATCTTTCTGAAGCGAACAAGAATGTAGGTAATGTTACCACCTGCAACAACAAGGCAAACCGAGGCAACAATAAAAGCTAAACCAACGCAGTCGCGAGGGGTAAGAATTTCTCCAAACACTGTAATACCAAAGAATATGGCAGTAGCAGGCTCAAGTACGCCCAAAATGGCAGTGGGAGTAGAACCTATCTCTTGAATGGCAGTAGTAGTACAAATAAGAGAAATAGCAGTTGGGAATAGGGCAAGAGATATAATATTACCCCATAGCCATAAGTTGTTTGGTAAAATAATCCCGTCGGCAAACAGCCAAGAGCGTACAGCAAACAATCCCCAACCAAAAAGTAATACATAAAACGTAACTTTAATGGTTGCCATATCGCCTAACCCAACGCGGTTTATACCTACTATATATATAGCATAAGATAAGGCAGAACCCAAAACGAGCAGAGTGCCGGCCAAACTCAGAGTGCCACCTTCGCCACCCTCATATAGCAAACCGATGCCAACAAGAGCCATAACAATGCACAACACTGTCTGTAATGTAAGTTTCTCTTTGAAGCATAAAGTCATAATGCCAGCCACCATAACAGGGTAAACAAACAGCAGGGTAGAGGCAATACCTGCCTCCATATAGTTATAGCTCATATAAAGAGTCAGCGATGAAGCTGCAAACAGAATGCCCATTATCACAAGAGGGAGAATTTGCCTTCGTTCAATCTTAAAACTACGTCTTCTCCACTTAAGCATAAGAGCCAAAATAGGAATAGCAAAAAGGTATCTGAAAAAGAGGACAGAATCAGCGTCCATGCCATCGTTGTACAATGGCAATGTAAATAGCGGATTCATTCCGTAGGTAGCAGCCGAAATAGCCCCTAAAAAGTACCCTTTAACTTTGTTGTTCATATATAATAGATAAACGTTGCAAATTTATATAAAAACAGAGTTCATTATAACGCTGTTTACAAATTTATTTTTACAATAAGAAAAATGGTTGCTAAACACAAACAAAAATGCAAGTTTTTAAGAGTAATGGCTCAAAAACTTGCAAAATAATATAATATTTATGCAATATGCATTATTCGGTTGTCAGCTATCAGTTGTTAGTTAATAAACATTGGTTTGTTGAATTAGTAGTTAAAAACCATTCCTAATTAATAAAAACCATTAACCAATATAAAAACAAACAATTATGAAACACTTAAAACATTATGCAGGCGTCTTAACAATTCTAATGCTGTTGCCATTAATTACTATAACTTCATGTAGCGATGACGAAGAAGGTCTGATACAAAATCAACCCCCACTCCAAAAGCACCATGCAATACTCTATTTGAAAACCATGAAAACACGATTTGGCATGTCTGCACAAATCGACAGTGCACTGGCTCGTCCTGATGTTGACAGCGTAATTATTATGGCAGAACACCATAAAACGGGGTTGCATTTCACTGAGATGCAACTCCGTTTCTCTTTTACGACTAATTAGTCCAATTGGGCTAATAATACTAATAACTGAAAGCTAACAACTAAAAACTAACAACTACCCGTAGGGCGGTTGAGTTCACGAAACCGACAACTGATAACTGAAAACTAAACATGCTCCCAGCCTTGAGCTTTAAGAGTAATCTCTCCGCCATCGCGGGTAATCATTGCACAACCCAAACTCTCTGCAGTAATATGTCCTATAACCGAAATACCCTCAATTTTAGAAACCTCATCGTGTTTATCCAACGGAACGGTAAATAAAAGTTCATAATCTTCGCCGCCATTCATTGCTGCAGTAACAACGTTTAAGTTCATCTCTTCGGCGGTAACAGCAGTTTGGTAGTCAATAGGAATTCTCTCCTCATAAATTCTGCAACCTGTCTTGCTTTGAGTGCAAATGTGCATTAATTCCGAAGAGAGTCCGTCCGAAACATCAATCATTGAAGTAGGAACAATTCCATTATCAGCCAATGCCTTTACAATATCCTTTCTTGCCTCAGGTTTAAGCTGGCGTTCAAGAATATACTCTCTACCCTCAAATTTAGGAGTTGCACCTTCAATATCATTAAGAACGCTCTTTTCACGTTCCAAAAGTTGCAATCCCATATATGCAGCACCAAGGTCGCCACTTACGCAAATAAGGTCGTTAGGTTTAGCTCCGTTGCGTTTCGCTATTTTATCCTCATCTGCAACTCCAATACAAGTTATGCTTATAGTTAAACCTGTCATTGAAGCCGAGGTATCACCACCAACAAGGTCAACACCATAAATTTCGCAGGCAAGTTTTATTCCGTCATACAGTGCATCAATATCCTCAACGGCAAAACGCTTTGAGATACCCAACGAAACGGTAATCTGTTTTGGAGTGCCGTTCATGGCATATATATCCGAGAAGTTAACCACTGCTGCCTTATAACCCAAATGTTTAAGCGGAACATATGTTAAATCAAAATGGATACCCTCCAAAAGAAGGTCGGTTGTAACAAGCGTTTGTAAGTTGCCATTATTAATAATGGCAGCATCGTCGCCAACGCCTAAAATACTCTCGGGGTTAGTAAGTTTTATCTCTTTAGTTAAATGGTTAATCAATCCAAACTCACCGAGAGTCGAAATCTCAGTGCGTACATCGTTTTTACTCATACACTACATATAATAGAAAATATTTTAAATATACGTTACTCCTCTAAAGTGAGTAAACGTCTCATAATTCTTGTCATTTTAGGTTGTGCCTCTTCGGCAGCACGTTGCACCTCTTCGTGCGAACACTTCTCCACAACACCCTCAACCCCCAAATCGGTAATAACCGATATTGCAAAAACCTCAATACCGCAGTGTCGTGCAACAATAACTTCGGGTACGGTGCTCATTCCAACAGCATCGCCGCCAATAAACCTGAAGTATCTATATTCAGCAGGGGTTTCAAATGTCGGACCCTGCGTACCTACATACACACCGCTTTGAAGTTTTATCCCCTCTTCATCAGCTATCTTAAAAGCCTTCTCTATTAACAAAGGATTATAAGCATCGCTCATATCAGGAAACCTCACACCGTGCTCCTCAATATTTCTTCCCCTCAAAGGGTGTTCCGGAAACAAATTAATATGGTCATTAATTACCATTAAATCTCCAATCTTAAAATTGGGATTCATGCCGCCTGCTGCATTAGAGACAAAAAGGCGTTTAATACCCAATTCATACATAACTCTTATGGGGAATGTAACAGTCTGCATATCGTATCCCTCATAAAAGTGAAAACGTCCCTGCATTGCTAAAATAGGTGAGTTGCCAAGTTTGCCTAAAATCAACTTGCCTGAGTGCCCCTCTACCGTTGATACAGGAAAGTTGGGAATGTCTTGATAATTCAAAACAACCTTGTCGTTTATATCTTCTGCAAGTTTGCCTAGTCCTGTTCCTAAAATAACCGCTGTTTTTGGAATATTACCAAATTGCTCTTTAATAAAACGGGCACACTCATTTACATTTTCCAAATAGTACTTCATATAGGTAACAAAATTATTTTTTGATTGAATTGAAGATATACTCCCTTAAAATATAACTCTCATTTTCATTAACGTTTACCCTTAATGGTAAAGCATACATACGCTCTTTAATATCTGAGGGTATATTCATATCTACCAATCTGGCAGCATCTTTTTCTGTAACTATTATATAAGTTCTCTCTTTGTTGTTATTTCTGATGCTGTTGAATTTCTCAATAATATGATTAATATCTTTTTTTGAAAAATTATGATGGTCGTTATAATGAATAGATGTTACATTAGCTCCGTGCGAAGCAAGGTAATCATCAAAAGGTTTTGGGTTTGCAATGCCCGAAACAGCCAAAATAAAGTAACCTTTACCTAAAATCTTTTGAGATAGAACAGAGTTGGGGTTCTCTTCAAAAACAGCAACCGGGCTGCCATATACAAAAGATGTAAAGAATAACTTCTGATAAGGAAATAGATTTAGACGTTTAATTAAAATCCTTTTATCTATAGGGATAATATTCTCGGGACACTTTGAGACAATAACAACATTTGCCCTAAACCTTGCCGAAGCAGGTTCTCTTAAATTTCCCACAGGCAATAACATGTCGTTGTAAAACATGTTGTTGTAGTCGCAAAGCAATACTGAAATTTTAGGATTTACATATCTGTGTTGAAACGCATCATCTAAAAGAATGACATCAGTTTTTGGCTTAAGAGCCAAAATGTTTTTTATACCTCTCCTTCTATTGGCATCAACAGCAACGGTAATATCTTTGAATTTATGTTTAATTTGAAAAGGCTCATCACCAATTAAATCAGCCGAAGAGTTTTCGTCGGCAAGAACAAAGCCCTTTGATTTTCTCTTATATCCTCTGCTTAATACGGCAACATTAAAATTATCTTTAAGCATACGAATAAAGAACTCCGTATGAGGAGTCTTGCCTGATCCGCCTACACAAATATTTCCGATTGAAATAATCGGAATAGGAAAACTTTCCGATTTTAAAAAATTCCAATCAAAAAATCTGTTTCGCAACCACACTCCAAAACTATAAAATGGCAACAGCGGATATAAGGCATATCTCCTTTTCATTCCTTATATAAATATATAATATGTCACAAAGTTAAACTATTTCTTTAATAAAAAGCAAACGAGAGTACAAAAAGTTTTATAAAAGAAGAACTATTATATAAATAAAGAAAAATTAAATATCTATTCAGTCTTAAAAACAGATAATCTTCTCTTGTTAAAATGTCATCTTGAGATAGCAATATTCTTTAAGTGAAAAAGGCTCTAAAAATAATAAAGATAAAATACCGAAAAAAGTTCGCAAAAAGATAAAAAATAACTCACTGAGATATAGGGTATTTACGAAAAGGGGTAAAATTTTTCAGAAAAAAGTTGTAAAAATATTTGGTAGGAAAGGAAAAGAGTAGTACCTTTGCACTCGCTTTCGGAAAGGAAGCAACAAAAAAGAGATCATTGAATATTTGAAAAAGACAAAGTAGTACGAGACGAGTAAATAAAGTCAACGTCAAAACTAACTTTAGACACTAAAGTAATTTTGAGCATCGGATCGGGTTTGTAAGAGAAAAAAGATAAAAAAATATAATTACAACGAAGAGTTTGATCCTGGCTCAGGATGAACGCTAGCGACAGGCCTAACACATGCAAGTCGAGGGGCAGCATTTAATAAGCTTGCTTATTAAGATGGCGACCGGCGCACGGGTGAGTAACACGTATGTAATCTGCCTGTAACAGGGGGATAACCCGGAGAAATTCGGACTAATACCCCATAATATCAAAAAGTTGCATGAAATTTTGATTAAAGGTATTCCGGTTACAGATGAGCATGCGTATCATTAGCTAGTTGGTAGAGTAACGGCCTACCAAGGCAACGATGATTAGGGGTTCTGAGAGGAAGGTCCCCCACACTGGTACTGAGACACGGACCAGACTCCTACGGGAGGCAGCAGTGAGGAATATTGGTCAATGGACGGAAGTCTGAACCAGCCAAGTCGCGTGAAGGATGACGGCCCTTAGGGTTGTAAACTTCTTTTATTTGAGAGTAAAAGCTCATACGCGTATGAGTTTGCAAGTATCAAAAGAATAAGCATCGGCTAATTCCGTGCCAGCAGCCGCGGTAATACGGAAGATGCGAGCGTTATCCGGATTTATTGGGTTTAAAGGG